>JAQVWL010000023.1 GCA_028709705.1 Clostridia bacterium
TACCAAAAATAAAAAAATCAATCAAAGAAGAGTTCGCAGATGCCAATACAGATTTGGTTACCTTTTCTCTTGATGTGACTGATTTTAATAAATTGCATAATTAATTTTTATAAAAACATTAATCTTGCAATAGTTTTTTGCTCTCCCAATACTTGACAAATTGAGTACAAGTCGGGAGAGTTTTTCTTACCCGTTATTGCGATACGAATATATTCGCAAACTAACGCTACATTGCCTTTATAATTTTGTGGATTTTGTTTGAAAAGTTTGTTGTCAACTGCGTATCCTAATTTGTCTGACATTTCTTTTATGCGGTCAAACCATTCATCTTTTGTGTCATTAGGTTCATAAATTTTTATATATTCTTTCAAAACTTCTTTCATATTTTCAATGTTTGTGTCTTCAAGTTCATAATCTGAGTCAAACAAATCATCAAACATATATCCCCAAACGGTTTTTACATCTTCATATTTTGCAATATCCTTTCTAGGTTTTGGGGTGTCTCTATCAATGTTTAAAACTTTTAGGGAATAGGTTTTGTCTTTTGATAATATTTTGTAAATTTCTTTATCAAAAATTTCCGCCCAAAGCAATATATTTGATAATATTTCTTCCGCCGTCATTTTAGAGATAATAGTTTTTGATATGTCGTTTAGTTTGGCAAAGTCAAACATTGGGTTCGATGGTGTAATTTTTTGTGCCGAAAAATTAAAATCTGCTATCGGAGTTGTTGGATTGTTTTTTCTCCATATTTCAAAATTGCTATTTGCCAAATTTAACAAATATTCCAAAATCGCATTACTTGGATATCCAGCTTGAACAAAAAATCTCATATCGGCTTCTTTGTCTTTTCTTTTTGAAACTTTTCGCTTATTGCCGTTTTCATCAAGTTTGCAAATTACAGGATTATGTGCATATTTTACTCTTTTAAAATCAAGTGCATCAAATAGTTCTAAATGCGAAGAAACTGATGGATACCACTCTTCCCCCCTAACAACTAGCGTAGTTCTCATTAAATGGTCATCAACTGCGTGAGCAAAAGCATAAACAGGTAAACCATTGCTCTTGATTAGCACAATATCTTTTTGATTTTCTCTTATTTCTCTTTCGCCTTTTACTACATCACTAAATTTGATAATGTTTTCAAAATTTCCAAAAGATTTTAATCTTAAAGCAAAAGGCTTTTTTTGTTTTATTTTTTCTTCAATTTCTATAAATGATAAATTTCTACAAACATCTTTTTCTTCTAATGTTTCATTTTCTTCAAGTTGTTCGCTTCTTTTTTCCAAAATTTCTGCAAAGTTTTCAGGCTTTTCACAAAAACAAGGATAGGCCTTTCCTTTTTCTACTAAATACTTTGCGAAAGAATTGTAAATTTCTAATCTTTGGCTTTGGGTATAAGGACCATAATTTCCCTTTTCTTTTCCGCCTTTTAATACTCCTTCATCGTATTCGATACCAAATTGAGAAAGGGTATCAATAGCGACATCAACAGAGTCGGCCACTTCTCTTTTTTTGTCAGTGTCTTCAACTCGAAAATAAAAAACCCCATTTGTGCTTTTGGCAATAAATTTGTCGCACAAACTTTGAAAAAAATGCCCGATATGCAAATAACCCGTTGGACTCGGTGCAAATCTAGTAACTTCTGCACCGTTAGGCAAATTTCTTGGTGGATATTTCTGCTCCCAAAAACTTGTTGGTTTTGCATTTGGGTATAATAAATCTGCAATTTTTTTATTTTCCATTTAATTTCCTTTTAATTAAATAAGGTTATAGTTTTGTTAATAAACAAAGAAGCATTTGTGTTTACAAAACTATTTATTTTGTTTAAATATACTTGTTGTATTTCAGTTGGATTAGAGTTGTCTGCTGTCAAATCCATATTTGCCAAGGCAGTCAAAAACATAGATTTTTCACTTTGGTAACTTTGATAAAAAGTTAGCCAACTTGCATAGTTTGTTGAATTGCATTCACTGGTACTAAGTTTGGTTTTTAAACTTAAAATGCTGTTATAAAAATTATTTTCATCTGCACAGTTGCCATTAAATTCTGCAAACCCATAAGTTATATAGGTATTGATTAAATCCGCATAAACTACACCAACAGAATTATAAACTGTGTTTGAATTTGCAGTGTCTGTTTCAACAATTCCACCATATAAAGTTGCATATGCGTTTGTAAAAGTCTGATTAAAAGTATTTGCTTTTTTTATTAAATTATAAAATGACTTTTTAAAAGAATTTAATTTTGATATGGCAATAACATTGTCAAAACTCAAACTGTTTGTATCAGTCAAAAACTTTTGTTTGGTAGTATTAAAAACTTCAATTTCGGCAGTCAAATCGCTTAACGCACCATTTATTTGCAAACATTGTGATGTTGCTTGATTTAAATTTTGTATTGGTGTTATCGTAAAACTACCAATATGCTTTTGGACATTTGCAAAGCAAGCACCCAAAATTGTTTCGTAATATGTCAAGTCATAAAATTGGCTGTCAATTTCATCTCTTTTGGTTTCAAGTTCACTTGAAAAGGTTATGTTACCTTCTATAAATTCATCATAATTGACAGTTTCTCCGTTTAAAAATTCGGCTAATTTGGCATTGGTAGTTATCCAAATTGTGCTATTGTTGTCACAAGCGAAAAAGATTGGAACACACAAAACTATTAACATGACTAAAATTAAAACTTTTTTCATTTTTCTCCCTTTTCCCGCTTTATGCTATACTGTTAAAAGTAGAAACAACATTGCTGATTGTTACTGCATTTGTAAAATAATTTTGATAATAAGTGTTTGCATACATTGTATTGACAGCATTAACTAAACTTTGAGTTGTGGTAGTTGAAATTGTATCTTGATTTATTATTCTTTGAACGCAATCGTTAAAATTTGAGTTGACAGCAATGGATAGCGGATTAACTTCCATACAATTAATTGCACTTTTTTCAATTATATCAGCCGTTATGTCATAAAAATTTGCAAAAGCAATAGTTAGGCTATTTAATTGATTTATATAAATTGCTGCAATTTGATTGTTTGTAACAGAAGTTTTAACAGTTTCTGGTTTCAAATATTCCGTCAATGTTGTTTCACAATAACTTTGTATGCTTGCTATTTGATTTAATATAACATTTTTAGCCGTGTTTTGAAGATTTATATTTGAATTATAATCAGCGTTGTGATTTACAAAGGCAAGCGAATTTTTGACAAAATAGTTGGTCAAAAACATAGATTGAGTCAAAAGGTTGTTGTTTATGATTTTGTCCTTGTTCGTTTGTGATATGTCAGCTAAACCATATACAACATTTGTATAATACTCTATCGTATTATTGTTTGAATCTGCTAAAAGATAATTTACTTTTGTTGTATTTACATTTGTAAAAGCAAGATTATAATCAGTTCTAGGAATAACAAAAAATAAAACTATTGCAACTATTATTAACAAAATAGTTAGCCAAAATGTATAAGTTCTTGAATTGTTTGCCTTCTCCATAGATCGGAAGAGCACACGTCTGAA
>JAQVWL010000015.1 GCA_028709705.1 Clostridia bacterium
AATGCAACAGACTGTAAATCTGTCGCCTAGGCTTCGATGGTTCGAATCCGTCCCTTCCCACCATGTAAAAAATCACTTATGCCTTAACGACACAAGTGATTTTTTTAATGATTAGTGAATAATGAAGAATGATGAATTAATGATTTTTTACAATTGAGATTTTTTTATCCAAGTTGGCACAACTTGGTATATCAACAAGTGCGTTAGCACTTGCATATCATCAAGCGTGCAAACGCTTGCATATCATATTATTTCAACTTGAATGATATACAAAACTTCATTTTGGTGATATACAGCCCAACGGCTGATGATATACAACGCAAAATTGCGTTGATAATGGTTTTTATTTTTCTATTGTTGGTTTTTTGAACAAAGGGGGTTTTGGGGCGGATTTTTCAAACTTTTTGCGTTCTTCTTCCGCTATTTGCATTCCAATTTTTTCGGCAATTTGCATTGCTCGCAAATTTGTTAAATGCACAAGCCAAATGTTACTTTTTCTTAAATTGTTTTTCTTTGCTAGTTTTTTGATTTTTTCATAGTCCATATGGTATTCATCTTTTAAGTCGGCAAAATCAAAATAATATTCGTCATAATTTTTTATGGCAAAAGGAATGCTTCCACTATCTCCGCCATAAAAGATTTTTTTGTCGTCTAAATACAATTCAACTGGGCAAGAAATTGACTTGTTGTTGTGCGGAACAGCCAAAAAGTTGACCCATTTGCAGTTATTTTTCAAAGGTTCTAAAAGTTGATAATCGTCGCCATCTTTCAAGCCCATTTTTTTGATAAGTTTTTTGTTCAAACTGATAGACTCAACAAGTTTTGGTGTTATTTTGTTGATATTTAGCACTGCAAAAAACTTTTTCAAGTCATATAAATGTTCTTTTGTGGAATCGGTTATTATAACATAAACATCTTTAACGCCGTTCAAAACTTTGGTTCTTCGCATTGCGTCAACAACGCCCTTGCCACAGTTTATGATAACCATAACGCCATCTTTTATAAAATAACAACTTTTGTTGCTGTTAATCTGCCCTTCCCTTTCTCTGCCTACCAAAAATTTTAATGTTTGACTCAATTTTCCACCAACCCTTTTAAAAGAACTTGTAAAATATGTTTAACTGCTTATATTATAATAAAAAAATCGTTTCTTGTCAAGGTGTTTTTGTTTGAAAAAATTAAATGCAAAATCTTTTTTTTTGTGCTATAATATTAGCATTATGAAAAAGAAAACGGTTTTAATCACAGGGTCTTCAAGAGGCATTGGTGCAGAAATGGCAAAAACTTTTGCCGAAGCGGGATATAATGTTGTAATAAATTATAACAAATCAAAAGAAAAAGGTTTTGCGGTTTATGATGAAATAATTGCAAAAGGTGGCAGTGCAATAATTGTAAAAGCAGATGTTAGGGTCAAAGCGGAAGTTGAAAATATGGTAAATCAGTCGCTCAAAATTTTTGGCAAAATTGATGTTTTGATTAACAATGCAGGCATAGCGGTTGATAAGTTGTTTGTTGACACTGTTGAATCAGATTTTGACGACATTTTTGACACAAATATAAAGGGTATGTATTTAACAACGCGAGAAATTTTGCCAATTATGCTAAAAAATGAGTTTGGCAGAATTGTCAATATTTCTTCAATTTGGGGGCAAACGGGCGGGTCGCTTGAATCTATTTATTCTGCTTCAAAAGGTGCGGTTATAAGTTTGACAAAGGCACTTGCAAAAGAATATGCACTTTCCAACATTCGCATAAATGCAATTTCGCCCGGTGCAATAAAAACAGATATGCTAACCGCAAACCGAAGCGACAAATATTTGGCGTATGTGAAAAAAGTTGTGCCAATTGGAAGACTTGGCGAACCTGCTGACATTGCAAATATGGCTCTGTTTTTGGCAAGTGATAAGGCGGAATATATAACAGGTCAAGTTTTTGCCGTTAATGGCGGATTTTATATTTAGATAAGTTGTGCGACAAACAGCGACAGCGGGCAAGTTGCGAAGCAACTTGCAATAACAAAGCGGTTCGGCTTTCGCCGAACCGCTTTGTTATCATTCGCCCTTGCGGGCGAATTCCGCTGTCGCTCACTCAAACTTTCACGTTTTCAAAAATCTTTTCAACGACCTGTTCAATCGAAAGGTTGTCCGTATCAACCAAAATTGCATCTTTCGCTTGCAAAAGTGGAGATGTTTTTCTTTCGGTGTCCAATTTATCTCGCTTTGAAATGTCAGTCAAAATTGTTAAAAAATCAACCTTTTCGCCTTTTGCGGTTCGTTCATCAAATCGCCTTTTTGCTCTAATTTCTGGGCTTGCAGTCAAAAAAAACTTGTTAACGCTGTCTTTCAAAACAACACTGCCAATATCCCGCCCTTCGACCACAACATTTTCTTGCGTTGCAATCTCTCTTTGCAATTTGACAATGCTTTGCCTAACTTCTTTTACTTTTGAAATTATTGGCACAAGTTTGTCAACCTGCTCTGTTCTTAAAAAACTTGTCATATCTTTGCCATTTGCAAAAGTATGTTGCGTTCCACCAATATATTTGACAAAAATTTTTATTTTTTTTGATGCTTCAACAATAGAAATATCACTTTCAAAATCGACATTAAGTTCCAAACATTTAACGGTAAAAGCACGATATAATGCACCCGTATCCAAACAATTCCAACCCAATTTTTTTGCAAGCAATTTAGAAACAGTACTTTTCCCAACCCCCGCAGGTCCATCTATTGCAACACTTAACATAAAAAAACTCCTTCGGCATATTTTACAATAATTTGCAAACAAAGTAAAACAAATTTTGCAAGCAAGGTGTATTTTTTTGCACAAAATTATCAAACTAAAAACAGGAGAATTTTATGGCATATTCTTACAAAGGGGCAATAACTTTTGGAATGGTTTATATTCCCATAACATTAAGTGTTAGCATAAAAGACAACGACATTGGTTTTAATATGCTAGACAAAAAAACAATGAGTCGAGTCAAATACAAAAAAACTTGTGTTGACTGTGATGACAAGGAAATAAAAAATGAAAATATTGTCAAAGGTTTTCAATACGAAAAAGACAAATATGTGATTTTTGATGACAAGGATTTTGAAAAAATCAAGTCGCCCAAAGACAAAAATATAACAATTTTGCAATTTGTTGATTTAAACGAAATTTACCCAATTTATTTTGACAAAGCGTATTATGTTAACGCAACAGGTGGCGAAAAAGCGTTTGCGGTTTTGGCAGAAGCAATGGAAAGCAAAAAAAAAGCAGGAATAGCAAAAACAGTTTTGGGAACAAAAGAAACACTTCTTTTGATAAGGGCAAAAGCGGGCAGAATTTTTGCAAACACACTGTATTTTTTTGAAGAAGTGCAAGAAGCACCAAGCGTGAAAGCGGTAAAAACAACAAAAAAAGAATTGGAACTTGCGGTTTCGCTTATCAATCAAATGTCTGAAAAATTTAAGCCCGAAAAATTTAAAGATGACTACCATCAAAAAATTGTCAAAGCAATAAAAACAAAAATTGCGGGTAAGAAAATTGTGCAGGCAAAAGCCGAAGTCAAGCCAACAAATGTTATCAATCTTATGGAAGCATTAAAATTGAGTTTGGCGGGCAACAAAAAGGTAAAGGCAAAATAAATGACACTAAAAGAATATAATGCAAAAAGAAATTTTGACATAACCGCCGAACCAAAAGGCAACAAAAATAGCAGTAAAAAAAACTTGAAATTTGTTATTCAATATCACGAAGCACGTGCCAAGCATTATGATTTTAGGTTAGAATGGAAAGGTGTTGCAATAAGTTTTGCTGTGCCAAAAAATCTTTCACAAGACCCAAAACACAAGCGACTTGCAATAAATGTTGAAGACCACCCGCTTGAATATATGAACTTTTCTGGTACAATACCCAAAGGTCAATACGGCGGTGGCACAGTTGAAATTTGGGACAAAGGAATATATTTACCCTTGTCGCCAATGCCAAAAGGTTTGAAAAGCGGTTTGCTAAAAGTTTTTTTGTTTGGAGAAAAGGCAAAGGGCGAATTTGTTTTGACAAGAATAGACGAAAAAAATTGGCTGATAATAAAAAAGCAGGACGAGTTTGCGTTTTCAAAAACAAAAATATCAAAAAACCCGTTTGACAAAATTGAACCGCAGTTGGCACTTTTGACAAACAAAATTCCAACGGGCAAAAATTTTTTGTTTGAAATAAAATATGATGGATACAGAATTGTGGCGTTTGTTGAAAAAAATAAAGTAAAATTAAAAACTCGAAACAATATTGATTACACAAAAAAGTTTTCGCAAATTGCTTTGTCATTGACTTCCTTATCGCAAAGTATGTCAATGATTTTGGACGGCGAAATGGTAGTTTTTAATGAAAAAGGTCAAACAGATTTTGGGGCTTTGCAAAACAATTTAAGAACAAGCAAAAACAATTTTTTTTATGTAGTGTTTGACATTCTTGCTTTTAACGGAACAGATTTAAGGCAACAAAAACTGCTTGAACGCAAAAAAATTTTGACCAGAATTTTGCAAGGTTGCCCCAAAAATATTATTGAAAGCGAATACATTATTGGCAAAGGAAAAGAAAGTTTTGAAGCATCAAAAAAGTTGGGGCTTGAAGGCATTGTTGGCAAAAAAATTGACAGTGTTTATTCTGGCACAAGAAACGGCGATTGGATAAAAATCAAGTGCAGTCAAAGGCAAGAATTTGTTATTGTTGGGTTTTTAACAACAGAAAAAAATCAAAATTTAAGTGCGTTGCTTTTGGGGTATTATTCAAACAAAAAACTCATTTTTGTTGGCAAAGTTGGAACAGGGTTTTCTGATATTATGAAAAAAGAATTAAGACAAACTTTTGACAAATTAAAGTCAAACAAAAGTTTTTTGGAAGAAAAAATCAAAGAAAAAAATGTGATTTTTTTAAAACCAAAACTTGTCGCAGAAATCAAGTTTGCGGGGTTTACCAAAGACAAATTTTTGCGTCAACCAAGTTTCGTTGGGTTAAGGACTGACAAAAACGCCAAAAATGTTGTGTTGGAGAGTAATGATGAAAAAAACAAAAATTGAAGGTGTTGAAATAACAAACCCCGACCGCATTGTTTTTCAAAAAAACAAAATCAAAAAAATTGATGTTATAAAATATTATCAAAAAATTGCGGAGCATATTTTGCCTTATATTGAAAGCAGACTTTTGAGTGTTATTCGTTGCCACAACGGGATAACTGACTCTTGTTTTATAAGAAAGCACACTTCCAACGACAACCCACAAATAAAAAAATTTGACACCAAAAACAATGAGGATTTTTTTTATATTCAAGACAAAATTGGAATTATTGCCGAAGCACAAATGGGAACAATTGAGTTTCACACTTGGGGAAGCAAAGTGCAAAAAATCAACAAACCCGACATTATGGTTTTTGACCTTGACCCCGATGAAAATATGCCGATTGCAAAATTAAGGCAAGGTGTTATAAAACTAAAAAAAACGCTTGATGACCTTAACCTTGTTTCGTTTTTGAAAACAAGCGGAGGCAAAGGTTATCACATTGTTGTGCCATTTTCAAGTTGTAAAAGTTGGAAAGTTTTTTATGATTTTGCAAAAAAAGTTGCCGATTTAATGCAAGCAACTTATCCTGACTTATTTACCGCAAATGTACGAAAAGCGGAAAGAAAAAACAAGATTTTTGTTGATGCTTTGCGAAATGGAAAAGGTGCAACCTGTGTTTCGCCGTACTCACTTCGTGCAAAACAAAACGCAAGCATTTCAATGCCAATAGCGTGGGAAAGTCTTGCAAAAATCAAACCAAATCAAGTCACAATTCGCAACTTTGAAAAGTACCTAACTCCAAACCCATGGCAAGACTTTTTCAAAACCAACCAATCTTTGAAGTAAATTTCAAAATTTTTTTTGCCACCTATTCAACCAAAAAATCTATAATGTTTTTTATTTTTACACCTTGAATATTTCCCACTGCAAAATCGTCTAATGTTAAAATATATTTTGGATAAGTGTCTTTAATATCTAACAAATTTTTGATTTCACGGTCAGAATTTTTCGGCATTTCTTTGCAAACTTGAACATAGATTTTTTCATCTCGCTTGCTAGCGACAAAGTCTATTTCTTTTTCTTGATTTTTTCCAATAAAAACATCATAGCCTCTTCTTTTTAATTCAAAAAAAACAATGTTTTCTAGCATAGAAGCAACAGAAGTTGGGTTGTATCCCACTTTGCAATATTTTATTGAAGAATCTGCAATAAAAAACTTTTCTTGCGTTTTTAAAATAGACTTTCCTTGCAAATCATAACGCGAACACCTATACACAATAAAGGCTTTTTCCAACCATTCAAGATAGTTATATATCGCTTCAATGCTTATTTTTCTATTTTCGCTTTTAAAAAAATTTAATATTGTGTTCGCCGAAAAAGTTTTTCCAACATTTTCAATAACAAACTTGACAACTCTTTCAAACATATCAATGTTTTGAATTGAATGTTTTTTTGAAATATCGTTAAGAATTACAGAGTTATAAATATCTTCAACAATCGTGTACGCTACTTGTTCGGTATAATCGCCTTGTGCAATAAGCGGAAACCCGCCCAAGCGAATGTATTGATTAAACAATTCTTTTTTTGTCAACTTGCTGTCTTTTTTAAAATCCAAAAATTCTTTAAAAGACAATGTGTAAACGGGAATTGTAACATATCTGCCTGTCAAATATGTTGAAATTTCGCTAGACATAAGTTTGGAATTTGAACCTGTAATATAAATATCCACATTTTTTTGTTCAAGCAATGTGTTAACAACCTTTTCCCAACCTTTTATTTCTTGCAACTCATCAAGCAAAATATAATATTTGTTTTTGTTTTTTAACAAAGAATTTATTTCATCAAACATTTTTTTTGCGGTTGAAATTTCTATTTTTTCCAATGAAGTGTAACTTATGTGAATTATATTTTCTTGTTTAACACCATTTTTAAGCAATTCTTCTTTTAACATTTCCAAAATGGTAGACTTTCCACATCTTCTTATACCTGCCAAAATTTTTACAAGTGGCATATCTATATATTTTTTCAATATTTCTATGTAATAATTTCTTTTTATCATAATATTATCCCCTTTCAAATACCATAATATCAAATTTTTTCAAAAATAGCAATAGTTTTTTGGTTCCAAACCAAAAAACTTTGTAAATTTGTGTAGTTTTTTGGTTCTAAACCAAAAAAGTTTGAAAAAATTTTTCGGGCGGAGCGATTGCCCCAAATTCTGCGGGGCAAATCACTTCCGCCCGCTTGTTTATATTACAAAGATTTGAGTGCGAATTCTTGCACCCTTTATAAAGGAGGCGGGGCTTACGCACCAAAATTTTAAAATAAAAACCTTAATTTGCCGACAGGCAAATTGCATATGCGTTAGCATATTGCATTCACGCAGTGAATTGCATAAATTCGTTAGAATTTATTGCATTGTTTTGGTCAAGGGGCTGAGAGTCAACTGACCCTCCCGCTAACGCTCCCGTGTCAGTTACTAGCGTCCCCGTTGACCTTTGCTAACGCTCTTGTGTCAGTTACTAGCGTCCCCGTTTGACCTTTACTACTCCAAAAAAAACTTTTCAACCCCATTCCCTTGGGCCAACATTCGTTGGCTCCGCAAATCCCCCATTTTTTGCTCGCTTCGCTCGGGCAAAAAATCAAGCCCCCTTTACTAAGGGGGCGAGGCTTTGCACCAAAATTTTGCTAGTAATAATTAATCCAATTATGTTATTAAGGTGCGAGTGCTGTCGCAAAAATCAAGCGGTGGTTAAAGCATTGGGGTGCGGGTGCGAAAGCATTTGCTCCAAGAATTTGACCAAACAAAATTTTATAATAAAAAAAATCATAATTATTCATACTTCATTCTTTACTAATCAATAAAATTAAGGGTGCGAGGCTTTGCACCAAAATTTTGCTAGTAATAAATCACTTCGCAGACTCTTGGAACACTCTTCGTAGGCTCTTGGAACACTCTTGGAACAACCGCAATTCACAAAAGTACGGACAAAACCGCCAACGCAGTGCGGTTTTCGCTTGGTCCGTAAGGGAGCAAAAACTTGCCCGCCAAGGCGATGCTTTTTTGTGAAACAAAAAACAAGCACAAAGGGCAAGTTTTTGCGTTAACTGGAGCTACTGGGCGGAATCGAACCGCCGACCTGTTCATTACGAATGAACCGCTCTACCAACTGAGCCACAGTAGCATAAAAAAACACAACAAAAGTGCAAAATTTTTATCAAATTTATTCTTAAATTGCCTTTTTATTATGTAATTTTATTGCTTGTTTGTCAAGAGATTTTTGCCAATTTGTAATGATTTTTTGGCGGATTACCCCTTGCTTGATTGCCCAATTATTTCCATTGCTTCTTGCTTGCCTTCTGCCCGCAACTTTGCTTCGGCGGGGCATAAAAAGTCCATAAGTGCAAGCAGTTCGCCGGTATGCACAATTTCTTCATTTCTTATACTTTCCAAAACCATTTTTGCCTTTTCGCTTGACAATTCCCCAATGTGTAAGTCGTATTGATTTATTGCTTCCAACTCGCCTATCAAATCTTTTCTTAAAGCGTACATATCTTTAAAATCGCACATTTTTGTTGCTTTTTCGATGCTGTTATTGCTTGAAAACGCCCTGTTTGTGCTGTTTTGATACGAGTTCATCATATTATATGACATAAAAAACCCTCCAATGTTTTTATATGAAAAGCAACAGTCAAGTGTTAAAATTTACAATCTTTTTACGCACTGCCGAACAGAATCAAAAACTATTTCTTCAAAAATATGAAAAAAGCCATTTTGAATTTGCTCTTTCCATTTTACGCTTAAAACAACATATTTTGTAGTGATTTTTTGAACCCTTGTTTCTTTTACAAACATTTCAAAAGCGGTTGGGCTAAATCTTGTTGCCAAATTTTCCAGCAAAACCTTTTCCAGCCATTCAATTTTTATTTTTGTAGCACGGGGGACTTTTTCATAGTATATAATATTTAATTTATTATTATTATTATTTACTATTGCAGGACATTTTTGACTATCCTCGCTGACATTTTTGTCGGATTGTGAAGTGTCCGTAAGACTTTTTTGTCCAGACAAAAGGTCATAATCTATCCAAACATACAAATGATTTTTTAATTCATTAAATCTTTTTATGATTTTTTTGTCTTCCAAACTGAAAAAAATTCTGCCAATTTGTCTTGTATCAATATCCAAAATTGGCAGGTCGTCCATTATCTTTTTATAGGTTATAAAACAATATCGCTTTGTTTCATAATATTTTGATTTTATTTTAGTGCTAGAAAAAAATTGCACCAAATAATGAAGCAACAAAGTTTCCTTTATGTTTAGTTTAAGTTGTAATAATGTTTCTTGTTCAAATTCAAAAATATAGTTGTGCATCTTTCGCGTACTTCCGCAAAAATCATATCACAACTTTTTTAAATTCCACTATTAAGGTGACATTTTTTTTTGAAAGTCGAATAAAAAATTTTTTGAAAAACAAACACAAAACCCAAAACAAGAAAAGCACCAAAAAGCACATCAGTCAAAAAATGTGCACCGCCAACAATTCTGGAAACCCCGATAACACTTGTCAAAAAAATGGGCAAAGCAGAGCAAAAAAACCGACCCGTTTTTGTGTTAAATTTTTGAAAATATTTTGGCAAAAAAAACAAACAAAAAGTTGTTGCACATGCAACCGTATGCCCAGATGGAAAAGACCGAAAAGCATCACTTGGCAAATCCAAAAAACTCAAACTTTGGGCAAGGCTGTTTCCATTAAAAACATACCAAGGCGAATAAAAAGAAAAGTCGTTTAAAAAATTTATTGCCCTAAATCTCATTCTGCCGAACACATCACCTTTTATTATTTGCGTCAAAAAGTTTGACAAAATTGCAACACAAATAACAAGCAAAGAAAACCAAAATAAATTAAAAATTAATTCTTTTTTAATATTTTTTAATAAAAAAACGGTAAAAAATGATAAAATAATTGAAAAAACAATTAAAATAATTAAATTTAATGTATTTAATTCAATTTGAAAATATAATGACAAATAACCAAATATCCTAAACCCGCCAAAAAAATATGAACCAAAAACAAAAATAACTGCAATGCCTTCCAGCAAATATTTTGTTTTGTTTTTTACAAAATAAAACACCGCCCAAAACATAACCGCAAAGGCAAGCGAAAGCATTATGTAAAGCACACTTTCTCCAAATATTTCAAAAAACACTGCAAAAAAATTTGAAGAATAATAACTGCCAATTTGCAAGTCTGCAAATATTTGGCTTATTTGCAAATCAAAAAAAGTTGCAAAAATAAATAATGCCAAAAATAATATAGCAATTATAAAAAAATAAATTAATTTATTATTTTTTTGCATTTTTTCCTTTTTTTAATTAAAAAAATAATTATTTTTATATTTATTTTGTCAAAATTAATTATTTTTATTATTTAAATAAATCTAATTTGTTTTTTATTATTTCATCAATTCTTGTTATATAGTCTTCAATAAATTTTACATTTGCACTTCTAAAAATTGTGTTGTCAAAACTCAAAACTTTTTTTGAAATTGCATTTGCTCCGCAAGCAATAATGGAACAAGTTTCTTCCATACTGTCAATGTTAAAAATGCACTGTTCATTTTCTTTGCAATAGCCAACATTTTCCAGCCCGCCAAGTTGGTGTTTTTGTCTGTACATATAATAAGGTTTATATTCATCTTTTGTAAGTGCTTCATAAGCAAAATCTATCATTTTTTCCACTTCGGAATTTTCAATTTCTTGTGCTTGAAGCAAAGACCCTTTTTTGATTGAAAGAGTATGCACTGTTATATTTTCTGGCGAAAGTTCCAAAACTGTTTTTATGGTGTTTTTAAAAGTGCGAAGTGTTTCGCCTTGCAAGCCAGCAATCAAGTCCATATTGACTTTAAAGCCAAACCCAAGAGCAAGTTTGTATGCGTTCAAAACATCTGCAATTGTGTGTTTTCTGCCAATCGTTTTCAAAGTTTTTTGAGAAAAAGTTTGAGGGTTGATTGAAATTCTTGTAACTCCATATTTTTTCAAAACTTCCAATTTTTCTTTGGTTATTGTATCCGCCCTGCCACATTCCACCGTAAACTCATTGACAGAATATCCAATTTCTTGAAGCAACAAATCGAGTTCGTTTGGCTCCAAAACTGTTGGCGTTCCCCCACCTATGTAAATTGTTCTAACAACATAAGGTTTTTTTGCAATCAAATTTTTCATTGCCCTAATTTCTTTTATCAAGCAATCCAAATATGTTGGCAAAATTGGTTTTACTTTGCCAATTTCCGAAGAAATAAAACTGCAATAAACACATCTTGACGGGCAAATTGGAATGTTGATATACAAATTTACCAAATTGTCATTGCGGATTATGCACTTTTGATTTTTTAAAATTCGGGCGACCAAGTTTGCTTTGTCGAGTCTTATTCCATAATTTTGCATCAAACTTTCAGTCAAAAAAGCGGGGTCAAGCCCTTGTGAAATAAGTTTGTAAGCCAATTTTGTTGGTCTTACACCTGTTAGCGTTCCCCAAGGTAAATTTGTTTTGTTTTCTTCCATTCCAACTCCTTTATTTTGACAAAATTTGCAAAGTGTTGTAAATTTTTGAATTTGATAAATCAGATTTTTGATTGTTTGTTATTTTAAGCAAAAATGCGTTTTCTGATTTGTTAAAACTAATAAATTTAAGTTCCAAAAACACAATAAAAGCACAATAAAATTCTTTGTAACTATATGCAATGTTTTTTATTTTTTTAAGGTTAAGATAAATATCCAAAATGCTAGGATATTGATTTGTCAATTTTTCTATATCTTTATAAATAACTGCAAAATTTTCTCTTGAAAGGTTTATTTTTTTGAAAAAACTTGCTTGGTATTTCATATTTGGCAAAAAAATCTCGGCATTGGAAATTTGATTGATTTTTGCAATATAACTGAAATCAACAACCGAATCCAAAAAAATTATTTTGTTATAACTTCTTGCAAATTCAATGCTTGAAGGATAAACAAAAACGCAGTTGTGTCCGCTGTTTTCAGTGCCATGACAAACATCAAGTTTTACAAGTTTTTCCAACTTGCATTTATTGAGCAAAACTTTGTAGCCAAAGTCTGAATTTACAACAAAGGCAGTTCCAAAACAAGATTTTGTATCAAACAAATTGGTTTCGTTTTGGTTATAAAAATTAAATTTTGCCCTTGTTTGAGTTGACAAATATCTTATTTGCTCCAAATATGGCAAAGTAGAATTTTTTGAAAAATTTTTGAGTTTGGATAAATCACAATCAAGGTGTTTTACAATACCTTTAAGCCCCGAGCCGAACTTGTCATTTTGCATTTCAAAAACAACTTTTATATTGCCAGCAATTTTGAGTTTGGAATAATCGTTTGCACAATTAAAGTTAACCAAACTTAATTTTCCGCCAATTTTGATATTGCAATGATAACTAAAATTTTTCATTGGTGAAAAAATAAAATTGTTTGTGTCAATAAAAAGTTTTGGTGTTTCGTTGTCACAACCGCAAGGTTCCAAACACTGCAAATCTTTGATAAATTTTGGTGTTATGTCTTCAATTTTAACTTCAATGTCATAATTTTCTTGCGGAATAAATAAATCTTGTTCATAATTTTCAAACAAAAAATTGTTGACTCTGTAAATAAAATTGTCAAAGTTTTCGGTTTTTAAAGTCAAGCCCGCAGCAACGGGATGCCCGCCATAAGTTTCCAAAATGTCTTGCATAGATGCCAAAAGAGTATGCACATTTATGCCCTTAATACTTCTTGCAGAACCTTTAAGTTCGCCATCAACTTCGCTAAACAAAAACACAGGTCGGTTGTATTGAGAAACAAGTTTTGCACAAATAATGCCCAAAATACCTTGGTCCCAATCTTTTGAAGACATAATAATGCTTGGCGCGCTTAAATTTATTTTTGACAAAATATCGCCACAGTCGTTTTCAACAAGCGAACACAAATCTCGGCGGTTTGTGTTGTGGTTCAAAATTTTTTCAATAAGAACTTTTATCTCGCTAATATTTTCGCTTAAATACAATTTTAAACTGTCTTTTGCATCACCCATTCTGCCTGAAGCGTTCAGTTTTGGAGCAATTTTGTAAGAAATTTCATTGGCTGTGCATTTTGAAATGCTTACATTAAGTTGCTTGAAAAGGTGCTTTATTCCAATGGGTAAAAGCGACAATTTTTTCAACCCAAAATATACAATTGCACGGTTTTCATCAACGAGCGGAACAATGTCGGCAATGGTTGCAATGCAAGCAATGGGTAGCAAAAACTCCGCCTTTTCACCAATCAACGCCTCGGCGATTTTATAAGCAAGTCCCGTTCCGCAAAGCCCATTAAATTTGTATTCTTGGTTGGGTAATTTTGCGTTCAAAACAATGGTGTTTGGCAAGATTTCTGGGATTTCGTGATGGTCGGTTATTAAAATTTCAATACCCAAAGTTTTGGCAAATTCAACTTCTTGATAGCAAGAAATACCGCAATCAACTGTGATTATTAAATCAGGGTTGAACTCGGTTTTTATTTTTTCAATCACTGCGTTTGTCAAGCCATAACCATCGACATATCTGTTTGGCAAATAAAATTTTGCATTTACGCCCAAAATTTTTAGGGTTTTTAACATAATAGCAGTCGCACTAACGCCGTCAACATCATAGTCGCCAAAAATCAAAATCCTTTCTTTTTTTTCAATGGCAAGGTTGACTCTATCCACAAATTTTTGCATATTGCAAAGCAAAAACGGGTTGTGGAAGGAGTTGGTTGTTGGTTTCAAAAATTCTGTTATTTTTTGTTTGGTATCGTTCCCTCTTAAAATTATTTGTTCCATAATTGATGGTGTAATATCAAATTCTTTGGCACATTCCATAACAAAAGAAGGAGAAATATCTGAAAAGTTCCTTTTTACAAATCTCATTATTTTCTCTTTTTAATTATGATTTTAGCATATCACACAAAAGTTTTTTTGGCAAGCAAAATTTTCGGTAAAAAAATAACTTTATTTTTTGTGAAACAAAAAACAAGCACAAA
>JAQVWL010000024.1 GCA_028709705.1 Clostridia bacterium
CCTAGTGTAAATATTGTAGCAAGTATAAGAAACCGCAAGCGTTGCACCATTGGTATCACTTATTTTTCCGCGTTCGGCTATGATAGGCAAACTTCTAGTCCATTGGTCTTCTGCCTTGCTTTGTAAAAATTTGGCATTGATAATCTGCACAACAAAAAGTCTTACAAATAGAGCAATAAAAATAAAAGATATTAGTACAAATAAAACTAATATCCTCTTTTGTAATGAATGAAGATTAAAACTTTTGCTGGTCAATTAACCTCCCAAAATATTTTTAAACCAATCGCAAAATCTATCAAACCAATTTGTTTGTGGCTGGATTGTTGTGGGTTCGGCAAGTGGTTGCGGTTCAATGTCGACAATTGTAGTTATTATATTATCGCCATTTTCTACTTCTTGAAATCCGTCAAGTTGTTCAATTTTTATTAAATATTGAAGTTCGCTAATCGTGTAATTTGTTCTTGAAAGTTCAATAGCATTTCCTATTACCCAACCACTACACATTGCAAAAATTATGCAATATACAATGCTAACTAATTTAAATCTAAATTTTCTTTTTTCCTTAACCTTTGGGTCAACTTTTAAGCCCGTGTCGGCAACTTCAATAAAGTCGTAGTTAGGTGTTTCAATAACGGCTTTTGGTGCTTTTTTTGCAACTTTTTCTTGCTTTACTTCAAGTTTTTGCGGTGTTTCAAAAACTTGTTTTTCCAAAATTTGAGTTGGTCTGCGATAAACTTCGCTTTGTTTTTCTATCTCTTTTTTGCTGTCAAAGTTTTTAACAAAATCACTGCTAAAAGGATTTGCCACAATAGTTTCTGGCTTTTCAGTAACAACAATTTTTTCTTTTTCCATTATTACTTTACTACTCCTTTTGCCTAATTATTACAAAATTTGCTATTATAATTATAACAAAATATATAATTTTGTAAAGCAAAAAACATTTATCAAGGTATTTGAAATTTAATTTTTTATGCTTTGTATCTCTTTATTGCTTGCACTTTTTTTAAATTTTTGATAAAATTAATCCAATGAAAATAAAGATATCAAAAAATTTGTTAGAATTTGCTCAAACAGTAAATAAGTTTGGCATTTTATATATTGTCGGCGGTTATATAAGAAATTCGCTTTTGGGCTTTACGGAAACAGATATTGATTTGACTTCTCGAATATCGCCAGAAAAAATGGCTAATATTTTAAAAAATACTAAATTTGAAGTTATAGAAAAATCTACAAAGTTGGGTACAATAAAAATAAAATGCGGGGACGAAATTTGGGAGCATACCACTTTTAGAAGAGACAATTATTATAGGGGTGGAACGCACAAGGTAAAAAGCGTTGATTATGTGGAAGATTTAAGGCAAGATGCACAGCGAAGAGACTTTACAATCAACACAATTTATTATGATATTTTGCAAGAAAAAATAATTGACATTTATTCAGGACTTTTGGACTTGAAAAATGGAGTGATAAGATGTGTTGAAGTTCCTTCTTTTGTTTTTGCACATGACGGGTTAAGAATTTTAAGAATGATTCGCCTTGCTTGTGAACTTAATTTCAAAATTGATAGTACTACTTTTGCTACTGCCAAAAAACTTGGGCATCAATTAAATGATATTTCTGGCTATCGCAAATTTTTAGAATTAAATACAATTTTGAACTCATCAAAAAGATATATCGTTTCCAAAAAGAACGCACATATCAAAGGTTTGACTTATTTTAATGAACTTAAACTTTGGAATAGTTTTTTTGTGACAACTAGCAGAGTAAGATTAAAAATGAGCAAAAAAGTTAGCATAGAAAATGCCTTTTTTGGTTTGCTTATTGATATTATTGACACAATAAATCCCGATTGCATTGAATATTACATAAAATATTTGCTAGGCAAAGATGCTTTTGGGCAACCAACAAATGTAATTAATCATACCAATATGGTAATTTGCGGATATTATGATGCACTTAATAAAATGAATAACAAAAAATATTTTTTCAAGTATTTTAACTATTTTGATAAAATTGGAGAAATTCTTTCTCAAAAATCAACTGCGTTATATTCAAAATATAAGTTTTTTTATAGTTACATAAAAAAGCACAAACTACCTATTTCATTAAAAGAATTGAAAATTGACGGAAACGACTTGAAAGAGAATATCCCTGCACTTTCACCAAAAAAATATAATATAGTGCTTATAAATTTGTTAAGCAAAGTATTTGATGCCGAAGTTGCCAATGAAAAAGACGACTTAATAAAGGAAGTAATAAATGATTTTAGAAACGATAATTATTAGTTTTTTGGGACTATTGGTAATTTTAAATCTTGTTATAATTTTTAGAAAAATAAAAAATGTAGACAATTATAGCGAAAGTTTAATAAAGAATAATTTTACCGCACAAGCCGAACTTTTCCAACAAATCAACAAAATGCTAATGGATAATATCAAAGCGTATAATGATAGTGTTTTAAACACGATTACACAACAATCTTACTTGCAAAAACAAGAATTTAGCATAATTCAGAGCAGACTTGAAAATATTTTAAAAAGCAATGAAGACAAATTAAATAGAGCGACTGATGTTTTGGGCAATGGATTGGCAAAATTGCAAGCCGACAACGAAAAGAAGCTTGACCAAATGCGACAAACGGTAGATGAAAAATTGAATGTCAGTTTGGAAAGACGACTTACTGACAGTTTTAATACAATAAATCAAAGACTGCAATCTGTGTATGAAGGTTTGGGGGAAATGAAAACTCTTGCAACGGGCGTTGGTGACCTTAAAAAAGTTTTGTCAAATGTTAAAACAAGGGGAACTTGGGGTGAAATTCAGCTTGGCAACTTGCTTGAACAAATGCTTTCCAAAGAACAATATCTTACACAAGCAGATATTTGCGGAAATGGCGAAAGGGTAGATTTTGCGGTTGTTTTGCCGGGTAAGGATAATCAAAACATATATTTGCCTATTGACTCAAAATTTCCTATGGAAGATTATCAAAGACTTGTCGATGCAAGCGAAAGTTGCAATCCTGTTGAAATAGAAAACGCATTAAAAAATATTGAGAAAAAAATAAAGCAAGATGCAAAGAGTATAAAAGAAAAATATATAAAACTTCCACAAACAACAGATTTTGCAGTTATGTATTTGGCAATAGAAGGGTTATACGCCGAAGTTGTCCGCAGAAATGGGCTAGCAGAAACCTTACAACGAGATTACAAAATTATTGTTTGCGGTCCAACAACATTTTCGGCACTTTTAAACAGTTTACAATTAGGTTTTAAAACCTTTTCAATAGAAAAAAGGTCAAGCGAAATATATCAAATGCTTGGAATGTTTAAACAAGAATTTGGCAA
>JAQVWL010000025.1 GCA_028709705.1 Clostridia bacterium
CTTTTTCTAAGGTTTTCGATGCGGTTTGGGTCTATTTCGTTAACCCAAATGTTTTGTGTGTTGTGTCCCCAAAAAATAGACATCATTCCATTGCCTGCGGAGGGTTCTAAAATGCGAAAATCGGGGGGCAATTTTGCAGCTACATAAGCCCCTGCCAAAAATGCTATTGGTGCAGCAGTAGAGTATTGAGCTAACTCCATGCTTCGGGTGCTTCGTACGCTTAAATTTGGTTGTGTTTGATAGATTTTTTTTATTTCATCGAACTTTTGTTGAAAGTTTAGATTTTGGTTGCTTGTTATGCTTCTGTATGCTAACAAACAAGCATATTCAACCAATTCTTTAACTTTTACAATATCGGTTAAGCCGTTTTGTTTGGCTATTTTTTCAGCTTTTAATCGGGTTAAATTGCCTGAAAGTATTTCGGAAACAAAATTTTCTATCATATCAACAAAATTTTTAAAATTGAGTTGACAAATTTTGTCAACTCAATTTACTTATTATGAAAAAACATTACTTAATACTGGCTACCTTTTTTTTGAGGGTTGCCAATTTCTTGGTTGTTGCCTTTTTGAGTATGGCAATATCTTTTTGAATTTTTTTAGTAATTTTTTTCTTGGCTTTGTTCAAATCTTTTTTCAAAGCCGTGGCAGTGCTTACTGAAGCTCTACTTAGTTTTTTGCGAACTACTTTTTTTGCAGCAGTTGTTTTTTTTGCTACTGGTTTGCGAGTAGTTTTTTTGCGTGGTGTAGCTTTTTTGGCTACTTTTTTAGGGGTTGTTTTTTTGCGTGGTGTACTCATTTTTTTTGGGTATTTGGTTTTTTACTTTTTTTGTTTTCAAAATAATCGTATGTTTTATAAGCTCCAAAAACTCCTAGAGCTACTAAACCAAAGGTTTTGATAGTGCCTAAAAAAGTGTCGCTGTCGCCATCCGAATACCCTGAATTATAGGCATCGTCAATTTGTTTTTCGAGATCATTTATTACGGTTTGTTTTTCTTCGGGTGTGAGGGTGTCGAGTGCATCGTTAAGCAACTTTGATCGTTTTAAATCAACGGAGCTTTCTGAATATTTTGGTTTTAAAGCATTTTGAACAAGCAATGTGCTTGTAACAGTTAGTGCAGCCACCAAAACTACTATCACAATAGCCACTACCGGAATAGCGTTTAAATTACTTGCATTCACAGAGTTTATTAGTTGCATCAATACTTTGTCTTCAATGCTTTTTACACTTTTAACTTCACCTTTTTGAATGGATGATTTTACAAAGTTTTGGCGGTTTTGCCAATTTTTGTATATTGATTGAATTTCGTTCCAATTGCTTAGGTATTTGGCATTTGTAATAAGATTCGCTTTTTTAATTTCGATGAGTTTTTTTGTTGCCATTACCAAATTTTTATGAATTTCGGCATCTTGCAACAACATCATATTGGTTAAATAAATGTTGGATGCAGTGATGCGTGCATTTCCTGCCAATTGGTTTATGTAGGGGGTGCAAACGCTAATGTGAGCGTAACATATACGTCCACCGTTGGTTGTTTTAACTTCGATCCAAACATCTTTTGATTTCAATTTAGCGGTGTTGGATAAATCGGCTGTTGTTAGATTTTGTGATGAATAAGCATAACCTGTTGTGTCTGCATATTCGCCTTGTTTCAGTGTTCCTATAACTGCAGCATTGCTACTGTATGAAGCCCTTAAATTAATTTGCGTATATTTTGAATCGGGCAAAATTGTCCCTTTTGAAAACGCAGTTGCTATGTTATACTTATTCATTGTTTTGTGGGTTTTTTTGGTTAAAAATTTTGCCCTTGCTTGCGTAAATGTGCTGTTAATCGGTCAACTGCTAAATTGTAATTTGCATCGGAAAGTGTAGATTTCATATTTATCCATACTTCATTACCTTTTCGGCGTGTGTGCCATATTCCATCCATGAGCAAATAATCCCATGTTCGGTCATAGTCGGTTATCATTACACTTGCTGTTTGTGGCGTTTGCGAATTTGAGGATGTTCCTGAATCCGAATTAGAGGATGAACCTGAATTGCTTGCACCTGAACCAGAATTTGAATTATAATCAAAATTGTTTTGATTTTCAAAATTATAATTTGAATTGTTGGACGCTTTTGATTTAAGTGAATAAAGCAAAATAGCTAATAAAAAAGCTACTCCGGTAAGCAACATGTTTTTATTGTTTTTGGTTGTTTTTGGTTGAGCTTTAGCCTTTGCTTGTGGCTTTTTTCGGGCGGTTGTGGTAGCCTTTGCTTGTGGCTTTTTTCGGGCGGTTGTGGTTTTCTTTTTCATCGTAATATTGTTATGGTTAATAATGTGGTGGCAATACCAGTTGTTAAGCCAATTATAAATTTATTTCGTTGTAGCCAATTGGGTTTTTTGTTGCATAATTGAAATAAATTGTCGAAATTTTCGGACAATTGTTTTATTGTATTTTCTTTTTGCAAATTGTAATTTTGGCACAATTGAAGCAAATTATTTTGTTGGATAAATATTTTTTCGCTATTGGAGATAAAACTCTTTAGGCTGTCAATTTCTTTGTTTTGTTGCGTAATGTATTGATCACAAATTGTAAGTTTTTGACTTTCGATTCTATACACATCAATACGCACGGCAACGGCTGTGTCGTATGGGCATTTTTCGCCTTTGCGTAGCAATGTGTATTGTGCAAAAGTGTTAGAAAGTAGGACGATTAACAACAGAGTTGTAATAATCATTTTTAATTTTGGCGGTTTCATCTTCAATTTGTTTAAGTTGTTTTTTGTTTTTCAAAATTTCTAAATACATGGCATGTAATGAGTTTTCTATTTTTTTTTTGTCTGTGTAGTAGATAGATGACATTATGCTGTCATTTACAAGTATTTCGTATTTTTTGTTCAATACTTTTTGTTTTTCAATATCTTCTTTCATACAATTAATTTTGTTATTCAGAAAAAAATTGAGAAACAACGAAAAAACAAATAATAAAATATAAATCAATGATATTTCGATTATGTATTTTCTGAAAATTTGCTCTAATTTTTCAATACTTTTATTCATCGTTTTTATTTTTTTTTGTTTTGGTAATTTGATAAATTTTGATTATCCAGTACGTTAATGTTAATATCGAAATTAATAATACTATAATTTGATTTATTAAATTCCAATTAATGAGATTAATTGAGAGTGTTAAAACAGTGCTTATTCTGCCTATTTTATCCATTATTTTAAAATTATTAGGGTTGCTATTGATATTAATAAAAGAGCTGCTACATTGCTATATTTTGAGGTTTTTGGCTGATTGTATATCATAGCCAATTGG
>JAQVWL010000002.1 GCA_028709705.1 Clostridia bacterium
ACAGCAGAACACACACCAGAGTGGGAACAATGTTGGCACTACAAATTTGAACAAGGCGGATACTTTAAAGGCATAACACTTGAAATGTTTAAAGATTTTAATTAGTTAAAAACCTATAAACTTAATTCAAATTTATTTTTTAAATCAAAAAAGCTCGAAAACAATGTAATGTTGAAAGTGAATATAACTATAGTAGGTTTAATGGAGAAGACCAATGGCATTATTATCTATTATCTAAAACTATAACTGATATTTTAAAAATAAAGTACAACTATGATGGTACTTATAGTGATTCAAATAATGAAATCGTCGCTTTGCAGTCCCCATTTATTAAAGATTATAGTTACTTATATCTTGAAAAAACTTTGTTTGATAAAATAAATACCGAACTCAATTTAACTATAGGAGTATATTCTGAAAAAAGAGACGATAATGATAAAAAAATGTTGAGTGGAGTTGAGATTGGGTGCGAATATGATGCAACGTATAAATACTTTAATGGAAATTTCATATTGGAGAAATTAAGAAAAAGATAAATATGTTTTTCATTTTTACTGTCCCCAATTACACAGTTTTAGGTAGATTTAGATAGAAAATGAAGAGTTTTAAGATTTTGACTTGAAACTCTTTTTTTTAGGTAAAATTTAAACTTTTACTGTCCCCATTTCTACGACCAATTTTATTTTGGTTAAAAAAGTGAGGATATTGAGTATGAAAAAAGCCCGTAAATACGGGCTTTTAGAGTGGAGCTAATGATGGGGCTCGAACCCATGACCTCTACCTTACCAAGGCGGTGCTCTACCGACTGAGCCATAACAGCATGTTATGTTTTTGTGTTATTTTTGTTCGGTTTTTGGTGTGTGTATTAAATGCCGTTTTTGGTGTTTTTTATTTTACCAAAACCGAGACCTTTTTTAGTAAGGTTAAGAACCCACCCCAAACTTATCAATAAAATCATAGCACCAATGCCACCGAATTGTCAAACTGTCACATAAACTTTTCTCTCTTGTGTGACAGTTTGTGCCTAACTCCCCCATTTTAGCAACTTTTGATCTAAAACCCACTAAATTTGACGGTCTAAGTCGGTGCAGGAAGTAAGTTAATTTAATTATAAAATTTTTGCGTTTTTTGTAGATTAATGTTATAATAATTTTAATTGAGACATTTTGATTGAATTTTTTATGCAAAAAGGAGTTAAAATGAAAATTTCTAAATTAAATAGCATTAGGTTTGCCAATAACGAAAAAATAGGTTTTTTGTATGAAACCAATATAAAAAACTCAAAACCTTTAGAAAGCCATATAATAAACAGAATTGAAGAAGTTAAGGGCAACTTCGAAATGTTTAGTTTTATTTTAAAAAATTACAAAGAAAGAGGTTTAAAACTTAATGAATTTAATTTAAAAGTAAAAAATTATATAAAAGACAAGTCTACACAAATTAAATGTTGTTTTTATGAAAAAGATACTTCTAAAAAAATAAATATGATTAAATCGTTTATTGATGAACTTAACAGAATTATACCTGTAAAAAATCAAGAAATATCTGATGATTTTTTTCAAGATATAGTATATAGCTATAGAGAGTATTTTAAAAAAGCTTTGGAACCTAAATTTTTAAAATTTAATATTAACAAACCGTTAGATGTTTTTAGTTTTTTATTTAAAATTTATAAAATTTATGACAGAACAATTTTTAAAACAGCAATTTTAAAAGGAATTGGAAACAACACAACTTCTTTTAACAAAGATTTATTATCAACATTAGAAAACTTGGCAAATAGTGATTACAAATCTATAGTATATGATAAATCAAAAGTTTTTTTAATTAATTTTAAAAAATATGTTTTAAAAGATAATGAAAATATTGAATGGATATATACAAAAAACGAAGCTTTAAAATATACAAAAATAAAAAAAGATACATATATTGAAAATTTAACATTAAGATTTTTAAAAGAAGAAATTATTAACTATATTAAATTAAAGGCAAAGGATAGAAATGAAAAAAAAGAAATTTTTTTTGAAAATATTAAAGCAAATATAGTTTGTGATAGATTAATAAAATTAACACAAGGAAGATTAAAAAATTATTTTACAAACAGTTTGATAAGATATGGTAAACTTTGTTTTATTAAAGATAAAAACAAAACAAATGAAATAACAAGTAAAGAGCTTGAATTCCAAAAAGCAGAAGATGAACTAAGACAACATTTTTATCAGGCGGTTTGCTTTGCAGAAAAAAGTGCAAATCGACTTGATAACTCAGATGTAAATAGCAACTATTTTTTTAGAAGTTTAAATTTTCATAATATTAAGCTAACAGAATATGTTGAAAGATTTAGAAATAATACTTTTCATTTTATACCTGGTGCAAAAATAATTGATTTTGATAACACTGAAGAAAAAGATAGAGAAATTGTTGAACAGTTAAAACCTTTTATTGAAGAAGAATTAAAGGAATACCCAGAAGTTATAAAAGAAAAAATTACAGCTTTAGATATGACTTCTTATTTTAACAAAGAGCAAATAGAAAATTTCTTTAATAATATTTATTTAGGCAATGCAAAAATATCACAATTTTTTCCAAGCTTTAAAAACATCAACAAATACTTGTTAATTGATAATTATTATGCGAAAGAAGAAGGATTGGATTCTTTTAAAAATCTTCAAGTATTTATTTATAAAACAATTTATAATAAATATTTTGTAAAAGAGTTTGAATTAAAACCTTTTAGCGAAGCCACTTTGAAATATGTTAAAAATTTGGATAACGGATCATACATAAAAGAGTTTGACAGCTTAAACGAGATTTCACTTAAAAAAGATAAAATGGCAGAAATTGCTAATAGGTTACTTGTTCAGTTTAATTTAAACAACACCGACACGACAAGTAAGAATATTGATAAAATAAAAAGTAGTCATTTTAAAATTATTTTAAATCAATTAGTGGCACAAGAATTCTTATTGTTTTTAAATAAAAACTTTGCGAGCTATTTAGATATAAGTTTAAACGAATTTAAAAATATTATAAAGTTAGAAAAATCAGAAAATATTGATAATATAAAAATTAATTTTAATGCAAGAAATATAGATTACAGTTATTTTCTTTTTGCTTTATTGTTGCCTAATAGTATTGCAAATGATTTAATGCAAAGTTTAAAAAAATATATCCAGTTTTCTAATGATATAGATAAAAGATATAGTTTGAACAATAGCATTGAAAAAAATTTGGATAATATTTATAATCAAATTAAAACTCTTGAATTAGCAATAGATTATTCAAATTCAACAAATACCGAAGATGATGATATTAAAGAAATTTTAAAAATTGCAGTTAATGATGAATCAATAAAAAGTTCTAAAGATGAAAAAGTAAAAAATTTTTATGTTTTAATAGATAAAAAAAATGAAGAACATTTTATAAATAGATATAGTTATAAAAATTTAAAAAAGTTTGGAACTTATGATGTAATTAAAAAGTTGTTTGAAAATAACGAAGAATTCAAAATAAAAGAACAAAATATTAAATATTACTTAAATTTCAAGTCAGAAGATTTAGAAAACTATTATAACTTAATTAACAAAAAAGAAATAGAAAAAAGAGATATATTTAATGTAAAAAACGCTTGGGAAAAAGTAAATGATTATATTGCAATAAAAAATATGGTTACCTTACAAAACATAATAAATATTTCAAATTTAATAATTGATTTATCCAGCCATTTGGTTTCTTATGCTTTTAAATGGGAAAGGGATAGTTATTACTTTTTATTAGGTTATGTTAATCTTAAATATAAAAACGATGAAGAACTTAAAAAGAACAAAATTGAAGAACTTAAAACTGTTTTTAGTTATGAAAAAGAAAATAAAGCAATTAATGAAAAACTTAGAGAATTATTAACAACTGAAAGTGGCAAATTATATAACGAAATTTTTAAAATTAAAACCAACACAACTAATCCATTAAAAATGATGCAAGTTAGAAACGACATTGACCATTTTGTTTATCTTAATGAAAGCTCAAATGCTAAAAGTGGAAAGAACTTGTTTCAAATTTATTGTAATTGTATGTTTGTTTTAACAAGTTATAATAGTAAGTTAAAGGAATCAGTTTTAAGAAAATTTACCAATGTGCTAGAAAAATATGGAATATTTCTAAATGGAAATAATAGCAAGTTTATAATAGATTTTAATATGAATAATTATAAAATTGAAGTAGATGATAAAAAATTTGAACATAAAAATATAAATAATGATTTTCAAAGTGTTATAAAGGAAAGAATACTGAAAAAAGAAATAAAATATAAAAACAATAAAAGTTTTAGAGCAAATAATATAAGTTCAAAGTATGCAAAAATGGTAATAAAATTATTAAATATGTAGCTAATTTTTTTAAAAAATGAAATAAGTTGCATTAGTACAAATACCGTGATATAATGCAAAATATAGGAACAATTTTACTATAAAATTGCCACACCTATTTTACACTACCCCTAAATTACAGGGGACTAGAACTCAACTCCATTAACAAGTATGCTGTCTATTATTTTACACTACCCCTAAATTACAGGGGACTAGAACAACGGGCGGTAGGGCAACATTGATAGTTAAATTTTACACTACCCCTAAATTACAGGGGACTAGAACATATTTTTAACTCTTCACAAACTTTGTTTTATTTTACACTACCCCTAAATTACAGGGGACTAGAACTCTGATTTCATTAAACTTCTCCTCTTAATTATTTTACACTACCCCTAAATTACAGGGGACTAGAACAATCAATCGTTCTTTGTGTGCTTGTGTAATATTTTACACTACCCCTAAATTACAGGGGACTAGAACATTCGGCGAGTACTTCTTGCTTTTCTTTTTATTTTACACTACCCCTAAATTACAGGGGACTAGAACCAAATTTTCAATATCATTTTTAAGATTTATATTTTACACTACCCCTAAATTACAGGGGACTAGAACCCGCTCATCCGATTTCTTCGGTTTGTTGCAATTTTACACTACCCCTAAATTACAGGGGACTAGAACAAACTACTGTGAACTACCAGTCCACTTTAGTGTTTCATTACCCCTAAATTACGGTAGTTGGCAATAAAAAAACAGTTACCCAATAACTGTTCAAGACTGTATAAAATTTACAGTCTTTTTTTAATTATTTTATTTAAAACTTAATCTCAAAATAATTTAGATATTTTTTATATTTATCTTGGGCGGAAAGGCATGTGTCTAATAGGAAGTTTTTTTCGTGTTTCCATTCTTTTAATCCGCGATAATAAAACAATTTTAATTGCTCGTCTATGATAAATGGAACAATATTATTTGCCAAACATTCCTTAAACATTATAAGTCTGCCAACTCGCCCATTGCCATCTTGAAAAGGGTGTATGCTTTCAAAATTATGGTGAAATTCAATAATGTCTTCCAAAGTTTTATCTTGTTTTGTTTTATAATTTTCAATAAGTTTTTTCATTTTTTCTGGAACATTTTGAGGACTGCAAGTTTCTTGTCCCCCAACTTCATTTGGTTTTTGCTTATAATCCCCCACTTTGAACCAATCTTTTTTGCTGTTTGAGGTGCCTGTTTTTAACATAAGATGTAATTTTTTTATCATCGACTCGCTTAACTTATTTTCAGCATTTTCTATGATATAATCAACGCATTTGAAATGGTTTAATGTTTCAAGAATATCATCAATATTTACAGTTTCATTATTTACACCAAGAGTGTTGGTTTCGAAAATGTACCTAGTTTGATCTTCTGTAAGTTTACTGCCTTCAATATGGTTTGAATTGTAAGTAAAATCAATTTGCGTTTTATGATAAATTCCGCCTTTAAGCTTCATTTCCTTTTCTTCTTGTAAAACTTTCAACAACGCATTTTTGCTAAATTTATTTTTGCTTGCTCTGTTTGGTTTAACTGCATTTTCGGGTATATTCCACGTTTTACCAGTTAAAAAAGCCCCCGCAATTCTTCCATTTGTACAATAATTTCTGACTGACCTTTCGCTCATATGCCACTTTTTCGCAATTTCAACAACTGATATATAATTCATAAAACCATCCACCCATTCCCCATATTATATGCCGATATCGGCAAAAAGTCAAGTAAATATAAGATTTGTTTTTGCCGATGAATAATTTTAAACACCCAACACATTGTCCGATAATTTGGACATTGTTTTTGTTATTGTTTTTTTAGTGGGGAGATAATATGGAAATTGATAAAATAATTTTTGAAAATGAGATTAAAGATAATAAAGAGTTGCAAGGGTTGGGTTTAAGCATTGTTGAAAATTTAAAAACGGATAAGGAATTGAAAAACGAAATTGACAATATGGAGTTGTCAGTTGGTTTTAAGAAAAGTTTTTTTAAAACATTAAATTTGTTTATTGAGCATAAAGAAAAAAATGTAAATACTTACAAAAATATTTTAATAAATGGCGAAAACGTTCCGAACAGAGTTTTTGATATTTGTGTAAATTATTTTTCTAATAACGATGTATGCCAAAATATAAAAATAATGAACTATGATTATATATATGAAAGAAAAACTGACTTATCATTTAATGGTGTTGTGAATTTCCAATTAAAAAAATTTAACACCCAAGAAACTTTTAAGGCAATGAAAACGGCCAATAAAAATTTAATAATTATTGCAATTGTTGATAACAATGAATATCAAAAATATGTTGATAGTTTTGAGGTTTTGTTTCCTTATAAAATAAAAAATGAATATTCCATAAGAGAAGAAACATTAAAAATTAAAAAACTAATTAGCGAAATGGGATTCTTTTTTTATTAAATTTTTGTAATTTTACTGTCCCCATTTTTATAATTTTTTGTCCCCATTTACAAAAAGGTCAAAAAAAGGAGAGAAGATATTAAAATAAAAAAACCCGTGAAACTCGCATTATATAAACGTTTCACGGGGTTTGTTTTTTGGAGCTGGTGGCGGGAATCGGACCCGCGCTCTCTTGCTTACCAAGCAAGTGCTTTACCACTAAGCCACACCAGCATATTGGGATTTCTCCCGTTTTTTGAACTATTTTTTATTAAAAATTTTTGCCTTATTTCTCCTTACCAAGGCGGTGCTATACCACTAAGCCACACCAGCATAACGGCATTTCTGCCGATTTTTTATTCAATTTTGAGTTTGTTTAGATTTGACTGAATTAGCCTTACCAAGCAAGTGCTTTACCACTAAGCCACACCAGCATGTGCGATTTTTACAAATCGCAATGATTAATGAATAATGAATAATGAATAATTATGGTTGATTTTTGCAACTTGCATTGCAATGATTAATAAATAATTGTTGGTTATGCAAATTTCGGTGCAGTATATAAGTAATAAAAGTTTTAAAACACTGTTGGGTTTGCTTCAACTGGGAATACGTTTCTGTATTGTTTTAGACCTGTTCCTGCTGGAATAAGTTTTCCTATAATAACATTTTCTTTTAATCCCAAAAGTGTATCAACTTTGCCTTTTAATGAAGCGTCAGTTAAAACTCTTGAAGTTTGTTCAAATGATGCTGCTGAAAGGAAAGATTCGGTAGACAATGCTGCTTTGGTAATACCTAACAAAATACGTTTTGCTGTTGCTGGAACTTTACCTTCTTTCATTATTTTTTCGTTTATTTCATCGTATGCAAAGGCATCAACAATTTCGCCCGGAAGAAGACTTGAATCTCCCGCATTTTCAATTTTTACTTTGCGAAGCATTTGTCTGATAATAACTTCAATATGTTTGTCGTTTATTTTAACATCTTGTGCTCTATAAACTGAAATAACTTCACTTAAAAGATAATCTTGCAAACCTTTTAGACCCTTTGTTCTTAACAAATCTCCCGGATTGATTGAACCATCAACAAGTTGCGTTCCTGGTTGAACCGCATCGCCCGTTTTTACTTTCAAGAATGCAGGTTTTTTGATGTTGTATTCAACTTCGCCATCTGCTGTTTTGACAGTGATTTTGTAAGATTTTATTTCTTCTTTAACTGTAATTTTGCCTGAAACTTCTGAAAGTTGTGCTTCGCCTTTTGGTCTTCGTGCTTCAAAAATTTCTTCAACACGAGGAAGACCTTTTGTGATATCGGTTGCGACCATAGCACCACCGGTATGGAAAGTTCTCATTGTAAGTTGTGTGCCTGGTTCGCCAATACTTTGTGCGGCAATAATACCAACTGATTCGCCTATTGAAACTTTATCTTTGCCCGCCATATTTCTGCCATAACATTTTGCACAAACACCATGTTTGCAACGACAAGTCAAAAGTGAACGAATCATAACCTTTTTTATTCCTGCATTTGTAATTTCTTTGGCTTGTTCTGGACTTATCATTGAATTTGCTGGAACAATAACTGCTTTGGTTTCTGGATTGATAACTGCATCAACTGTAAATCTACCAACAATTCTTTCTTCAAGAGTTTCAAGAAGCATTTTGTCCTCAACCAAATCTGTCACTTCAATACCTTTAACTTTTTCGCCCAAACTTGCAAAACAATCTTCTTCATTGATTACAACATCTTGTGAAATATCAACAAGTCTTCTTGTTAAATAACCTGAATCTGCTGTTTTTGTTGCTGTATCGGCAAGACCTTTTCTGCCACCACGAGAAGAAATAAAGTATTCTAATGGTGTTAATCCACCTTTGTAGCAAGATTTTACGGGAATATCAATTTTTTGACCTGAGGTTGTAGACATAATACCTCTCATTCCTGTCAAACCGTTAAGTTGGACATTGTTACCACGAGCACCAGATACGACCATCATTTTTAGGGCATTAAAGTCACTTAAATGTTTTAGAACTGCGTCTTGAACTTGCTTTGTTGCATCGTTCCAAATTCCAATATTGGCAGTCAATTTTTCATCAAGTGTAATAAGACCTCTTCTTAAAAGTTTTTCATTGTCTGTAACTTGTTTTTGTGCTTCTTGAATTATTTTTTCTTTTGCGGTAGGTTCTTCCATATCAAAAACATTGATTGTCAATGAACCAAGAGTTGAATACTTGTAACCTGTTTCCTTTATTCTGTCGACCATTTTTGAACATTCTGATGTTCCCAAAACTCTGAATGCTTCGTTGGTTACAAACTTTAAGTCTTTTTTCATTATGTCTTTGTTAAGTTCTAATTTGCAATAGTTTTCTGGTTTTGTTCTGTCAACAAGACCCAAGTTTTGTGGAATTGCCCAATTGAAAATAAGTCTTCCCACTGTTGTTTTAATTTTTTCGCTGTATATTTTTCCATCAACTTCTTTCGATCTTTTAACTGTAATTTCTGCACGAACATCAAGGTTTCCTGTTTGATAAGCGGTAACTGCTTCATCATCAGAAGAATAAATATTGCCTTCGCCTTTTGCCCCTGGTTGAATTTGTGTTAAATAATAACAACCAATAACAATATCAAGACCTGGTGTGATAATTGGTTCGCCATCAGATGGTTTTAAAATATTGTTTGAAGCAAGCATAAGTGTTCTTGCTTCGGTCCTTGCTTCAATACTCAAAGGAACATGGATTGGCATTTGGTCCCCATCAAAGTCAGCATTGAAACCTGTACAAACAGAAGGGTGAAGTTTTATTGCTCTTCCTTCCACCAAAACGGGTTCAAATGCTTGAATTGAAAGTCTATGAAGAGTTGGTGCACGGTTTAAAAGAACAGGGTGGTCTTTTATAACTTCGGCAAGAATATCCCAAACTATTGGTTTTTCTCTTTCTATCAATCTTTTTGCACTTTTGATATTGTGAGATTGATTTAGTTCCACAAGTCTTTTTATGATAAAAGGTTTGAACAATTCAAGCGCCATTTCTTTTGGCACACCGCATTGATACATTTTTAGTTCTGGGCCAACAACAATAACTGAACGACCAGAATAGTCAACTCTTTTTCCAAGCAAGTTCTGTCTAAATCTTCCTTGTTTTCCTGTTAGCATTGCTGTCAAAGATTTTAAATCTCTTGATTTTGCTCCTTGAACTGCTTTGCCACGTTTTCCATTTTCAATCAAACTGTCAACTGACTCTTGAAGCATTCTTTTTTCGTTTCTAATAATAACTTCAGGAGCACCAAGTTCCATCAGTTTTTTTAGTCTGTTGTTTCTATTTATAACTCTTCTGTAAAGGTCGTTTAGGTCACTTGTTGCATATCTTCCGCCGTCAAGTTGAACCATTGGTCTTAATTCTGGTGGTAAAACAGGTAGAACTTCAAGAATCATCCATTCAGGTTTGTTTCCACTATTTAAAAAAGATTCAATAATATCAAGTTTTTTTATTGCTTTTATTCTTTTTTGACCTTTTGCTGTTTGCAAAATATGTTTTAAGTCATTGCTTTCTTTTTTTAAGTCAACTTCACTTAAAAGTTTTTTTATTGCTTCTGCACCCATTCCAACTTCAAAAGATTTTGGGTCTATTTCTTCAATGATTTTTCTATATTCTTTGTCTGTCAAAATTTGTTTGTGTGCTAGACCTGATTTTTTTGGATTTGTTACAATATAACTTACATAATAAATAACTTGTTCAAGGGCTTTTGGTGTTATATCTAAAATAGTTCCAATTCTGGTTGGCACACTTCTAAAATACCATATATGAGAAACAGGGCAAGCAAGTTGAATGTGTCCCATTCTTTCTCTTCTTACTTTTGAACGAGTGATTTCAACACCGCACTTGTCACAAACAACACCTTTGTAACGTATTCTTTTGTATTTTCCGCAATGACATTCCCAATCTTTGCGTGGTCCAAAAATACGTTCACAAAACAAGCCGTCTTTTTCTGGCTTTTGTGTACGATAGTTTATAGTTTCAGGTTTTGTTACTTCACCATAAGACCATTCTCTTATTTTTTCAGGCGATGCAATACCAATTTTTATTGCATCAAAGTTATTTAATTCAAACATATTTTCACCCTTTTTTTAGTAAATTTTTTAAATTTTTCTTAATTATTTAAGTGGTTTTTATTCTTCAAAATCATCAAAGTCTTCAAACAAACTATCCGCATTAAATTCTGTGTCTACTTTTGGCATTGTTACTTGGTTAATGTCTTCTTCAATATTTATTGAAACATCTTTAAGTTCTTCTTCTACTTCTTGAACCAAGGTAGGAATATCATATTCGTCTGTTGAAAGTTCTTTTAATGAAATTTCTCTGTTTTCATCTGTCAATATTTTTATGTCTAATCCCAAAGATTGAAGTTCTTTGATAAGCACTTTGAACGATTCTGGCACGCCTGGCTCTGCAATAGGTTGACCTTTGATAATTGCTTCAAATGTTTTTGTTCTGCCAATCACATCATCAGATTTTACTGTCAACATTTCTTGCAACAAACTTGCTGCTCCATACGCTTCCAAAGCCCAAACTTCCATTTCACCAAATCTTTGACCACCGAACATTGCTTTTCCTCCAAGTGGTTGTTGAGTTACAAGTGAGTATGGACCTGTTGAACGCGCGTGCATTTTGCTGTCAACCATGTGGTCAAGTTTTAGCATATATTTGTAGCCAACTGTTGCTGGATTGTCAAAAGGAAGACCTGTTCTGCCATCAAAAAGTTGAATTTTTCCATTTGCTGGAAAACCATTTTCAGTCAACAATTCTTGTATTATTTTTGCATCTGCACCATCAAAAACCGGTGTGGCTACTTTCCAACCCAATGTTTTTGCAACAAGACCTAAATGCACTTCAAGCACCTGTCCAACATTCATACGAGAAGGAATACCAAGAGGGTTAAGCACAATGTCAAGTGGTTGACCATTACTTAAATAAGGCATATCTGCTTCTGACAAAATTCTTGAAACAACACCTTTGTTTCCGTGTCTTCCCGCCATTTTATCGCCGACTGAGAGTTTTCTGCGTTGGGCAACATAAACTTTAACCATCATTGTAACGCCTGGTTCTAGTTCATCTTTGTTTTTTCTTGAAAATACTTGAACATCAACAACAACACCGTTTCGACCATGTTGAACTCTTAAAGAAGTATCTCTTACTTCATGTGCTTTTTCACCAAAAATTGCTCTTAACAATCTTTTTTCTGGTGTTAATTCGGTTTCGCCTTTTGGAGTTACTTTTCCAACAAGGATATCTCCGGCTCTAACTTCTGCACCTATTCTAATTATTCCATTTTCATCAAGATTTTTTAGTGCTTCATCGCCAAGGTTAGGGATATCTCTTGTTATTTCTTCATCGCCAAGTTTTGTAGAACGGCATTTAATTTCTTCAACTTTTAGTGTGATAGAAGTATAAATGTCTTCTTTTGCTATTCTTTCACTAATCAAAATAGCATCTTCGTAGTTATAACCTTCCCAATTCATATAACCAACCAGCACGTTTTTGCCAAGTGCCAACTCGCCGTTTTCAGTTGAGTAACCATCAGCAAGAACATCGCCCGCTTTAACCTTTTGACCTTTAAAAACAATAGGTTTTTGGTTAACGCAAGTATCTGCGTTGGTTTTTTCAAATTTGGTTAAATAATAGTTTTCTTCTTGTGTTTTTGTTTGAACTTTGATAACACTTGCACTAACAAAAGTTACAACACCATCTGTTTTTGCCTTTATCAAAGCACCGCTATCATAGGCAACTTTTCTTTCCATTCCCGTTCCAACTATTGGTGCTTCGGGTCTTAACAATGGAACTGCCTGTCTTTGCATATTTGCACCCATAAGCGCACGAGCAGAGTCGTTGTTGTTAAGGAAAGGTATCAAAGAAGTCGCAGCAGAAATAAATTGTTTTGGAGAAACATCAACATAATCAACAGTGGTTGAAGGAACTTCAACAATAAGGTTTCTAAATCTGCAAATAACTCTATCGTTTACAAATTTACCTTCTGCTGTAAGGGGTTCAATCGCTTGTGCAATATAAGAATTGTCTTCAATATCTGCCATATAATAATGATAATCGTTTTCAACAATGCCTGTTTCTTTGTTTACTTTTCTATAAGGTGTTTCAATAAAACCATAGTCATTGATTTTTGCATAACTTGTAAAACTGTTAATAAGACCAATGCTTTGTCCTTCTGGGGTTTCAATAGCACAAATTCTGCCATAATGTGTATAGTGAATATCACGAACATCAGCACTTGCTCTTTCTTTTTTTACACCGCCAGGTCCAACTGCTGACATTTTTCTTTTTTGAGTTAAGGTTGAAAGACAATTGATTTGGTCCATAAGTTGTGAAAGTTGTGAAGACGCAATAAAGTCTTTAAGCGCCTTGTTGATTGGTCTTGGGTTTACAATTTCTTTTGGTGTTATTCCAACAAGTTCTTTTCCTTGCAAAGTTTCTTTGATTGAAGTTGCAAGTTTGTTAACGCCTGAACGGAACGCGTTACCCAAAAGTTCGCCCACTGTTGCAATTCTTCTGTTGCTAAGGTGGTCAATATTATCCAAAGCACCAATGCCTTCCAAAAGGTCAAGATAAGAACTTATGCTTGCCAAAATGTCGTCCATTGTTAAAGTTGTGATAATAAGATTTTTGGCGTTTTCTTTAATTGCTTTTTTGATATCGGCATCAGTTTTGTTATCTTTTAAAATTTGCGTTAAAACAGGGAAATAAACTTCTTCCGTTATTCCCAATTCCTCTTCATTGCAAGGGTAAACAGCAGAAAGTTGAACTCTGTTATTGCCACGAATTAAATGCTTTTTGCCATTGTGCAATACCCAAACTTCGTTTATGCCTGCATTTTGTATTTTTCTTGCTTTTTCATTTGATATTATTTCATTTTTCTTTATAACTATTTCATCTTCAATGTTTATGTTGTTTGCACTTGTCAAGCCAGCAACTCTGTTGCTTAAACTCAATTTTTTGTTAAATTTATAGCGACCAACTCTGTTAAGGTTGTAATATTGGTCAGAGAAGAAGAAAAGGTTTAAATAACTTCTTGTGCTTTCTGCTGATGGCACTTCGCTTGGTCTTGTTTTTCTTGCAAGTTCAATAAGTGCTTCTTCTTGTGTGGTTTGTGGTTCTTTGTCAAGCACATTTTTGATATAAGAATTGTCGCCAAAAACCTTCAAAATTTCTTTTGGTGTAAAACCAAAGCATTTTAGAAAAATACCAATAGTAACTTTACTGCTTCTATCAAGTACAACTTTTACTATTTCATTTGCACCTTGCTCAAATTCAAGCCACATTCCACGAACGGGTATCATTTGCCCTTTCAAAGAAGAAAGGTCAGAGTTTTCTTGCGTAAAATAAACGCTAGGTGCTCTTATCACTTGGTTGACAACAACTCTTTCAATACCATTAAAAACAAAAGACCCATCATCAGAAATCAACGGAATATCGCCAAGATAAACTTCTTGGTCAATGGTTTCGCCTGTTTCTTCAACAACAAATCTCGCTTGAACTTTAAGCGGTATTGTGTATGAGGCACCTCTTCTTTTACATTCTTTGATAGAATATTTTGGTTCAGTGGTCAAGTTAGATTTCAAAAAATATAACTTTGCCTTTCCACTGAAATCAACAACGGGTGAAAACTCGTTTAAAACTCTGTCTACACCTTCTTCAATGAAATCTTTGTAAGCTTTTTTTTGAATTTCCAAAAAATCTGGAAGTTCAACGATTTCATCGATCTTAGAAAAACTGTATCTTTCAGTTGTTCCGTACATTACCTTTTTAATATTTGACCAATTTTTCATATTTTCTCCTTGCTAAAAAAATTATGGAACGAAAAACCGCAAGCACCGCCTTATCGCCAAAATGCTTGCGTTGTGTATGTTTTTAACTAAAAAAAGGACATAACTTCACTATTATATAAAAATTCCAAAATTAGAATAACATAAACATAAATATATGTCAACACCTTTTTTAAAAAAAAGGACAAAAAAACATAAACTTTACGAGAATAATTCCAAAGTTTTATAAATATATTACAACTTCAAAAATATATGTCAAGCAAAAAAGGTACTTTTTTTGATATTTAACACTTTTTTTTGCAAAAACATATAAACTCATAATGGAAAATAATTATAAAGATAATCAAATAATTGATGAAAAAATAATGAATGAAATGGCAAAGGCTTATGCAAGTGCAGTCAAAAAATTGCAAGAAACAACACAACCCACAACAATTTTGACAACCGAGCAGTTGCTAGCGCTTATTTTGCAAGAACTTAAAGCAATAAGAGCCACAATGGAACTAAATAGAAGAATAAGGTTGTCCTAATTGCTTTCTTTTTTTGCTCGTTTTTTGTCTAATTGGTTCAAATAACTTTTTAAATTATTAAATTTTACGGGGTACTGCTCCGCCTTTAACATTTCTACATTTTGCGAACGTAAACACTTTATTTCTTCTTTTAGTTTCAACTTTTCGTTTGATAAAAGTTCAAACTTTTTTCTTAATATTTTTACTTCTCTTTCTTTGTCTGCAAGGTTTTTGATTGACTTTCTTAACTCATTATTTGCTGACTGAACCTGAAAAATAAGATTGGCATCTAAGTTATCTCGCGCGGATTTTTTTACAATTTTTACAAGCCCCAAAAACAAACTGTTGATTTCATCATCAGTCAAGCCACTTTTTTTGTTTGGCATAAACAAAACATTGTTTTTCTTGGCGGTTGTTTTTTGTTTTAGTTCACTGCGGTACTTGTTTTGCAATCTTATCATAAGTTGCAAACTTCCGCCCGCCACTTCTTGACAAGCCCGCCTTACAGAATAACCCTTGCTTAAAAGTTCATTTATTTTGCCCATACTTAATTTTACTTCTTGTGCAGTAAAAAATTTTTGCTCGTTCTTTTTATGCAAATCAAGATTGATATTAAAATCTTTTGCAAGGTTTTTGTTTTTTTCAAATATTTTTAACTGATAATAATAAAAATTTCTTATGCTATTCGGTTTGCGATTGGATATCAATGCAAAACTTTCAAAGGCTTTTAAAAGTGGTTTGTTGGTTGTTCTAAAATTTTCAACAAGTTTAAACAAGTCATAAATTTGAGTTTTGCCCCAAGCAATTTCTTTTTTGTTCATAAAAATCTCCTTTCAGCCGATTATTGCCACTTGTTATGGTATTTATACACAAAAATACTCATACCTTTGAAAAATCTTTAATATATTATTATTGTTATGAAATATTTTTTATACTCAAAATCGACTTGCTTGGCAGAGGTAAATTCAAAAATCTGCGAGGTGTCAAACAAAATGCCACTTGTTTTGAATAATGGCGAATATGTTAAAATATTCCCGCTGGAAAATGGGAAATTACCATTTTGTTTTGTTGTTGACAACAAAATATTGCAAAACAATTATCTGAACGGGATTGAGTTTGAAAAATATACCATTTTGGAAGTTCAAGCACCGCAAATTTTTAGTGGCGAATTTTTTAAAACAAAAACATTTAACGATTATACCGCAAGTGTTTTGGGCAAACCATTCAAGTTTAATATTGATTTCAAAGACAATCATTTTTCTTTTAACTGCAAAAAAGATTTGAAAGATATTAACATTTTTGATCAAAAAAATTTGATTGTGATAGAAAGTTTTTCAGGTGCCCAAGATTATGTTGTTTGTTTTCACAAAAAAGCGGAAAAATTTTTTGAGTTTTGTGGAAATGTGGATATAAAAGACACAAAAATTGTGGAAGTGAAAGACAAAAACACGCAAGCACGCCACGGTCAACTTAACGAATATGCCATTGAAACCGACAAAATTGAACTGCTTGCAAGCGAACCAATTTATTTAAACAAAATGCCACAAATAGTGCCACCATTTTTGTTCCATATTGCCTTTTTTGAAGCGGTAAGAGAAAACGATTTTGAACTTGCAAAGTCATACTTAACACCAGAGTTTTCAGAAAAACTGAAAACTGCACATTTTAAAGAATTTTTTGGCGAATTTGAGCAAATAAAACCAATAATGGAAAATGGCGAACATAAGATTGCCTTGATAAAAAAAATAAACACAAACTGCCAAAAGGCAAAAGTGTTTACCCTAAAATTTGTGGATAACTTCATCTCGGATATTTTGACCGAGTAAGTGAAAAAAGTTCAAATTTTATTCCATTGAAATAATATAGTAATAAACGGGTTGTCCGCCATCAAGCACTGAAACTTCGCAACTTGGATACTTTTCAGATAAAATTTCTTGCAATTTTATTGCATCTGCTTCTCTAATATCTTCGCCAAAAAATAGAGTGATGTTGCAAATATCATCAGTCAACATTTTGTCAATTAATTCCAAAGTTGTGGCAGAAACATCGCTTCCTTTCGCCAAAATTGATTTGTCGTCAAGCCCAATAATATCTCCCGCGGTAAGTTCCAAGCCATCAAGGTTTGTGCTTCTAACAGCATAAGTGACCGATGCTGATTTTACATTTTTAAACGACTCATTCATTGCCGTTGTGTTGTCCTCAACCGTTCCTTCTGGATTGAATGCCAAAACGCAAGAAATACCTTCCGGAACGCTTTTTGTTGGAATGACAACCAAGTTTTTTGTTGTCAAATCTCGTGCTTGCTCTGCGGCAAGAATAATATTTTTGTTGTTAGGAAAAATGATAACATTTTTTGCGGGAACTTCTTCAACCGCTTTTACAATATCTTCGGCACTCGGGTTCATTGTTTGTCCGCCCTCAATAATTTGGTCAACTGACAAGTCTTTATAAAGATTTGCAATGCCTTTTCCGGGTGCGACTGCAACCATTCCCAAAGGTTTAAGTTCTTCGGTTTTTTGTGCAAGTGCTTTAAGTTCACGATTTTGTTCTCGCATATTTTCAATTTTCAAACCGTGAAGTTCGCCAAGTTCCAAAGCATAGCCCAATGCCATATTTGGATTGTTTGTATGCACATGCACTTTTACCAAATTCAAATCGCCAATACAAATAACACTGTCGCCAAGAGTCATCAATTTGTCTCTCAACTTGTCAATGTCGGCTTCAGTAGTTTTTTTGTGCATATGAATGATAACATATTCAGTGCAATAGCCAAAAACTATTTCGGCAAGGTTGTGAATATCTGGCAAAACATCTTCCATTGTGTTTGCGGGAGCAAGTTCTTCTTCAAAGTCAACTTCCAACTCTTCGCCAATAAGACCCTTGTAAAAACCCGTCAAAATTATTAAAAGACCTTTTCCGCCAGCATCAACCACACCCGCTTTTTTAAGAACGGGGAGCATATCTGTTGTTTGTTTAACAATTTCGGCACCTTGTTCCAAAACAAGAGGCAAAAATGTGTGAAAATCTGAATTCTTTTTTGCAAGTTCAACTGCATATTCTGCCATAACGCGAATAACAGTTAAGATTGTTCCTTCTTTTGGAACGGTAACCGCCTTGTAAGCAACTGCCGATCCTTCTTGAAGCGCTTTTGCAAATGTTTTTGTATTAAACTCTTTTGCCGCACCAACAATATTGCAAAAACCTTTCAAGATTTGCGAAGTAATAACGCCCGAGTTTCCTCTTGCACCACGCAATGCACCTTTTGAAAGTGCTTCTGAAAGGCAAACCAAATTGTTGTCAACGCATTTGTTTACTTCTGCCACCGCTGATTTTAAAGTTAGAAACATATTTGTGCCCGTATCTCCATCTGGAACCGGAAAAACGTTTAACGCATCTATATGTTTTTTATTTTGTTCAAGCAAACCTGCACCAATTTTAACCATTTTGTGAAAGTCTGCGCCATTTATAATTTTTTGCATAATTTCTCCCTAAACCTGTACTCCTGCAACATGCACATTGACATTATCCACAATCATTCCGGTAAAATTTTCCACACTATATTTAACAGACTTTTTCAAACTTTCCGCAACCGCAGAAATTGAAACGCCATATTTAAAAATGCAATAGATATCAATAGTGATTCTATTTTCTTGATTGGAAACAACAACGCCTTTTTCATAAGGTCGTTTTTTTATAAGGTATTTGATGCTGTCTTTCAAATTGTTGGAAACTAGGTCAACCACACCATAACATTCAAGTGCAGAAAAACCAGCGACAACTGCAATCGCATCATCAGCAATACTGATTTTACCATAATAATTATTTGTATCAACAGTCAATGTTGGATTTCCTTTTTTTTGTTAAGTTATATTTATATTGTATTTACACAAAATCAATATACACCAATTTTTATAAATTTTCAAGTATTTTTATATATTTTTAACCAATTTTAAAAAAGCACTTGCAAAACGGGTTTTAAAATGCTAGACTAGGCAAGTAAAATTTTTAACCAAACAAGGAGAGAGTCAAAATGAGTAGAGTATGTGATATTTGTGGAAAAAGCAGAATGGCGGGGAAAACTGTTAGTCATGCAAACAACAAATCAAACCGTTCTTATGAAGTAAATTTACAAGAAACAACAATAATAGTTGATGGAAAAGAAAAAAAAGTTAAGGCTTGCACAAAATGTATTAAAACCCTAAATAAAAAAACAGCAAAATAAAGTGATTAAAATCGGCACAAACAGTGTCGATTTTTTTTATGTAACGGGGCGGATTGAGTGTGCCCGATGGCACACGTGATGAGCGGGCTATTGCCCGCATTATGAGCACGCTCCGCGTGCGTGATGTAAATGCTAACGCATTTATGATGAGTGTGCTCCGCACACATTAATGCGTGGGACTGACCCAAAAAGTTTTTTGTTTTTTTGAATAATTTTTTACTAACAAATTTTAAAAACAAAACCACAATGCGTGCCTTTGGCACGCTCATCATGCACGCATTAGCGGGCTCATCACGCGGGCAATAGCCCGCACATCATGGGTGCGTTAGCACTCTCGTCATGTGGGCTCCGCAAACTCACTCTTACTGAATAACCTTTTTGGCAAAAAACAATTTCAAAAATCTTGCCAAAATCTTTGGTGCTTTAAAGCAAATAATTTTCATTATGTATCTCCTATTAAAGCATATTCATTATCCCGCATTGTTGTGAAAAAGGGGCGGGGGGGGCGGAGCGATGCCCCAAATTCTGCGGGGCAATCACTTCCGCCCCGCACTTTTGTAGTAAACAGTTTTGGTTCAGTTTGATTTTTTAGCAAGGGTCAACGGGGACGGTAGTAACTGACACGGGAGCGTTAGCGTAGGGTCAGTTGACTACGTCCCCTTGACTTGTTTTTTGTAATACAATCTGATAAAAATTCTTGGAACAATTGCTTTCAAAAAAAGTACGGGCAAAACCGCCAACGCAGTGCGGTTTTCGTTTGGCCCGTAAAAGCAAAAACTTGCCTGATAAAGCGATGCTTTTTTGTGAAACAAAAAACAAGCACAAAGGCAAGTTTTTGCGTGTGTCAAGGGGACGTAGCCAACATGACTCTAGGGCTTCGCCCTTCGCGTCAGTTGCTAGCGTCCCCGCTGACCCTTGACCTTTTTTTTCGTACTATCCCGTTTTCGTGTCAAGGGGACGTAGCACTCCTTGACCGTTCGCCTTCGGCTCCTGTCAATTGCCACGTCCCCGTTGACACTCATATAATATATTTTTTTTTAATTATATAAATTGTTTGACATAAAGTAATAAAAAATGATAAAATAAAGCAATATATATAACAACGGAGTCTTATGAGCAGAACTTTTAACACAATTTTAATAGGGCTTTTGGGGGCATTATGCACAGTGCTCTTATTTGTTGTTGGCTTGCAAGCAATTTTTATTAAAGGTGTTATGCCACTTAATGTAAATTTTGAAATAAACCCCGAAGTTAAAGTTCAAATTGATTTGGTAAGAACAGATATGTATGGCAACCGCTCCGACCCCGTAACCATTTTTAACAACACAAAAAGCAATACCAGCCCACTGCTTGGCACCCCCGCAAGTGCCGATGCGGTATATAACACCGAAGGCAATACGGTTTATATAAACACATGGTATGAATATTTTCGCAACTTGTCAAGGTCCGACACCTTGACCTTTATCACAACCAATTACACCACCAATGCCGAAGCGGGCTTTATTGACCCCGAAACAACCAGTGCAATCAAGTTTGAAGTTGAAGGCATAACCGACCAAGATGGCATAAGTGTGGACTATTCCACCAACCCCACCAATTCAGTTTCTTATATTAAAGCCTATGATGGCACGCCCGCCAACGCAGTGCAAGGCACAATCAGTTTTTCAATTAACCCTTTATATCCAAACACACTTTCTTCAATAAATTTTAACCTTGAACTTGTGGAATATGAAAACACAATTTTCTCTTGCGATACTTACAGCATAAAGGAATACACCGAGGACCAATACAGCAAAGTTATGTTCGCAAAGTTTCCAACAAGCAATGCCACATATAACACCGAAACTCAAAAAATTGATGGAATGAACGGATATTATTACTATCTTGAAATGGGCGAGTACCCACAAACTTTTGTTGGCGAAACGCTTGATAGTGCCTTGAATCACACCTTTGGCACAGAAGAAGAATTGAATACCTTTGGCAAAATTGAAATCAAAAACAGTTATGGCGCAAATGTTTTGAACTCTGCTGGCACAAAAATGACACTAAAATATGTTAAAACCGTTTATCAAGCAGTTGCACAAAATAATAATACAACTACTGCACCATTTCCATACACTATTTGCCCTATTTATTGGTTTGAAGACATAACAACGGGCGAAACCTATGCAAGAAGTTTGGCTTATGGTTACGCCGACGCATCCTTTGCAGCAGCAAGATATTTAAGCACTGTAAGTTCAACAACGAACGGAAATTATGATGACGGTTATATAATTCCCACAACTGCGGGGGTCTACAACTGGTTTAAAGTTGAACCGCTAAGGTGGATAATTTATATGGCAAACAATGTTTCTTTAAGCACTTATGCTAACAACAATGCCCCACAATTAACGGCAATAACCACAGCAATGGCAAACAACCAAAACTTGACAGTGCTTGCCGAAACAGACATAGACGCAAGCCCATTCAATTTTGCAGTAACAGGTTCAAACTCATCACAATATGGCGGAAACAACTGGGCAACAAGTTATATTCGTTCCTTCCTTAACGGGCAAACTAACACAAATTATAGCCTTCCCGGCACTATTAATTCTTTTGCCAATCCATATTTTTACAATTCTTCAAATTTAACAAACACAAAAACTTATTTCAACAGCAATATGTCAATCAATCAAACCACCGAAACTTTAACTTCGCTTTTGGATATATGTTTCAATCAAACCGAGCAAAACAGCATTGCCACCACAACCCAAACAACCTATTTCACCCGTGACACTTTTAGTGGTTTAAGTTTAAATGTGGCAGAAGGTGCCGCAACAAACAATTCCCCATATTATTCCTTAACGCAAGACAAACTTTTTGTTTTGGCAGGGAATAATGCCAATGAAAGTTATTATTATGGTGATTTTTATAATTCAAATTATTACCGCCGAGTTTTTCCAACAGATTATGCCCAAGCTCACCGAGCGTTTAATTATCCGAATAATGGCATAGAGTATTGGCACACAGCATATAACTGGCTTCGCTCTGGTTACGTTTCTTACGCTGCCCACTCCTACGGTGTCAACAGTCGTGGCGTTGTCCGCGACCTTGCTGTTTATTATACCCACTATTGCCTCAGACCTGCTTTTTCTTTTAATTTTTGAAAATAGATTAAAGATTGCAAGTTTACACCCTTGACGGGCTATGACCGCAAGGGTGTAAGTAATATAGAAAAAAAACGAAAAATTCCCGCCTATGGCGGGTTTTGATATTAAGGAAAACAATGGAAGAAAAAGATATAGAATTAAAAGAAAATTTTGATAAAATAAAGAAAACAGTAAAAAGAAAAGTTGGCAAGGGGGTTAGCACGTGTCAACAGGGGGGCAACGGGGAAATTTGAGTGGGCTTCCGCCCCACATGATGAGAGCACTTCGTGCTCGTGATGAGTGTGCCATCGGCACACATGATGAGCCCGCTAACGCGTGCATGATGAGCGTGCCAAAGGCACGCATTGTGGTATTATATTTAAAATTTGTTAAGCGTAGCGAAGGTAAACGGGGACGCTAGCAACTGACACGAGCGGGCGAAAAGCAAGGGTCAACGGAGACGTAGCAAGGGGCAACGCGGGTCAACGGGGACGCTAGCAATTGACAGGAGCCGTAGGCGAACGGTCAAGGGTGCTACGTCCCCTTGACACACGCAAAAACTAGCCCTTGTGCTTGTTTTTTGTTTCACAAAAAAGCATCGCTTTAACGGGCAAGTTTTTGCTTTTACGGACCAAGCGGAAACCGCATTTCATTGGCGGTTTTGTCCGTACTTTTTTTTGAAAGCAGTTGTTCCAAGAATTATTATCAAATTGTAGTACGAAAAACAGGTCAAGGGGACGTAGTCAACGTGACCCTACGCTAACCCTTCGTGTCAGTTACTACCGTCCCCGTTGACTTACACTACCACATTTCAAGTTTTTGTAAATTGCTTGGTATCTTTCATACCTTGAAAAATCTATTTGCCCGCTTTCTACTGCTTTTTTTATTCCGCAGTCTTGTTCGTTTGTGTGAGTGCAAGATTTATATTTACAGTTTTTTAAAAACTCTAAAAAATCGGGGTAATAATACGGCAATTCCCAATATTCTATTGGCAAAAGTTTTTCATCTAAACTGCTAAACCCGGGTGTGTCGGCAATATAAGAATTTGGTTCAAACTCGAATAACTCGCAGTGCCTTGTGGTGTTTTTTCCCCTTGATATTTTGGTTGACAACATACCTTCAAGTGTTTTTTTGTTGCCAAACAAAGCATTCAAAAGCGCGGACTTGCCAACACCTGACTGCCCCGCAAACGCCGATATTTTGTTTTTTAATAATAGTTTAATGTTTTCCAAATTGATTGTTTTGTGTGCAGAAACAAATACGGTTTTGTAAAACTTGCCATACACGCTTTCAATATATTGCTCAAATTTTGTGCTTTTGTCTATCTTGGTATAACAAATAATTGGAGTGATATCATACACCTTGCAGAACAAAAGCAATTTGTCAAGCATTAAAAAGTCTGGCTGGGGTTTGTCTGCTACCAGTACAAAAAGTTGGTCAAGATTGACAAGTGGCGGTCTTATTAATTGATTTTTTCTTGACAAAACTTTTTCAATATTCATTGTTTGTGTGTTAAACTCGACATTTTCGCCAACAAAAATGCCATTTGATTTTAAAATACCCTTTGCAGTACAAACAAAAAGATTTTGGGCAGTTTTTACCCAAAACTTGTCAGACATTTTTTTTGTTATCAAGCCTTTTTCCATAAACTAAACCACAATCCCTGTTTGAATTGATTTTCCGTTTAAAAACTGTTTTGCTTGCATAATTTTGCCATTTGGTGCTTGAATTTCCAAAATTTCAACAAAACCATTTTTTGCCTTTATAACCAAACCTTGCTTTCCATTTGCAATAACAACTTCGCCATTTTTATAGTTTTTTATATCAAAATTACATTCATATTGCTTTGCTTTGTAAACCTTATATTGATTTCCATTTAGAACAAAAAATGCAGTTGGGGTTGGGTTATACGCTCTTACTTTGTTTACAATGCTTTCCACATTTTCATTGAAGTTTAAAACTGCGTTTTCTTTTGTAAACATTGTGGTAAAAGTTGCGTTGCTTTGGTCTTGTTTTTTGAAAACTGCCTTGCCACTTTCAATGATTTCCAAACATTCAACCAGCGTTTTTGCTCCAACACTTGCCATTTTTTTAAACAAACTTTCCGTTGTGTCTTCTTTTTCAATCTTTATTTTTGTTTGAAGCAAAATATCACCACTGTCAACTTCCTTTTCCATTTTCATAATGGTAATTCCGCTTTCAGCATCGCCATTTAAAATAGCAGTTTGAATTGGCGAAGGTCCTCTGTATTTTGGCAACAAAGAACCATGCAAATTGATTGGCATGGCAATGTTTAAAATTTCTTGACTTAAAATTTGCCCAAAGGCAACAAGAACCAGCAAGTCGGGTTTCAAAGATTTTAAGATTTGAACACCTTCTTTACTTATGCTGTTAAACTGATAAACAGGGATATTGTGTTGGATTGCCAATGTTTTTACAGGTGAATAAACAACATTTTTGCCTCTGCCAACGGGTTTGTCGGGCTTTGTTACAACTGCCAAAACTTGATGTTTTGTTTTCAAAATCTCGGCAAAGCATATTTTTGCAATTTCAGGTGTACCCAAAAAAACTAAATTCATTTGTCCCCCTTGACTTCTCTTTCCATTTTGTCAACAAAAAGCACTCCGTTTAGGTGGTCAAATTCGTGGCAAATACAACGGGCAAGCATTGCTTCGCCGGTTATGGAAAAGTTGTTGCCAAAACGGTCTTGTGCGTTTACCGTTATTTTGAAAGGTCGTTTAACAATACCTCTTACATTTGGCACGCTTAAACAAGCTTCTTCTTCTTCAACTTCTCCACTGCTTGAAACAATTTCGGGGTTTATAAACTCCAAAAACATTCCGTTAACATCCATAACAACTACTCTTTTTAGTATTCCAATTTGCGGAGCTGCCAAACCCATTCCCTTAAACTTGAACATACTTTCAGCCATATCATCTAGCAAATCCGACAATTTTCGGTCAAAAGTTGTAACTGTTTTTGATTGTTTTCTTAACAAATCATCACCAATTTTTATTATTTCTCTATATGCCATATTTCCCTCCTTAACCCAAATTTTGCGGGTCAATTTCCACAAAAACACTTGCTTTTTTGTTTTTGAATTTGTTTACTATGTTGTAAATTTGTTCTATTATATCACTTTCATTGGTTTTTGTAAACCTTAAAAGAATTTGATAACGGAACTTGTTTTTTATTTTTGTATGCGGACTTTTCATTGCTTCCAAAAACAAAAAATCTTTGGAAAAGTTTTTTGCAATTTGCTTTATCAAAGCAAAAATTTCTTTGGTTATTTCACTTACAAGACTTTCATTTTCGTAAGTGATTAAAACTCTTAATATGGTGGAAAATGGTGGAAAATTTGTTGTTTCTCTTATGTTTATTTCTTTTTCAAAAAAACCTTTGTAATTGTAATTGGAAGCAAATTTATAAACATAATGTTTTGGATTGTAAGTTTGCAAAACAATTTTTCCGCCTCCATCTTTTCGCCCAGCCCTGCCACTAACCTGCGTTATAAGTTGAAAAGTTTTTTCGGTGCTTTTGTAATCAGTTTGATACAAACTTTGGTCGGCATCAATTATTCCAACAACTCCAACTTCGCTAAAATCGTGCCCTTTTGCTATCATTTGAGTTCCAACCAAAATAGCTGGTTTGTGTTTGGCAAATTCTTCCAAAATAGTTTGGTGCCCGTTCTTGTTCCTTGTTGTGTCATTATCCATTCTAAAAATTTTTATATTTGGAAAAATTTCTTGAATATCACTAACAACTTTTTGTGTGCCAACCGCCCCTTGCCTTATATATGTGCTTTTACATTCTGGGCAGGCGGTAAGCGCCTTGAACCGCTTTCCACAATAGTGACATTTCAATTTTTCTTCATCTTTGTGATAAACAAGCGGTGCATCACAATCAGTGCATTTGGCAATATAACCGCACTCATTACAACGCATAAAAGATGTAAATCCTCTGCGATTTAAAAACAAAAGTGCTTGTTTTTTTTGTGCAAAACATTCTTGCAGGTCATTTATCAGTTGATTGGAAAAAATACTGCCATTGCCATTATGTATTTCGCTTAACATATCAACAATTTGAATTTTGGGCATTTCTTTTTGATTTACTCTTATTGGAAGTTCAAGCAGTTCAATTTCTTTGGTTTGGGTTTTGTAATAAGTTTCCACGCTTGGTGTTGCACTTCCCAAAACCAAAGGGCATTTATTATAAGTTTGCCTAAATTTTGCAATGTCAAATGTTTTGTATCTCGGATTGCTCTCACTATTGTATGAACTTTCGTGTTCTTCATCAATTATAATTATTCCCAAATTTTTTAAGGGTGCAAAAATTGCCGACCTCGCACCAACAACTACTTTGGCGTTACAGTTTAAAATTCTTTTCCATTCATCATACTTTTCACCAGCAGAAAGTCCGCTATGCAACACAGCAACAGTTGCACCAAATCTTGCTTTCAAATTTCCCAAAACTTGAGGTGTTAAAGATATTTCAGGAACTAGCAAAATAGCAGTTTTTTCCATTTGCAAAACTTTTTTTATTAAACGCATATACACTTCTGTTTTGCCACTGCCCGTAACTCCGTGCAAAAGATATGTTTTGTTTTCAAAATTTTTTATTGCATTAATTGCTCGGTTTTGTTCGGCAGTTAAAGCAACCGCCTTGTCTTCAACTTCCATTGTACTGGGCGAACGATTAACATCAATTGTTTTTACACATAAAATATTATCTTTTTTGAATTTGTTTACTGCACTTGCACTAAATTTTTCATTTAAAATTGCTTGATTTTCGCTTGGGTGGGTTTTCAAATAAGTTAACAACTCAAATTGGTTGAAACTGTTTTTTCGCAAAGTTTTTGAATATGCTTCCAAATCGACATTTTGGTTCAAATAACATATTTTTTGGGTTAATGTCTTTATTTTTCCAGCGCGGAACTCGCTGACAATAAAAAGTCTTAACGCATCAACAAGTTTAATGTCATATTTTTTTACCATATACTTCATTAATTCGAGCATTTCGGGGAGTATTGTTGGAAAATTGTCTTTTGATTTTATAATACTTTTCAACTTTTCTGGTGCAACTTTTGATTTTTGTTTTATGTTGATAACATAACCTTCAATAACTCTATTTCCAAAAGGAACAACAACTCTTTCGCCCGTTTGCAACAACAAACTTTCGGGTATTTTATAATCAAAAACCTTGTCAACTTCGCTACTTAAAACATCAACTATAACTTCTGCAAACATTATATAAAGTATATGTTGAAGGCAAAAAAAAGTCAAGAATAAGTGCAGTTTGGCATTTTTGATAAAAAAAATGTGTTTAAAACACACTTTCTTACTCTTTTTTATCGCTTGGGATAATTTCTCCGTTGTAGATTTCATCGGCGGCAATGCTAATTGCCTTTTTATCACTCGCTTCAATCTCTTCGGGAATGCGAATTTCTAACTCTTTTGCTCTTTTTGCAATCAAACAACTTAATTTGTATTTGTTGTTGCCCACTTTTTTTACCATATCATCTATTGGCGGATCAATCATCATAATTTTTTACCTCTTTAATGTTTGTTATTATATCAACTTGATGTCAGTTTGTCAATATGTTTTGCAGTATATCATAAAATTCTTCTTCTTGTATTATTTTTATTCCCAACGATTTTGCCTTGTCAAGTTTTGAACCTGCATTTTCTCCCGCTATAACAAAATCAGTGTTTTTTGAAACTGAACTTACAACTTGTGCACCAAAATTTTCCAACATTTCAGTTGCTTGGTGGCGGTCGTATTTTTGCATTGTGCCTGTCAAAACCACCATTTTGTTTTTAAAAATTGTATCTTCTATGCTTATTTCTTCTCTTTGCTCTATTTCAACACCATATTCAAAAAGTTTTTCTATTTGAAAAATGTTTTTTTCGTTTCTAAAATAATCAAAAATATTTTGTGCTATCACTTCTCCAATATTATAAATAGTCAAAATTTCTTCAAGTGTTGCGTTTTTAAGTTGATTAAAGTTTCTAAATTTTTTGGCAATATCTTTTGAAGTTTTTATCCCCACTCCGCCAATTCCCAGTCCATTTATAAATTTATGAAAAGAAACTTTTTTTGATTTTTCTATTGCTTGCAAAACGTTTTGAACTTTTTTTGATTTAAAACCTTCAAGAAGCAATAATTCTTGTCCTGTTAATTCATAAATTTCATACAAATATTTTATATTAAATTTGTCAAAAAGGGCGGTGATAGTACTTGTTGACATTCCCTCAATATTCATTGCTTCACGACCAATAAAGTTTGATAACCTGTCAATAATTTGGTCCCTACAACCATCTGTGTTCGGGCAAAATAAGTTTGCACCGTTTTCAACTAGTTCTGTGCCACATGATGGGCAAAATTTTGGTTCTTCAATTCTTATGCTGTTCGGCAGTTTTTCTGCAAGTCCCAAAATTTCAGGGATAACTTCATTGCTTCGCCTTAAAAAAACTCTTGAACCAATTTCTACTTGTTTTTTTCTTATATCGGCAATATTGTTAAGTGTTGCTCGCTTGATTGTTGCACCCGCAAGTTCCACAGGTTCAATTTCTGCAATTGGCGTAATTTTGCCTGTTCTTCCCACTTGCCAAACAACATTTTTTAAAAGACTGCTAACTTCTTCGGCATCAAATTTATATGCCATTGCCCACTTAGGAAATTTGGCAGTAAAACCAAATTCTTCTCTGTGCGGAACATTGTTAAGCCTTACAACAACGCCGTCCATTAAAATATCAAGATTTTTTTTTGCACCTCCAATTTTATCTATTTCTGCAAAAATTTGTTCGGCAGTTTTACAAACTTTAAAATAACTGCCAATATTAAACCCATTTTCTTTTAAAAAATCCATCATTTCGGATTGCGTTTCAAAATTTTTGTTTTCTGCTTTGTGGATAGTGTAAACAAACCAATCAAGTTTTCGTTTTGCTGTTTGTTTTGGGTCAAGATTTCTTATTGCTCCCGCCGCCGCATTTCTTGCATTTTTTAATTGTTCAGTGGAACTTTCGTTGTATTTTTTTAAATTTGAAAGTGTTATCATTGCTTCGCCTTGAACTACAAGTTCGCCTTTAAATTTGATTTTTAAAGGAACACTCCTGATCGTTTTTGCTTGCTCACTAACATCTTCGCCAACAAACCCATTTCCACGCGTGCCAGCAGAAACAAAATATCCATTTTTGTAAGTGCAGACAAGCGAAAGTCCATCAAATTTATATTCGCATGTGAAATCGGCTTGCGGAAAAACTTTTTTTATATCATCTATCCAAAGTTTTAAATCTTCTTTTGTTTGGCATTTGTCTAAACTATACAATCTATATTTGTGCGGATATTTTTTAAAACCTTCCAAAATATCTCCACCAACCCGTTGTGTTGGGGAGTTTGGCAAAATTATGCCTGTTTGTTTTTCAAGCATAACAAGTTCATCATAAAGTTTGTCAAATTCTTTGTCAGAAATTGTAGGATTGTCCAAAACATAATAATTGTATGAATGCTTGGCAATTTCATTGACAAGCCATTCCATTCTTTCCATAAAATTTTCCTTTTTTATAGTTTTTTTAGTGGAGCAATTTCAAGCATTAAAGTTTTTACTCCAATGTCATTAAAATCAATATCGGCAGTTTTGCTTTCAAAATCTATATCCAAAATTTTGCCAATGCCAAATTTTGTGTGTAAAACGGAATCTCCTTTGTGATATAAATTGATATCAATTTTGGGTTTGTTTTGATTTAAAAACTGGTTATATGTTGAGGTATTTATTGCACTTTTTACAAAGTCAACTTGTGCGTTTGTTTTGCGAGTTGTGGTATTATTTGCAACGCTAATTGTTGCTCCTTTGTTAGTATAACCCAATTCGCCCAAAAACCTGCTTGGCATCATATAATCTCTATGACCATACAAAAATCTTGTTTTGCAATTACAAAAAAACAATCTTTCTTTTGCACGAGTTATTCCAACATACAAAAGTCTTCTTTCTTCTTCCATTTGCTCTTCATTGCCAAAAGACCTTGAAATTGGGAATATTTTTTCTTCAAGCCCTACCAAAAACACGCATTTAAACTCCAAGCCTTTTACAGAGTGTACAGTTGCAACAATTGCGTTGTTAGTTTCATCAAGGGTGTCAATATCACTTATCAAAGAAACGCTTTGAAGATAATCATTTAATGTGTCTTGCGGATTTTTTGTTGCATAAGTTTGAATTGAATACAAAAGTTGGTCTATATTAAGCATTTTATCCATATCTTCTTCTGTTTTGTTTGGATAAGCTGACTTTATAGAAAAATACTTTACTATATTTTCAGCAAATTCATTTAGCGGTGTCAACTCATATTCGGCATACAGTTTTTTATAAATTTCAGAAAAACTATTAATTTTATTTGTTATACTGTTTGGCAATTCAAAATTGTTTATTTTAAGACAAATATCAAGCAAGTAAGTCTGTTCCCTTTCGGCAATTTCTCTTATTTTTGCAATCGCACTATCGCCTATTCCACGCTTTGGAAAATTAATTACCCGCAAAAATGCTTGCTCATCTTTGGGATTGATAAAAACTTTTAAATAAGATAAAACATTTTTTACTTCAACTCTGTCATAAAACTTAAACCCACCAAAAACTTTGTGTGGAATATTGTATGAAAGCAACTTTTCTTCAAATTGAAAGGTAAGTGCATTTAGTCTTAACAAAATTGCAAAATCTTTATATTCATAACCACAATTGTTAACCAAATAATGAATTGTGTTGGAAACATAGTCCGCTTCGGCTTGCTCGTCATAAAGTTCTTTTCTTTCTATTGGATACGCACCATCAATATCACTCCAAAGAGTTTTGTCAATTCTGCTTTTATTGTTTTTTATCAATTTGTTGGCACAATCTAAAATGATTTTTGTTGAACGATAATTTCTTTCCAACTTGTATACTTTTACATTTTCAAAATCTTTTTTAAAGTTTGAAATGTTCTTAAAGTTTGCACCACGCCAAGTGTAAATACATTGGTCCTCATCACCCACCACAAAAATATTTTTGTGTTTACTGCAAAGGAGTTTAACCAAGTCATATTGAATAATGTTTGTGTCTTGAAACTCATCAACTAAAACATATTGAAAACGATTGGCATAATATTCTAAAACTTCTTTGTTGCAATATAAAAGTTTGTAAGTTTGAACGAGTAAATCATCAAAGTCAAGTGCATTATTTTCAACCAAATTTGTTTGATATTCTTTTATAATCGAAACAATCAACTCAATATCTTTTTCAAAAGCAAAGTCTTGAATATAACTTTCATATTTATAATTATTGTTTTTAAAATTTGAAATATGGAACTTTACTGTTTTTTTAAAATTTTCATCAATAATATCTTTTTTTGTAAAAATATTTTTCAAAACTTTGTCTGTGTCGTTATCGGAATATATAGAAAAATTGCTATTAAATCTTACATCAAGTTTGTTAATATTAAGTCTTAAAATTTTTGCACACATAGAGTGAAAAGTTGAAATCCAAACCCTATCGCCTTTTTCCGTCATTGCAACAACTCGCTCTTTCATTTCGCCCGCGGCTTTGTTTGTAAAAGTAATTGCCAAAATATTTTCAGGACTTACACCCAAATTTTCTATCAAAAAAACAATTCTGTTTGTCAACAATCTTGTTTTTCCACTTCCTGCTCCTGCCGTAACCAAAACAGCACCTTGTGTTTGTTTAAGTGCTTCTAATTGTTCATTATTCAATAAACTTAAATCTTTTTCTGTCATAACAATATTATAACATAATTAGCAAAAAAAGTAAAAAGGTTTTGCACCAATTAAATAACCATTGAATGTTCTTTTTCATACTTTCTTTTCAATTCTGAATATTTATCGGCCAAAACAAAAAAATATCGCTCTTGCTCCATCTTATTCAAATTGTTATATTTTTTATAATCAATAAGTCTTCCAATTGGGTTAAAAACATCTTTGTTGTCTTTTAATATCAAACATAACTGTTTATAAAGTTTTTCGTCTTCTTCTCTTGAAATGATTTTTACATTTTCTTTTATTTCAAAAAATTTGTTTTGCTCCGTTCGGCCTATTTCTCCTTTCAATCTTTTTTTGGCAATTAGCGCAAGCATTTTTAGACCTTGATTACAATTTTTCATTTTATTCTCCTTAACTACTTTTATAAAATGATTGTATAAATATTATAACAAAATTGATTTAAAAATCAAAAAACAACGGGGTTATAAAATTGTTGAATTTGTTCTATATTTAATGAATTTTGTTTTTAAAAATTGTTTTAAGACAAAACATATTGACAACAAAGTTTTAGTGTGATATTTTTGTTTTAAGGAAAGAAGTATGAAAGGAAATATTATTGTTATTTCAGGTACAGATGGTTGCGGAAAAGAAACTCAAACCAAAAAATTGTTTGATTATTTAAGCCAAAAAAATTTTGAAATAAAAACGCAAAGTTTTCCAAACTATGATAGTTTGTCTGCCGGTCCCATAAAAATGTATTTGAATGGGGAGTTGGCAGAAAATGCAAACTTGATTGACCCTTATCAAGCATCTGTTCCGTTTTCGGTGGATAGATTTTGCACAATGAAAAAGTATGAACCATTTTTGAAAAAGGGCGGACTTATGCTTTTGGATAGATATATGGAATCAAATTTAATTCATCAAGCGTGCAAAATTGATGACAACAAAAAAAAACAAAAGTTTGTTGATTGGCTTTATGATTTTGAATTTAATGTTATGAAAATCCCTGCACCTGATATGGTATTTTTTTTGGATATGCCACCAGAAATGTCAATGGCTTTGGCAAAAAAAAGACAAGGCTTGAAAAGCGGAGAAAAAAAAGATATTCACGAACAAGACGCCAACCATTTGATAAATGCCTACAAAAATGGTATGGAAATTGCAAAAAAAAGCGGTTGGAATATTATTAGTTGCACAGAAAACGGTAAGATAAAAACTATTGAACAAATACATACAGAAATTGCAAAAACAGTTGATAACTTTTTGTTAAACAAAAAATGCCTTAAACAAAATAATCAAGAGAAATAGTGCCATAATTTTTGGTGCAATCAAGAGCAAAAAAATTTTGCTCTATTTTTTTTGTTTTTAATCTTTCACAAACAATTATTCCATTTTCAGCAAGTAAGTTCTTTTCTTTTATTTTTTGTAAGCACTGATAGTACAAGCCACTTTCATATGGTGGGTCTAAAATTATTAAGTCAAATTTTTCTTCAAACTTTTTAAGTGCAACTAAACAATCTTTTTGAAAAACTTCAATTTGAGTGTTGTTGTTTTTAAGGTTTAAACTAGAAATATTGTTTTTTGTCAATGCAATACTTTTTGCGTTGCTATCGCAAAACACTACTTTTTTTGCATTTCGACTTATTGCTTCAATCCCCAAAGCACCGCTTCCACAAAACAAATCAAGCACAGCAGTATTTTCTATTTGAAACTGCAATTTTGTAAAAAGTGCTTGCTTTATTATATCTAATGTTGGGCGAATGTCGTGTTTGGGTGGAAATAATTTTTTACCTTTAAATTGTCCTGATATTATTCTCATTTGATTATTTTAACAAAAATATTAGAAATTGTAAATTAATTTATTATTATATAATTCATTCTTAAATAATTTATATTTGTTAAAATTTCATAAGGTATTGTTTCACAATTTTTTGCCCAACGAAAAGCATTGTCAAAAACCAAAACTTCATCAAAAACTTTTGCATTAAGATTTGTTATATCGAAAAAAAACATATCCATACAAACATTCCCCACAATAGTGCATTTTTTGTTTTTTATTTTTACAGTTGAGTTTTTGCATAACTTTCGGTTTATGCCATCAGCATAGCCAAGTGGAACCACTGCAATTTTGGTTGATTTTTTGCAAATGTAACCATTTGAGTAGCCAACTCTGTCACCTTTTTCTAGTTGCAAAATTTTTATTATTTGACTTTTTATTCTTACAACCAAATTTGGTTTTGTGTATAAATCAATTCCAATCCTAAACATATAGTCTGTGTATTTTTCAATGTTTATATTTTGCAAAACTGCACTTCCACCTATATGTTTTATAGGGTCAAAAATTGGCGGAATTAAATCAACAAATTCTTTAAACAATTTTAATTGCTTGTTGAAAAATACTATGTCACAGTCAGCAGTAGAAAAATGCGAAAAAATACCTTCAAAAATAAAAAATTTATTATTTTTAATTAATTTAAATATATTTTTTAATTCTTTTTTATTATTTATTCCAAGTCTATTCATACCTGAATTTATTTTTATATGTATTTTTATTTTTTTTATTATATAATTATCTTTATATAATTTAATTATATTTTCTATTTGATTTATATTGTCAATTGTAACACTTATATTATTGTCTATTGCGGTTAAAAAATCGCTTAATATTCCAACAATCAAAATAGGTGTATATTTGTCAAACTCTCTTATTTGTAAAGCTTCTTGCAAGTTTGCAACACCAAAAAATTTCGCCTTGCCGAAAAGTGTTTTGCAAATTGTTTCCAATCCGCAACCATAGGCATTTGCTTTTACCATTGCACAAATATTTTTTGATTTTAAACTTTCAAAATTTTTTAGCAATTTTTTTTTGTAAATAATAAAATCAGAATAATATAACATATTAATTTATATTATTATTTTATTGTTTTAGTGAAAATTATTTATATTTAATTTTCATTTACATTTAACGACAAATATTCTGCAATGCTTGTATTTCCATTTAACACAGCATCTTTGCAAGAATCAGTTAAACTAATCATTCCATTTTCTTCTGCAACTTTTCTTATTTCTTCAACTGATGTTTTTTTGTTAATCAAATTTCTTAACTTTTCATTTACATACATAATTTCGTGCACCGCCATTCTGCCCTTGTAACCTGAGTCGTTGCAAAACTGACAACCACTTGGTCTGCAAATAGTGGCAGGTGTATCTAACCCCAAAATTTGCATTTCTTTTTCTGTTGTTTTGCTTTTTTTCTTACACATTGGACACAGTTTTTTGACAAGTCTTTGAGAAATTACCCCAACTATCGAATCGCCCACAAGATAACTGCTAACCCCCATATCCATAAGTCTTGTTACTGCACCCGGGGCATCGTTTGTGTGAAGTGTGCTAAAAACCAAATGCCCAGTTATTGCAGCACGTATTCCAATTTGTGCAGTTTCTTCATCACGAATTTCTCCAATCATAATAACATCTGGGTCTTGCCTTAAAATACTTCTTAATGCAGTGGCAAAAGTCATATTCGCTTTTGTGTTTACTTGTGTTTGGTTTACGCCTTTCATTGTATATTCAACAGGGTCTTCTACTGTTACAATATTTACTTGCGCCTTGTTAACTTCTTTTAAAAAACTATACAAAGTTGTTGACTTTCCGCAACCTGTTGGGCCTGTAAGCAAGATAAGCCCGTGCGGGTGACCAAGTATTTTGTCAATCACCAAATTTTCTTCCATTGTAAAACCTAGGTCTTTTCTGCTGAAATTGAAAGAACTTTTATCCAAAATTCTTATTGCAAACTTTTCGCCATAAACAGTAGGAAGAGTTGAAACACGAAAATCGTATTCAGCACCATTTACAACCATATTTATTCTTCCATCTTGCGGAATACGACGTTCGGCAATATTCATACCAGAAATAATTTTCAATCTTGCACATACTGCTGGATATGACTCAATGGGAAAACTAACCCTATCTGACAAATCGCCATCAATTCTATATCTTACTTTTACATCGTTTTCATAAGGTTCAATATGTATATCACTTGCCCTAAAAGGAATTGCTTCTTTGATAAAAGAATCTATAAGGCGAACAGCAGGGGCATTTATAACATCAGTATTTTTGTCAAATTGTTTGCCATCTTGCGACAAAACTTTTTCAGTTTTTTTGTTTTTTTCTCTTTCCAAATCACTTAAAGCATTGGCTGTTGATTTTACCGCAACAATAGAGTCAATAAATGTGTCTATTTGTTTTTGCGGAACAAAAACATAATCTACTGCGCCATTGTAAAAAGTTGAAATAATTGACTTTGCCATAACATCAATTGGTTTGCCAACTGCAACAAGCATAACAGCATTTTTGTCTACACAAATAGGAACAATTTTATGCTTTTTCAAAAATGACAAACTAAATTTTTCAAGCAATTCTTGGTCAACATCAAGCATTCCCATATCCACAAAAGGAATGTTCAAAAAATCTCCTAATATTGAAAAATAAGTGGACAAATCACAAATATTGTTTTCAACCAAATATTCAGCCAATTTCATTTTTTTGGTCTTAATTTCATCTAAAATTGTTTGAATTTGGTTCTTTTTTATTAGTTTTTTGTAAACTAAATGTAGCAAAATTTCATTATATAAATTCATTTTTTCTCCTTTATTATGCCAAGTTTTCCATTATTGAAATTAGTGGCGAATAAACCGCAACAAATATTATGCCAATCAAAACACCCATAACTAGCATTAATGCTGGTTGCAAAAGTGAAGTTAGGGAATTTAATGTGATTTGAAGTTGCTCATCAAAATAATCACACGAGCGAATTAAAACATCTTCCAAACTCGCTGTTTTTTCTCCTATGGAAACCATTTGTATAAGCATAACGGGAAATATTTCCATTTTTTCTAACGCTGTTGTTAACTTTACACCTTTTTTAACATCTTCAATTGCTTTTTCAAATTTTTTTTCAACAAATTTGTTGCCCAGAACTTTTTTTATTACTTCCATACATTCAACCATATTCATACCGCTTGCTAGCAACAACCCAAAACCTCGGCTAAATTTTGAAGTGACAGAAGCAATTTGATATTTTTTAAATAGTGGCATTTTGATTTTTAACATATCTGTAAAATATCTGCCCCTTTTTGTTTTTTTGTACATTTTAAAAACTAGCCAAATTCCTACCATTATCAAAAAAATCATTTTCCAATTTTCTATAAAAAAATCGCTTGCAACAAATATTGCTTGTGTTAAAGGGGGCATTTCTATGTTTAATTGCGAAAGTGAATTTCTAAATGTTGGCACAACAAAGACTAACATAATTGCAAGAATACCCACCATCATTATCATTAAAGTGATTGGGTATACCATTGCGGATTTTACCTTGCCACGAGTTTTTTGTTCGGTTTCATAATAATCTGCAACATTGTTCAAAATTTTTTCTAGCGAACTGCTCATTTCCCCAACATACACCATATTTCTAAAAAAGTCAGGGAATATTTTTTTGTGTTTTTCCATTGCTTCTGACATAAGCTTTCCCGCTTTTACATCTTCATATAACATACTTAAAATTTTTTTAAAATATTGAGTATATGGTTGATTTTTTAACACTTCAAGACAATTTACTATCTCTATTGAAGAGTTTAACATTATTGAAAGTTGTCTGCAAAAAGATGTAAGTTCTTTGATTGAAATTTTGCCAGTTAAAGAGAAAAAAGGATTGGGCGACTTGTCTGAAACCACTTTGCAAGAAAGCAAAAACAATTGTTGGTCAGAAAGTTGCTTTCTTAAATGCTCTTCACTTTCTGCCAAAAAAATACCGCTAAATTTTTTTCGGTTAATATTTATTGCAACATATTTATATTTTTTCACAACTTCTCCTTATGCAAATAAATTTATATACCAATTTATCACCTGCTCGCCCAAAAACAATGCAAGCAAGACACCGCTTGCCAAAAATGGAGCGAAGGGATATTCTTTGCCTTTTTCTTTTTGCAATTTTTGTGCAAAAATTAAAACAATACTGCCAACGACCACGCCAACGAACAAGGCAAACAAAATGTTTTGCCAGCCAACGACAAGCCCGCAAACTGCCATAAGTTTTATGTCACCAATTCCCAAGGCTTCTTTTTTGAAAAAAATCAAACCGCAACCATAAAAGAATAACAAAACCCCACCGCCAACAAAAAAACCAATAATGCGGTCAAGAATTGCAATATTGCTTGTAAAAATTAAAGACAAAACACCCAAAACCAAAAGCACAATTTGAAAGCGGTCCGGAATAAATTTGTGCTCTAAATCTATAAATGCAACCACTAGTAAAAAAGAACAAAAAAACATATAAATAATTGCCAAAATTATGCTTGTGTTCCAAAAAAACAAAACACAAGCAAGCCACAATATTGTATTTAAAATTTCCACAAAGGTATATCTAAAAGGAATGTGCGTTTTGCAAAAACTGCATTTGCCTTTCAAAAAAATATAAGAAAAAATTGGAATATTGTGATACCATTTCAAAGTGTTGTTACATTTTGAGCAAAAAGAATTTGGTTTGACAATACTCAAATTGTTTGGAACTCGAAAAATAAGCACATTTAAAAAACTGCCAACGCAAAGTCCTATTAAACCAATTAAAATATAAATCAATATTTCCATTTTTTCCCCTTATTTCGCTATGTTCCAACTTGTCACAATTCCGTTTTCTTTTTCCACTGTGGCAAATGTTATTGTTTGATAATAATTTTTTACTGCCAAAATTTCTATTGTTTCTGTTGTTGTTATTTCAAAACAAAAATTGTCATTTATGCTACTTAATTTGGTTGTGTTATCCAAAATTTCTTCTATATAATTTTGATATAACAATTTAAAGTTTGCTATGTTCAAGTCAACAAAGTTTTGCGTGTGCTGATAAATTTGCTCGGTTTTTTCAAATTTGGTTATTTGGGTTTTTGCATAAATGTTTGTTGAAGTTGCCAAAACAAGTAGCAAATTGCTAAGGGCAAGCACAAGCACCATTGCGACCATTGTTGAAGCAAGAGCAAATCCTTTTTTGTTTTTCATTTATGCCACCGCCTTGAAAAATGGATTATCCATTTGATAAATTTGTTTTTCTGCTTTCAAAACTTTTGCCCAAAAACTAACTTGATTTTCTGTCAATGCAATTTCAAATACTATTTTTATTTTGCCATCAGAATTTGGCGACAAATTGTTGTCAAAATTTATTGTATATTCTGTTGTTTGTGGTGTAAGTGGTTTTGGATTTATTGAGTTTGCTTCAAGTGCGAAAAAAAGATTTTGTTCAAACATTGTTGTGCTAAAACTTTCGTTTTGGATAAAACTGCTTGCCATAAAAGTTGTTAAAATATTGTTTGTTTGGTTGATTGCCAAAGTTGTAATTGTTGATTTTTGATAATTGCTGTTCACAAAAAGGCATAAGGAAAAAAACGAAAAAGACATAACAAGTATAATCGCTATTGCAATTACTGTTTCGGTCAACATATACCCCTTTTTGTGTTCCATAATTTCCCCACTAACTTTTTTTTGTGTTTTTAAACAAACTTGATATTTTTTTGAAAATCTTTCTTGCATTGAAACCAATATTCATTTTTAAAGTTGCAATAACACCTTGCTTTTCTTTGTTGATAAAATTTTGCCCCCTGTTAAACACAACCGCATAAAGCATTCCATACAAATCCATATATTCAGTTAATGAACATTTGTCAATAGTTTCTTTGCTAAAATTTTTTATTTTTATTTTGTCTTCATTTTCGGTTTGAAAAACAGAAGTAAATTCTGTTGCTATATTTACAATTGCATATTCAGGTTCAGGAAAAGAATAATTATCCACAACGCTTTTTTTGAGAAGCAATATGTGTTTTATAAAAGTTATAAAATTTGTTTTTAGCAAATCATTTTTTTCTGAAAAATCAGAATGTAAAAATTTGGCAAAATGTTTTTTGGTGTTTTGCAAATTTTTGTAATAGTTGTCAAAATCTCTATTTTCAAATTCATCTATTATCTCTTCTTGATTTTTTGCACCAATCAAAGATTTTTTTGCTTTTGCTTGTTCTTTTGCGTTAAAAACTGCAAATTCGGCAACTGTGTTTTGATAAAAATCTGATTCTGCTTGGTTTGAGTTTAAAAAGTTGTTGCCAAAGGGTAGTGATGTAAAACATATTGTTTTGTCTTTGCTGACATAAGCAAGTTGGGAGTTTTTTTCGGATATATTTAAGATAATGTGATTGCTGTGTTTGATTTTGTTGCCAAGTGCCAAAAAACTGTTTACAATGCAATTTGCATCATAAGAAATATTTTTTAGGTTAAGGTTGTGTTTTTTGGTTGCAGTTATGCAATCACGAATAATGTCTTTGTTGATTATTGTGTTTGAATATATGTAATTCTTTTTTGTTTTTGTCAAAATTGTGCTGTTGATTTCCAAACTTTTATAATTGAAATATAATTTTTTTAGTTCAGTTTTTAAGGCATCTTTCATTTTGTTTTTTGGCATTATGGGAATTTTGACCAAATCAATGCCAACAAAATAATCAGGCAAAACAATATAAACATCTGGGTTGTCAAGAGTTTTGTCCATAAGATAAATATTTAAAACACTGTCTAGTATTTCAAAAATTTTTTTGTTGTCTATCAAAGTCTTATCACAAACATATTGTTCAATGTTAACTCTTTTGAAATCGTTTCCATAATTTTGCATTATTTTTATTGTGTAATCTTTTGTGTTAAGACCAATAACCAAGTTTTGTATTTTTTTACTTAAAGCCATTTTACACCCTTTTGTTTAGTATGATTGTATATGTCAAATCTTCGCCGTATTTCACATTGCACTTTACCAAATTTCCTTGTGTGGAAAAACCTACACTGTTGATATAGTTAAAATCTTCAATTTTTTGCCCATTATTGAAAAGTGAATTTTCACTGTAATTGATAACATAATCTTGACTTTCTGCTGTAAAAATCAAATTTTGTGAAACAATGGTTTGTTGGTTTAAAACAAAACTATTTGTTTGATAATTTTCAAAAACACTGACTAAACTTGTTTTAAAAAAAATCAACTCATCAATGTAAGCAGTTTGCAGTTGTTTGCTTTTCAAAAAACTGTTGATTGACATCAAGCAAAAAACAAGCATAGACATAGCAATTGCCGAAATAGCCATTGCAACAGTAAGTTCCACCAGCGTAAAGCCCTTTTTGTTTTTAAACAATCTGCATTTCATAACTAAAATTATTATAACACAACCCTTTGCCTTTGGCAATAATTACATAAAAAAAGAGATATCGCTATCTCTTTTTGGGATTAATGATAAGTTTTAATCTTCTTGTTGTACAACTCCGTTAATTGTTTTTATATTGTTTTCCGTGCAAGAAGTACTTGTTATTTTGTTTTTGTTTTGGTTTAAAGTTTTAGAAACATAAACAAAATCTTGTGTTTGGATTGTCCAACCTTCTGTCTGACCATTCAATGATTGAACAGATAAATTTCCATTACTTTCACAATTAGTAAAAACAAATTCACAGTCGTTTGTTTGAGAAACAAAGCCACATGCAACAGCCCAGTTTCGCACAGTTCCATTACCAACTATGGTTATAACACCGTAATTATCACTATTTAAAAAAGTGAGTTTTGCATCAGCAGGACTCCCAACAAAACCTCCGGCTTTTTCTCCAGCTTGAACTTGAGCATTATTAACACAACTGCTAATGGTTATTTGGGCTATATCAGTTGATAAACCATAAGTTCTTCCAACAAGTCCCGCAACCCCATCAAAAGCTTTTATTTTGCTTTGATCCGTAGTTGTACCAATTACAATATTTTCAAGTTGCAAATCACCGAATGAATAACCGATTAAAGCAGCAACACCATCACCGTATACTAAAGCACCAGTAGGAATATCTATATTAATACTTACGATATTAAGGTTTTTAATTATAGCATTAGAAACAAAACCAAACAAACCATAAACATATTCTTGTTTGTCTCTTATGGAATTATCATTTGAACCAAGAGCAACAGTAGTAGCATCATATCCGGTGTTATTTAAATTAGATATAGTATAACGATCTCCGTCAAAAGTGCCTTGGAAACCCTTAACTACTTTCGTTCTTGCAAAAGCACCAATTGGCACCCAACCATCGTTAAGTACGATATCATCGGTTAATTTAACTAAAACATCTATATAAGTAGCTCCACCATTTACTGAATCTCTAAAAGCTTCAAGTTGAGCAAGGGTAGATATGTTAACAGAAAAATTTTCCGTTTGTAAATCTTCATTATCTAAATTTGATGTATTGTTTGTAACCATACCGCCATTATTAGAAAAATTTGCAGAAGTTAAAGAAAGTTGACCAGCTGTAAGAGTATCAACAATTCCAGAATTTGCAACATATACCGCTGTTGATTTTACTACTAAATTCTTGACATAACTAGCTTGTAGCAATATTAGATTACCAGAATTAATTTCTAAATCTCCAGCGTATCCATACAATGAATGGGTATCTGTAGCAGCAATATTTAGCGAATCAACTCTTCCATATTGGCTTATGTTTGCATTAGGGGTGTTTAAACTCAAAGTAGATATCACACCTTTTATTGTCGCATTTCCCATAGATAAACTATTAATTGACAATGTGCCTTTTAAAATATTTTTTCCTGTGTCAAAACTAGATAGTGTGGTTAAAGCAAAATTTTGGCTAGAGTTTTGGGTTAAAAAATAGTTTAATTGACATTTATTTGTAGTTATCACTTCACTAGGTGTTTTAACAGTTAACCATAATTGTCCAGTTGTTAAATTATAAGTTCTTGAATTGTAAAGTACATTAAAATTTTCATCCACAAATAAGATTTGTTTTGAAACAGCATCCCATACAAATCTACAATTTTCAGTAGTAGGATTTAGCTTTCCTATTCCATAACCTTCTTCGTCTAGAATATCAACCACCTCTTGCATTGAAGTAGCATTTGAAATTAGACTATTAAATGTTGTGGCAAGTTGCGTGTCAGATGAAATATTTGCTTTTCTAACAAGACTTGTGTAGGTTGGTATCAATACTGCGGCTAAGATGGCAATAACTGCAATAACGATTACAAGTTCTGTTAATGTAAAAGCTTTTTTTAGTTTTTTCATTTTATTCTCCTTATTTTATTTTAATTTCTCTTTAATTGCTTGCTCTTTTAAACAATTAATTTGATATAACTATACTATAACTTTTATAATTTTTTTTGTCAACAAAAATAAACAATATATTTTGTAATAATTTGGTCGAAAAAAATGTTTAATAAGTTATAAAAAAATAGTCTACCCTTTAAATATATGATATAAAAAGGGAATTTAACACTATTTTTCTTCATTTGGGTCAATGATTTTGATTTCTTTTTTTATTATTGTAATTTTATCTTGAATAGAAGGTTTTTGTTGGTTGGTTTTGTTATGTTGTTCTATTGTTTTTTGATTTTGTTTTTCTTGTTTTGCAAGTTTTCGTGCTTGTTTTGCTTCTTTAAGTCTTATTTTGTTTTCGGCTAATTTTGCTGATTTTTGTTGTTTTAATTCTTTTAGTTTTTGTTGTTTTTCTTCAAGTTTTTTCTTGTTTTCGGCTTTTTTGTTTGCTTTTTGCTGTAGTAATTCAGCAGTTTGTTTTTGCTTTTCTTCAACAATTTTCTTCAATTCTTCTTTTTGGGTGTTTATATCATTAAAAAATTTGCTTTCCATTCTTTGTTGCTTGCTTTCATTGAAAGTATAAAGCGAAATTTTTTTGAAAGGCATTTTTTTGTTCAAAAATGGTTTTAGGCCTCGTATATCTTCAAACCAAAGCAAATTTTCATATCCGCTGGGCATTGTAATTGGCTTGGCTCTGCCAACTTTGGTTGTGGCAATTAGTTTTCCGTTATTAAAAAAACTAACAGTTTTCTTTTTGTCAAAAAAGTATAGTGCGGTTAAAAACATAATTAACAACAAAATGTCTAATATTACAAATTTTGTGAAATCTGCGTTGACATAATTTTCAAAAGATGTCCACTTTGCATAAAGCGAAAGACTGGGTTCGGTTATATTGTCAAAATCTGCCAAAATAGAAAGTGTGTTGTTTGAAAACCAACCATCAAAAAAGTTTTGGCGGTATGAAACTGGTATATATTTGGTTGACAAGTCTTCATTTGCATAATATACAACTGACTTGTTTTCGGCAATACCATTAAGATTGTAATGCACTAACACTGTTTCTTCAAATTGTGGAAACAAATTAAATCCAAAATACCATTTTTTTGGTTGCACTGAATAGTTTGAAAAGTTTTCTTCCATTATTTCATTAAGATTGGCAAGATAAGCATTTAATAGTCTTAAAACCTTTCCGTTGGAAAAGTCTTTTTGAGTACTTGTATTGCCAACAAAATAATATTTGTCTGTTTCGCAAGCCACATTTGGCGACCAAACAATTGGCACTGCAAAATTGTTTGAGTTTGTTGTTTTGACTGAAACATTGCCCAAATTGTAGTTGTTATACAAACTGCAATTAGTGTTTGACACAATCCCCACACCGCTTGCAACTGCAAGCAATTTGCTTTCTTGCAAAATAGTTATATCGCCTTGGTTAAATGAATTTATAATACTGCTATTCAAGTCCATTATTGCTATTCCCGCAACAAACAAGCAAGTTTCGTATTGTGTTGTGTTGGAAACAACAGTTGACAAATCAATTTTTGCTAAATTGGAACTGTTTATTATCATTGAATTGTCAATTTTCCCTGCTATCATTCCACAATTTGCATTTATATCATTATTGTTAAGCATTGTTATGTCAATATTTCCTTGGTTTTGGCAGTTGTTAATCAAACTGCTTTGACCTTTCAAATCAGCAATTATACCGCCTACTTGAATATTCAAAGTTTGAGTTGTTGCTGTGTTTGAAAGTTTTGTGTTGACAAAATTTGTTATGTTTTTCAAATTTGTGTTCTCGCCCAGTCCAACAACATTTGCAAAGTTTATGCTTGAATTTACCCCAAAATTGACTTGCAACTTTTGTGGTGCTTTTATTTTTATATTATACAAATTACAATTTTTTAAATATGGAAACAAACTCGTGTAGTTACTATATGTATTATATATAGTAGTATTTATACTTTTGTTATTTCCATTTATATCGTAATTGTTTAGCGGTTCAAAAATCAAACTGCTAACTGGGTTATTAAAATTGATATCATTTGCAAACTTTACAAAAGTTTTTGTTGTTTCTTGTTTTTTGTAGCCTTTCAAAAAATTTTCAAACTGGTTTGTGGAATTAATGATATAAGGGCTTATTTCACTTCCCACACCTTGACCATTGTGGAAAATTTTTGTGTCAACATAAAAATTTATGTTCCCATTTTCTGAAAACAAGTTGGGATTTGTTGATTGGTGTGCTGTTTCATCAAAACACACTTCGCCGTTAAAGGTTATAGTTTTTGCGCTGTTGCTATAAATTCCAAAAAAAGAGTATCCCCTGAACAAAAAATCTGAATTTGAAATGATAATACTTGGAGATTGTATTGTAAAAGCAGTTGTCAAGTTTAAACTGCTTATCATTTGTGCGGTCAAACCATTGTAGTTGATTTTGTAAACTGTCAACTCCCAATGTGCCGTAAATATCAAGTTTCCAATCGTGCCTTTTGCAACAACTTTGTTTGGGTTATTCAAAGTGTCTGCAAAACTTTGTTCTGTTGTGTCGTTTTCACAAGTCCAGCCCAAAAATGTATAATAAGTTCTATTAGGTTTTGGCAAAACAAATGCTTCGGTTTCGCAAGTATAAGTTGTTTTAAGTACAACATTTTCGCCCCATTCGCCATCGTTTAAAATATAAGTTATATTATATTCAATCGCTTGCCAAACAGCGTACAATGTTTGGTTTGAAAAAGTAAGTTGATTTGTACCCTGTTCGGTATATGTCGCAAAAGTTGCATTGTTTGTTTCTGCCCAACCCAAAAATGTGTAACCCGAACGGATTTCAGTTTCCAAAAACTGCAAATCAATTATATCGCCAATGAAGTATCTATTTTCATCGTTTGGTGGAACAATATTTGCAACATTGGGGTTATAAATTAATGAATAAAAAGCAAATATAACCATATTTGAATTTGAGAATTTTATGTCATAATTTTCATTAAAAATTGCAAATTTGGTTTTATAAGTTTCGTTTGTCGCTTCAATCAATATTGTTGTCGCTGAAACAATTTCTCCGCCAAAATTTATGCAAATATCTTCGCCAGAATAATATTGACTACCAATTTGTGCAACTATTTTTGTTTGGGTGTAAATTTGCGGTGCGGTTGTTTCAAATATTGGTGCACAAGAAAGACTTATGGTTGCATTTGTTGAATAAACTGCATAACCATTTGAATTGTTTGTTATCGTTCCACCAGAAATATTTATTGCTCCGCTGGTTGCATAAACTGCTCCTTCTTCACTTTTGCCAATAATTTGTGTTGGGTTTGGTGAAGCACTTTCGTGTATATTTATATTTGCTGTGCCTGTTGAATAAATTGCAAATGAGTTTTTTGATTCAATTTTTCCGCCAAATATATTTATATCTCCGCCATCTAGATTGTATATTGTCTTTTCATTTGCAGTAAAATTGCCATCATAGATATTCAATTCTCCACCGCTAACGTTTTTTATCAAGTGAGAGTTTGCATTGTTGGTAAATTCCGCATTGCTAATTTCAACACTTGCGTTGTTGTTTACAAAAATCAACCCATTTGTGCTGTTTGCATAACCAGTCAGTTTGCCAGTAAGTGTATATTTTCCATTTTTTAAGTCAAGGTATTTGTCACCCACACTAATTTGGTTAAAACTTATTACACAATCTTGATAACTTTGATTAGAAAGTCTGTCTTGGTCAATGGTTGAAATAATGTTTTCAAAACTGCTGTTTTCAAGCAAAATATAAGTCTCTTGGTTTTCATAAGACCCAAAAACCGAATAAATACTATTGTTTTGATTTATTTGATAAGAATAAGATTTTGATATATCCTCATCAAAAGTTTCAGCACTTACTACTTGATTGTCAGAAATAGTTTTGTAACCCAATTTTTGATTGTTAACCAAGTCAAAGCCAATTAGAAGGGAAAACGAAAACACTAATATCAAAAAAGACAATAAAATAATTTTTGGTTGTTTTTTCATATTCTTTCCTTTATTTTTATATTTTATTATAGCATACATATATTAATTTGACAATTAGGTTTTAAAAATAAATAGTATTTTTGCATTTGTTGATTTATGTTGATTTTTGGTTGTTTTTAATTTATAATATTTTTATTAAAAGATAGGTGTGAGATGAGCAAGTTTTTTTGTGATAGCAACAGTGAACTTTGGTACACAAAAGCCGATGAATTGGGCTTAAAAGTTATAGGAATGCCCTATACACTTGATGATATTGAAAAAGATTATGATTTGGGAAGAAATACAGATTTTGATTATTTTTATAATAGAATCAAAAAAGGTGGCATTGCAAAAACACAAGCCTTAAACGTGCAAAATTATTTGGACTATTTTGAACCCGTTTTAAAAAACGGAGATGACATTATTTATGTGCATTTTTCAAACCAAATGAGCGGAACTTTCGAATATATGAAACAAGCAATAGCAATCTTGAAAGAAAAATATCCAGAGCGAACAATAAAATATGTTGACACACTTTTGATATCAGTTGGCGAAGCACTTGAAGTTTATGAAGCAGGAAAAATGTGGAAAAATGGAGCAACTGATGATGAAATTATAAAATTTATTGAAGATTATAGACAAAACTATGCAGTGTATTTTTTGGTTGATGATTTGGGGCATTTAAAAAGAGGTGGCAGACTTTCTGCATCTTCCTTCATTGTTGGAACTGTGCTTAACATAAAACCAATACTAAAAATGGACGAAATAGGCAAAATTGTTAAACACGGAGTTGCAAGCGGTAAAAAGAAAGGCATAAAAGAACTTGCAAACATTGTAAAAAACACGGGCTTGGAACTTGACAAACACCCAATCATTATTGCACACGCACAAGCAGAAGAACTTGCAAACGAACTTAAAAAAATCCTGCTTGAAGAAATTGATAAAAATCTTGATATTTGGGTGCAACCTATTGGTCCAACAGTTGGAACGCATTGCGGACCTGGGTCAATCGGCGTTACATTTTACGCAAAACATAGATAAAAAATTAAACATACCAAAACAAAAAACTAGGTTTTCCCTAGTTTTTTTGTTAAAAAATGTGCCAAGTTTTTAGCACATTTTTTATTTAATATCAACTTGCAATATTTTTAACTTGCAATATCAAAATATTCTAAACAAGCACCAATATATTGTGAACCACCTTTTAGGAACAAATACATGTAATCGCCTTGGTATAAACCATCGTTGTTATCAGGATTATTATATATATCTAGAAGACCAAATTCCCCCCCCATTGCTCCATTGGGTCCTACATAACCCAAACCACCAGCAGAACTTAGCAAAATTGGAGCACCAGCACTAATCAAGTCGGGTAAATTAGAATTGGTATTAAAAGCATTCATATCTAAAATTGTATCATTTATTGTATTTCCATTATTTATTGCCGTTACACCTTGCAATGGATGTTCAAATGTTAGCGGGTCGCTTCCATCTATCATTGCTGTAATAAAATTTAGTTTGCCATCTGCATTCATAATTGATTTTGTATTTGATGAATATCCAACAACTAATTGATTCATAGTAGCAATGCCTGCCATCAAAGCACCAGCATGATTTAAACTAAACCAAGCTTCCGTTCCATATACATAATTTTCAATAACGCAATCTGCAAAGTTTATGTTTGCATGGTTTGTTCCATCATCAACCGCACAAACAAGGGCAATTGGTCCGCCCGCTCTTTTAAATTCACTGTTCGTTACATCATTTGTTTCACAACCATAAAGATACATCATACAACTAAATGAGTCATAAGTTTTGCAGTGGTTCAAAGTTGTTTTTGCTTCTTGCCCATCAACACCGGCTCTTTGAGTTGTGTAGTTTGTCAAAAAGCATTTTGAAATAACATTGTCTGCAATAAAATCTTTTGAAGTGCTGTTAACCATTGTTAAACCGCCAAGATATTTTGATAATTCTGAACGATTTGAATTGCCTATTACATTCAAATTTTCCATAACGCACTTACCATTAGCAATGTTAACATCAGTTCCCGCTTTGTCCCCAGTAAAACCAAACAAAAGTGAATTTGAAATTAATTCATCACTGTAAGTTGTTGAACCCAAATCTTTGCCATCATCATCTCTAACTATCAATGGAATATCAGAAGCATCAATAGTAAAATAATTTCCGCTAAGGGTAAAGGTGTCATTTGATGCAACCATTCTGGTATATATTGACAACGAATCTTTTAATGAACCCAAAGATATTCTGTAATCAATTGCACCTTTTACTTCATTTTCTTGCCAAACATAACTTGTTGGAATATCATTTGCTGTTATTAATATGTTGTTATGTAAAATAATTGAACTTATTTCTTCACTTGTTACACTGTTTTCGCTTTTGTAAGTTGCCCAATCGGTTTCTGTTGTTAAATTATTATTTATTTTACTTAAATCAGCTGCGCTATAAGCATTCCACCCATCAACAACTGTAAACGCAAATGAAACTGGACTTGAGTCAATCTCTGCTAAATCTTGTGCTGTCAGACTTGCGGGACGAACTGTAATTTTAAAAGCTTTGCCAATAGCATTTTCTGTAAAATCAAAAGAAGATTTTGTTGTGTTTATTTCAACCATATCAGTTAAATTGGTGTCAGTTAAAACAGTATATTCTTCTGTAACTTCGTCAAACATTTCAACTATTGCAATAGAAGTATAGGCTGAAGGAAAAAATTTGTTTCCACCTTCATCTTCGGCAAATATTGTAGGCAAAAAGACAAATGGATTGTCATCGCCAACTTTATAACCTGCTGTTTTGTTGTAAAATTCTGTTTCTTTGTTAGCTTTTGCTAAAATATTATATTCATAACTTGCTACAAAAGAAGGTGCTTCAAACAAAATAACTGTATCTGTGCTTTCCAAACATCTAAGCACTTTGATTTTTATTGAACCTATCTTATTGCCATATGAAAAATTTAAAGTTTTTAAACCTGCGGTTGTTGTGTTAAGAGTATCAAAAATGTTGTCAAAATTGATATCTTCACTTGTCAATTCTTCAGTTGTTCCATCGCTGTAAGTAACAACAATTATTGCCCCTTCAACTGAAAATTGTTCATTTACATAGCATTCTGTGGATAAAGTTCCACTTTTTATGGAAATTGACGTGATGGTTATTGGAGTATCGCAACCAACCAAAAAAACGCCAAAACCAAACATAAGACAAAATGCCATTATGTATGTTGCAAATTTTTTCATTTTTTCTCCTTTGATAAAAAATAATAAGATACTATGTTTATACCATAACTGTTTTTTTTTGTCAAATAATTTTAATGTCAATTTTGTGCATTTAACATTACTTTTTCAACAATATTTTTTCCATCAGTTGATTTTATTTGCACATAAATTATTCCCGCCCCAAAAAACGATACTTCACCCGATTGACTCACTGTTGCTATAGATGAACTTCCAATATGTTCAAATTCAACTGTTTGATTTGTTGCGTTGTCGGGATATACTCTATACTCAATTTGATATTTAAGACCAGTTGTATAATTGAGTAAAATATATTTGATTAGAGTGCCTTCGCCATCAAACATTTCTTCCGCTTCAGTATTTATACACTCAATACTCGTAACATAAATTGTTTCATTATAGGCTTTTATTTTCATACCAAAAAAACCAATAAAACATATTGACGCGATGTAAATTATTCCAATAACAATTACTATTGATTTTTTCATTTATTTCTCCTTGTAATATACTTTTATTCTGGTAAAGTAAAAATACAATCTTGCCACAAAAATTGCAAGACCTATAAAGAAAATTTTATACCACGCAACATTTATGTTTTCTATAAACAAAAACAGTGAAACGCCAAATATTAAAAAAGCAAGCAAAAACGCAAGTGTGCTGGACCGCTTTTCATTTGGGTTGTCAACCGCTTGACCATAGGTTGAATACAAATGATATTGCGGATTCATTATGTCAAGTTCCGCACTCCAAAACATATGACCAATATTTACAAAAAACAAAGTAAAAAACAATAAAGTTAAAGGCAAAGTTTCTAGTCCTGTTAAGTTTCCAATAATGAAAATCGTTACAATCAAAGAAACAGTTGATAAAATCGCATTGAAAACAAGCTTTGACAGCAAGGTGCTTGCTTGCTTTGTGGGGGTTGTTTTTGGCATATAACCCGAAGCGCCCTCTTTGCTATATACAGTTGCAATTTGTGCGTTGTTAGCAAGCAAAATTAACAATATCATTAAAATATTGAACGCCAAACACATATAATCACCCAACATTCTTGTGTCCATTGCTGCCAAAATAGTATTCAAAAAATAAATTGCAATTGGCAAAACAATAAATACTGCCAAATTTCCATACATTATTTCAGGTGTTCTAATATTAAGTTTTAATTCTTTTTTTAAGTTAGACAAAAATGGTTTGCTTAAACTATTCTTTTTAGGTTTTATATTATCTTTCTTTTTATATTCAAACGGCATACTTGCCATTTTAAAAAACAGCGGTCTTGCAAGAAAATAGGTTAGCAACAAAATAACTGCAATGCAACCAACAAGCCCCGCAAAAATTATTAGGGTGTTGCTTGTGAATAAAACAGGTGCCAAATTAACCCTTGTGCCAACAATAAGTTCGGTTAGGTATGCGAACGGAACAAAAGTATTTACAAAATCACCCAAAAAACTTTGAATCTCCCAAAATGTTGTGCCCCAAGATTCAATAATATTAATATTTTCTGGGATTAAAGATATAATACTGACAATGCCATAAGCAACTAAACCCATAATTGCAACTACCAACAAAATTTGAATTGCACGATAATTTTTCAAAAATTGCCTAACGAACATTGCAGGTATAGAAAGTAATGCCCCAATAACAACTGGTAGCATAGAAACTATTAACATAATAAAAATTACCCACAAATAAAAATAAATTGGAAGTCCGTTTATTAAACCAAAAGCAAAAAACAAAGGAAGCAAAAAAAACAAATTTTTTAAGATTTCATAAACATAAAACACAATTAGTTTTGAAACAAATACTAAATTAGATTTTACAGGAAAAGTTAAAATAAGTTGATTATCAAGTGAAAAATAAAGCGTTTTTGTTAAACCATTAGTACAACTTAAAATTGAAAGCAATTGCATAATTGTGAATATAACAACTACAACACTGATCGGAAAAACGCCGATAAGTGAAAAAATATTTAAGAAAACACTTGCATACATTGCAAGATAAATAAGTGCGGTAAGTGTAACCAACCCCAAAACCATAAATATTATGCGAAACCAAAAACTTTTTTTACTTCTAGTAAAACTTAAATCAATTTTATCTTTGAGTTGCATCATTACAAGTGTTTTTAAATTATTCAACCTAATCATTTCCTTTAATTGTATTCAAATAAAACTCTTCCAACTTTATGCCTTGTTTTTCCAAATCCACAATCGCGAAAACGCCCAAAATTTTGCCATTTTTTATTATTGCTATTCTGTCGCAAATGCGTTCAACCACATCAATAATATGACTACTAAAAAAAACTATATTGCCATTTTTTGCGTGTTCTTTCATACATTCTTTTACTTGAAAAATGCTGTTTGGGTCAAGCCCTGTCAAAGGTTCGTCCAAAATCCAAAGTTTTGGGTTATGAATAAGTGCAGAAATAATTGTAATTTTTTGTTTCATACCATGTGAATATGTTTTTATTGGATTGTCAATTGCCTGCTTTAATTCAAACTGCTCCAAAAATTTGTTTAAACGTTTGTTTCTATCTTCCAAACTTACGCCATAAAGATCAGCAATGTAGTTTATGTACTCCCTTCCTGTCAATTTTTCATATAACGCATAATGGTCAGGCACAAAACCCACTTGTTTTTTTGCCATAATTGATTGTTTTTCACAATCATAACCACAAATTTCTATTGACCCACTTGTGATTGGTTGAATGCCAACTGTACTTTTAATAATTGTACTTTTCCCCGCCCCATTTGGTCCTAAAAAGCCAAAAATTTCGCCACCGTTTACTTCCAAATTTGCATCTTTTACTGCAAAAATTTTAGATTCGCCATATTTTTTTGAAAAGTTTTTTAATATTAATTTATTTATTCCATTTTGATTCACAGGTTCATTGACCTCCTTTCCGTTTAATAATATTGCAAGTGCTAGTCCGTCTAATTTTATTTTCTTTTTTCTTTCCGCCATATCTTTGTGTTGCTTTGCTATTGAAAAGAATTGTTCATAAATAAACCACATTCCAAAAGCAAAACCAACATAAACCAGAAAGAACAATGTTTGGTAAATTGGATAAAATTTGAAAGTTAAGTCGCCAATTTGAAAACTTGCGGTTATATCACGCAAATGCTCTGCCCATAAACCCAATTTGTCTGCAATAAAATCGCTATTTACAAAAAAGAAGTCAACGCCCGAATCAAAGTTTGTGAACCAGGCATTTATAAAAAGGATAAAAACAAAATAAACTGCAAATCCTACCATAGAATAAACAAATTGCTTCCACTTTGGTCTGCCAAAAACTCCAAGCGCAACAACTAACAAAGGCATAAAAAACGCACTATAATGGTTTATATAAAAAACCAACATACTAGGTGCAAAAATATTTAAACCATCTGACAAATTTGGCATTACCATTGCCAAAAATGCACCTAAAACATTGATAAAATACGTAAAATAAAATAATTTTTCCCATTTGAAAATCAAACAGATTGGCACAATGTACATTGCTGTGTGGCACAAATGAAGTGGCCAATTTGCAGGGTTAAGAAAAGTTTCTAATTTGAAGTTGAACATAAAAGTAATAAACATTCCTAAACTTAAATAAAGCAATGAAAAACGTATAAGTTTGGGGTCCTTTTTTCTTAACATAAAATATATTACAAGTGGTACAATCAAAGAACCATAAAGCACAATTCTATGTTCAGGCGTCAAACCTTCTAGTTCTAGCCCATTGCCAACATAACCAAACAATACACTTAAAAAAAATGGTGGCATAATGCTTAACAAAATTGGTACAATGCTTAGCAAAAGATTTTTGACTTCAATTTTTGGTATTTTTATGCTACCACTTTTTATGGTAATTAATAATGCAAACGAAAGAACAAGTCCGCACTCAACAGCATAAGCAAGTGCTTTTACATTAAAATTATCAAAAACTGCTGTTCCTGCAAGCGCTTGTAAATTTGCCCAGAAAAATATTATGTTTAAGACTGCAACAGGCAAAACAAAAAATTTGATAAAATTTTGAATTGTTTTTATTTTAAAAAATGGATACAAAACAAGCATTAAAACACTTGCATAGGTAAACCAAGTAAGAAAAAGTGATACAATTGTTAAAAATGGGTCTAAAACAGGACTGCCATAGAGAACTCCAACGGTTGATGCAATTTCTTCTCTAAAAAACCCGTATCTTACCGCAAAAACAAAAGCCAAAACAATGGCAAATATTTTAAGTGTTTTATCCAAATTAGTCAATTTTTTGGTTTTTATTAACAAAAACAACAATGTACTTGTTGACAATACTATAAATCCCAAGATTGCATAATATAAAAACTGCAACATTATTTCTCCGCTTGTTTAGATTGATAATTTACATTATATACTATAAAAAAACATATTTCAACTTTTATTGACTTATTTATTAATCAAAAAAAGAGCATATGCTCTTTTTTTATAGTTGTCGTGTTGATTCTTTTTTGAGTTCGTTGTTGTTTAAATAAATATTTTGCGACAATATTGGATTTGGTTTTTTGTAAAAAAATTGATTTGACTTGATTTCCAAAATCAAAAATCTTTTCATTTTTTCATTGTATCCACAATCAACAATTTTCACAACTGTATCGCCTTTGCTTTTGTTGTTTTCTGGTGCGGGGTATGAAAACGAATAAACCAACAAGCCCTTAATTCGATTTACATCATAAGTTTTTATATCTCCATTTTCATCTTTGCACTTTTTCCAAAGTTCGTCAAACAGTGAACTGCTAAAAAAAATCTTTTGCCCTCTTAATCCCAAAATATTTTCTTCTATAAAGTCAATCATATTTAATTTTGAATTTTTTATTGATGCTTGTCTCATAACATTTCTCCCTTTGCAAAAATTATAGCACTAAAAAAATAAAAAACAAGGGGTAATTTTAAAAATTTTGATTTACAAATAAAAGAATTGCACATACTATTTTTATTGAAAAGGAGATTTTTATGAAAATTGTTATAACAGGCGGGGCTGATGGTCTTGGCAGAGAGATTGTGGGGCAACTTATTTCCCACAAACACGACGTTGTTTTGATAGACAAAACAATGGAAAATATTGAAAAAGTGTCATACGACCTTAACATTAAGGACATTTTTCAATGTAACTTAACCGAACCGAGTCAAATTATTGAAACCACCCAAGCAATTTTGAAAAAACACAAAAAAATTGATGTGCTTATCAACAATGCTGGCGTATGGACCGACGAAAATAACGAAAGTCATCTGGATAATTACAAAAATATGATACTTGTAAATATGTTTGGGACTATTGCAGTTACAAAATGCTTTTTGCCAAAATTTAAAAAACAAAAAAGTGGGCATATTGTAAACATAAATTCACAAACAGGCATAAACCCTTGCCCAAACTCGCCTGTGTATTCTGCCACAAATCATGGAATTGCAGGCTACCGAAAAAGCATTGCGCAAGAACTTTCACAAAACGGAATAAAAATTACAGATATTTATTCTGGTATGATTCAAACAAATTTATTTGCCAAAGCAGGTGTAGATTTTTCAAAAACAACTTTTGATAAGTATGCCCTTTCAAAAGAAGCAGTTGCCAAGGCGGTTGTTTGGGCAATTGAGCAACCCGCAGATGTTGCAATCCCTTCACTAGAAATAAAAAACATAAACGAAACTATATAAAAAACGTTTTTTTATAAACACTTTTTTATTCTTTGTTTTTGTTAAGTTCATTTTTATCTTTTGCCTTTCGGCTGAATTTGGAAACAAACCAATTTTCAATTTTGTCTTGGTGTTTTGTCAAAATTATTGAAGCAAAAATCATAACAACCACAAAACAACCGAGCAAAATCAAGCCCAAAGTTGTTTTTATCATTTCCGCGCCAATAAAAACCGTGCAAAAGTTATCTATTCCCCTTGTTATGCAAATAACAATTGAAAAATAAAGCCAATTTATGTTTGAAAGCCCCGCCGCCGCACAAACAATATCGTCAGGGAAAATTGGCACAAGCAAAATCATTGGCAAAACAAACTTTCCTCGCCCCAAAAAATAAGCGTATCTTTTTGCTCTTTTTTGCCCAACTATCCACCTTAAAACTTTAACGCCCCAAATTCTTGCAATCCAAAACATAATCAAGGAACCTATTGCCAAACCAATCCAGCAAACAAGCCACGCTTTTAGTGGACTATCAAAAAGCACAACCGCACTGCCCGAAAAAATCAGTGTTCCCGCAGGCAAAAACAATACCTGTGCGACCATTATAAGCCCAAAAATAATCACACCCCAAAAACCTTGGTTAACTATTTCCCTTAATTTATCTAAATCATCAAGATTAAGTGCTTTTAAAACAAAATAACCCGTTGCAACGATTATTGTCATAACACCAATTACAATAAAAACTTTTAAAATTTTTTTCTTCACAAATTTATTATAACAATATATGACAAAAATACAAGTTTTTGTTTATTATTTGGCGGTTTTGTTTTTTTGCTTTATTTGTTTTTTTAATTGTGTTAATATGTTACTATGGAAAAAGTATTTGATGTTTGTATTATAGGTGGTGGAGCAAGCGGACTTGTTTGTGCAATTAAATGTGCTGGGCATGGCAAAAATGTTTGTATTGTGGAAAAGTCAGCAAAATTGGGGAAAAAGTTACTAGTTACGGGCAATGGCAGGTGCAATTTAAGCAATGAGAAAATAATTGGCAGTTTTTATAACAACCAAATTGTGGATAAGGTTTTTAGTATTTTCTCACAAGTTGACACAATCAAGTTTTTTAAAAGCATTGGCATTGAAACTTTTGCAGATGAAGAGGGCAGAATTTATCCAATAAGCAAAACAGCAAGTTCCGTTGTTGATGCCTTAATCCTGAAAATTGAAAGTTTGAACATAAAAGTATTTTGTGGCGAAGAAGTATTAAATGTGCATAAAGAAAAAAATCTTTTTGAAATAAAAACTCAAAACAATTTAATAAGTTCAAAAAACATTGTTGTGGCTTGCGGTGCAAAATCCGCACAACAAATTTTTGCAAAAAGCGGGCACAAATTCTTGCAACAAAAAAATGTGCTTGTTGGGTTGGAATGTGAAAAACCATTTGACAAAAATCTTGCCGGAACAAAAATAAATTGTGAAGTAAGTTGTAATATTGGAAAAGAAAATTTTAAAGAATTTGGACAAGTACTTTTCAAAGAAAAAGGGATTTCTGGAATTGTGATTTTTAACCTTTCTGCCTTTGTTGCAAAATATGGAAATTTTCCTGTTGATATCAGTTTGAATTTATTGCCCAAATTAGGTAAAGAAAAATTGAACAATATTTTATTGGAAAGAAAAGTAAATTGTAGTTATTTAAAAATAGAAAATATATTGCTTGGATTATTGCCATATAAATTAAATAAAAATTTAATGAAAAAAATAAAAATAAATGATTTTAATATAAAAATAAATAAAATAAATGAAAAAATAATAAATAATTTAATAAACAATATTTTTGATTATAAATTAACAGCAATAAACACTTTGGGCGAGCCACAAGTTTTAAGCGGTGGTTTTGATTTGTCAGAGTTTGACAATTTGCAATCAAAAAAAATAAAGGGGCTTTTTGCTTGTGGTGAAGCAAGCGGTGTGTTCGGTTTTTGTGGCGGTTATAATTTACAATATGCTTGGAGCAGTGGTGTGTTTGTTAGCAATCAAATAGCAGGAGAAAAATAAATTGGAATATATAATAAATGAAATTAGATTGAATATTAATGAAACTGAAAATATATTACTTGAAAAAATAGCAAATAAATTAAAAATAAATAAAAATAATATTAAATTAATTAAAATATTAAAAAAATCAATTGATTCAAGAAAAAAAAGTGATGTGCATTATAAATATAATATTTTATTTTCAATTAATGATAATATTATTTTTGATAAAAATTTGATTAAGCAAAAACCCGAAATACCAGATTTTATTATTGAAAAAAAATTACTACCCAAAAACTTTTTAAAACCTGTTATTGTTGGTTGTGGACCATCGGGGCTTTTCGCGGGCTTGATTTTGGCAAAAATGGGTTTACACCCAATTATTTTGGAACAAGGAAAATGTGCAGTAGAGAGAAAAAAAGATGTTGAAAGTTTTTGGAACGGAGAAAAACTTAACGAAAAAAGCAACGTACAGTTCGGGCAAGGCGGTGCGGGCACATTTTCAGACGGCAAAATGAACAGCAGTATCAACAGCCCATTTTGCAATTTTGTTTTAAGTACATTTGTAAAATATGGAGCAAACCCCGAAATTGAATATTCAAACGCTCCGCACATTGGCACAGACATTTTGCTTTCCGCGATTGAAAAAATGAAAAACGAAATTGTGGAACTTGGCGGAAGCATTTTGTTTGAACACACATTTTTAAATTTTAAAACAAAGAACGGAAAAATATGTTCTGCGGAAATTGAAAACAATGGGAATATTTTTGAAATAAAAACTGATAAATTAATTTTATGTTTGGGTCATAGTGCAAGAAAAACTTTTGAAATACTTTTTAAGAACAAAGTAAATATTGCACAAAAACCTTTTTCCATTGGTCTAAGAATTCAGCACAAACAAAGTGAAATTTCAAAATCACAATATGGCGAATTTGCTAAATTTTTGCCACCGGCTGACTACAAATTGTCTTGCTTTTTAAAAAATGGTAGGTGTGTTTACACTTTTTGCAACTGCCCCGGCGGTTATGTTGTTAACGCAAGCAGTGAGAATAACGGCGTTGTTTGCAATGGAATGAGTTACAGTGACCGAGCAAGCGAAAACTCAAACTCCGCAATTTTGGTTAGCGTTAAAACAACCGATTTTGAAAGCGACCACCCGCTTGCCGGAATGTATTTTCAAGCAAAATGGGAGCAAGAAACTTATAAAATTAGTGGCGGGCATTTTTTGCCAATTCAAACTTTAAAAGATTTTTTTGCAAACAAAAAAACAACGCAAATTGGAAGCATAAAATCAATTTGTAAAGGAAAAGCGATGTTTGCAGACTTGAACAAAATTTTGCCCAAATTTGCAAGTGAAGCAATCAAAGAAGGTTTGCAAGTTTTTGACAAAAAAATAAAAGGTTTTGCCAATCCCGATGCGATTTTGACAGGAATTGAAACTCGGTCTTCTTCGCCAATTCGCATTGTGAGAGATGAAAATTTTGAAACAAATATAAAAGGGCTTTTTTCTTGCGGTGAAGGTGCAGGTTATGCGGGTGGAATTATGAGTTCAAGTGTGGACGGAATAAAACTTGCCCTAAAAATTTATGAATAAGGAGAAAAAATGAAAATAGGAATTGATTTAGATGGGGTTGTGTTCGATAGCGAAAATTGGTTTAGAGCATACTCTGAAATTTTCGATGTTAACATTGGCGGGAAAGGTGTCAAAAATCCAAATTGTATAAGAGCGCAACATAGGTACGAATGGACGGAAGGCGAGATAAAACAATATTTTGACGATTGTATGACAGACATTCAAAAGCACGCTCCACTTATGCCTTATGCAAAATACGTTATAGACAAATTGGCGGAAAAGCACCAAATTTATTTTATAACAAGGCGGGGTGTTATATCGGATAGCGAAATAACAAATACAAAAAAAAGATTGGCAAAAGAAAAAATCAAATATGATAATATTTTTTTCAAGCAGTCGAGTAAACTTGAAACTTGCAAAAAATTAGAGATTGATTTTATGATTGATGATTTTCAAAATGTTGTTAAGGAACTAACAGACAACGGAATTAAATGTTTGTATTTTAAAAATATAACAAATCCTAGTATGCAAAATAACAACATAATTGAGGTGCAAGATTGGGGCGAGATATACCGTTTTTTCTTTGGTAAAAAATAAAAAAGTTTTACATAAATATAAAAAATCTTCCGTTTGGAAGAATTTTTATCGAAACAACACTCAAATCATTTAAAAAAACTGACAAATTTGTTATGCGGATCACAACAAATCCGTTCGCAGTTGCATTTTCGTAATGATTTAATAAAATTGGGCATTTTTCAAGCATTTTTGTTTTAATGTTTATGTTTTTTCTTCAAAAGCACTTCCACAAACTCTTATCCGCTGTCTAGTTCCATAAATAAGTGCCAACGCACTTGGCGATATGTCAAGTTGTGCCAAATTGGATAAAAAAATCTCAATTGCAAAATTGAGATTTTTTGGTGGACTGTCGGGGGTTCGAACCCCGGACCTTTTGATTAAGAGTCAACTGCTCTACCGACTGAGCTAACAATCCAAATGATATTCGGTTTTTGTTCCAATCATTACTAGTCAAGTGCCTTGCTATATAATTTACTATAAATGTTTTTATTGACACGACAAACAAATTCTTTGATTTTTTGATTTAAAATTTTTCAATTTGTTTTAAAACTTTTTTATTATATCAAATAACATTTTGTTTTGCAAGGGGAAATTGAAATCATAGTTTAAATATTTTAAACTAAAAAACAGATTTTTATTTTGTTTGATTTTGTCAAATTTTTTCTAATACTATTGCATTTGGGGTTTTTTTGGTGTATTCTAAAACAGAAATGTCAAAAGTTTGGGGTTCTGTAAGTGTTTTAATTGTCTTTGTTTTAGGTGTTATTACTTTTGTTGTAATAAATGTTTTTTCTTCTCGCCCCGAAAAACTCTCAAGCGGTTTTGTTAGTTTTTCAATAACAAATGCCGACATTTTATATTCCGGCACAGATGAAAATTCAAATGTTTTTAGGTATACATTAAAAATTGAAACTTCATACAATCAAAATTTTAAAAATACTGATTTGAAACATAGTTCAAATGTAGTAATTGACTTACAAAGCAACGGGGATTTGTTTGTTATTTATGATTTTCACGTTGTCAGTGGAACTGCAATCAATTTTGATTTTTGCACAAGTAATTATGAAACAAAAAGAGAAACTTATAATACTATTTATAAAACCAACGGCGAAACACAAATTTACGCCGAAAGTGTTGAAAATTTGCTCGATGAAATTGAATTGGAAATTGGCGACACATTTGTTATCACATACAATATTTTACCCCAAACTGCAACCGTTCGCACTGTTGGGTTTGAAAAAAGCAATTGCGAATATTTTGATTTATCAAACAGCATTATAACAGCAGTTTCTGTTGGCAATGGCAGTGTTTTTGTAAAGTTAAATGGCAATTTGGTAAAAACGATTGAAATAAATATTATAAAAAACCAACAGCAGGAAGAAGATTATGTTTTTGATATTTCGCTGGACATTGAAGAAGATTGGATTGAATATAACCCAGAAGAAAAAACAGCAACATTTAATTTAACTTTGTGTCCTTATGAAAATGAGTATCCAACGGTTTCTTTTACAATCTATATAAAAGACAGGGATAACAATACTATTCAAAAAAATTGGTTTTGGACATTAGACAATAGGGAAAAAATACTTAATGATAATTCATTATATCCAACGAAATTGTCAATTACATTTAGCGGAGCGGGAGAAGTTTCACTTACAATTTTTAATAATGACCTTCCTATTAGGGAAACTATAACTATAAATGTTACAGAATAATGCATTTTAGCATTTAACAAAACATTGGTAAATATAAAATTGAAAGGTTGTAATTTGTTGACATTTTGTTTTGAATGTGGTAATATCAACTTGCTTAAAAAGCAAAAAAATTTTTTAGTGTCTAGAAAACAAATTTTTGACAACAATAGTTTAATGTTTGGAGAAGTACCCAAGAGGTCGAAGGGGCTCCCCTGCTAAGGGAGTAGGTTTGTAAAAGGGCGCGAGGGTTCAAATCCCTCCTTCTCCGCCAAACAAAAAGCACTGCGTTAGCGGTGTTTTTTTGTTTGGTGAGAGAAGAGTTTGCGTTAGCAAAATGTTTGCAGATAGCAAACAGGATTCGAACGGGCGGAAAAGCAAAGTTGCCAGTGGCAAGTTTGCCCGCCCAGGCGTGATAGCGCGCCCAGCCAAATAACACTGCTTACAAAGCGGAGCAAATCTCTCCTTCTCCGCCAAAAAATCTCAATTGAAAATAGAGATTTTTTATCCAAGTTGGCACAACTTGGTATATCATCAAATACGTTAGGTTTGCATATCATATTATCCGAGTTCGTTAGCATTTGCATAACATTAATAAAACAAAATTTTGCATATTTTCAAAAATATATTTGATTAAATAAACTACAAAATGTCTATTATTGTTTTTATGGAAATATTAAGATTGCTTGCCTTTTCGGGAATGTCTGTTTTGTATTTGTTTGTTATTTCCAAAATTTTGGGCAAAAAGCAAATTGCACAACTTGAATTTATTGACTATGCAATAGGTATTTCAATAGGTTCTATTTCTGCCGAAATGGCAACGATTTAGGCGAAAATCATTTTTATTATTATTTGATTGCAATATCAGTTTTTGTTATTTTTGATATGCTTGTTACTTTTTTGGGTCGCAAAACTTTGCCGTTTAAAAAATTTTTTAAGGGCAAGCCAATAATTGTGATAAACAATGGCGAAATTGATTTTGGGCAATTAAAAATTAGCAAATTAGACTTTTTTGACTTGCTTTCTTTGTGCAGACAGCAAGGTTATTTTGATATAAAAAATGTTGCCTTTGCAATATTTGAACCAAACGGTAAATTAAGCGTTATGCCAAAGTCAGACCAAAAACCTATTGTGGCAAATGATATAAAAATAAACCCGCCAAAAGCAAAATTGATAAAATATTTGATAGTTGATGGGGAAATTATCAAAGAAAATTTAAGAGCAATAAAAAAAGATAAAAAGTGGCTTTTTGAAAAATTGAAAATAAAAAAATCAAAACAACTTAAAAATATTTTGTGGGCAAGTTATGATAAAACAAAACAAAAAATTTTGATAGAAAATAAACATAAAAACAGCGATATTTAATAGAAAAAATTACTGTTTTTTTGTAAGAAAAATAGTGTAGAAAAAATTGAAAAAAAATTATTTATTTTTTTATTTACATTTGCAAATGTTTTGAATATAATGTAAGAATTAAAAGGGATAAATATGTGAGAAAATTTGAAGAAATTATACAAGGAAAATTTGTATACAATAATGTAAGTTTGAGCGATGTAGCCGAACAATTCGGCACTCCGTTAAAACTCGTTTTTTTAGACCTGATTGAAAAGAGGGTTTGTAATTTAAAAACTGCTTTTAACACTGCAATAAAAAATGAAAGTTATAAGGGCAAATGCCTTTATCTAAATGCAAATAAAGCCAATTATTCTAGTGATATGATTTTCACTGCTAGCAAATTTTCCGACGGTATAGAAACTTCAAGTTTTTATGACCTACTTTTTACAAAAAAACTTTTGCAATCTGCAAAAAAAGTTTTACAGAACAAAGTTATTTTTTGTAATGGTTACAAACAAAAAGATTATATAAACGAAATAGTAAAAATGTCAGAAAAAGGATACAACATAACTAACATTGTTGATTCTTTGGCAGAATTTGAAGAATTGATAAAATCAAAAATAAACAAACCTTTGAAAATTGGTGTTAGAATAAATTTGGAAAGCCTTTATCATGACGAAAATGAAGAAACTCAAAGAGATAGATTTGGTTTGACAAAAGACGAGTTGCGAGTTGTTTTGGAAAAACTAAAAACTACAAAAACACTTGTTTTTACAACTGTGCATTTTCATCAGAGAGGGTTTAGTTTTGAACAAGAAAAATTTTATAAAAACTTGGAAATCGCTTTTGCAGAGTATTTTATTCCCATGAAAAAGCAGTTTAAAACAATAGTAAATTTTGATATTGGTGGCGGAACGCCTTTGCCCGCCAATAGCGATTTTGACTACAATTCTTGGGCAAGCGGAATTATTAAATATTTGAAAAATAATTGTAAGAAATTTTCAGTTAATGAGCCAAATATACTTTTAGAAAATGGGAAATATACTGTAAAAGATAGTATGGTTAACATTTATAAAGTGATTGGCGAAAAAAATACTGATAGCAAATTTGCTTGGCGAATAGTTGATGGAAGTTTGTTGATTGCAATGCCTGAATATTTTGCACTTGGCGAAGAAATAAAAGTTGAACCATTAAATTTACTTGACAATGAAAAAATTCGTAGCAAATTGGCGGGATTGACTTGCGATTGTGATGATGTATATTTTGACAAATCTTTGGGACATATTGATTTGCCAAAGATATTGCAAAACCAAAACCTTTTTATTGGCGTGCTTGGCACTGGTTCTTATCAAGACAGTATGAGTGGCAGAAACGGCGTTCATCACTGCTTAATGCCGGAAGAAAAAAGGGTTCTCACATTTTTCAAAAACGGAAAAAGAAAGTTTGTTGTTGACAAAGAACTTCAAACACCGCAAGACATTTACAAATCAGTAAAACTAAACGCAAGGAATTTAAAAAAGTTTTTTTAAGAAACCCGCAGGCAAAAAAACCTTGCGGGTTTTTCATTTATGCTCTACCTCCAAAAAACTAAAATTTGACTTTTTCTTTGCGGTATGTTATATTTGTTTTAAACAAAAGGTTGGTTATGAAAGTTTTAGAAAGCAGTTCAAAATTTAAGATTTTGTCAGATAGATTTATTGGTGTTTATTTTGACAAAAACAAGCGGGAAACAAGTAATGACGAAGCGGATTATACGCTAAGTTATTGGCAAATTTATGATGCAAAATCTTGCGTGATTTACCCCGACAAGTTCGCTTCCTTGATTGGTTTTTCAGGCGATATTGGCGTGGTTCAAGGTGTTGATGAAAAATATAAATATATAAAAATAGAAAACAATAAAATAAAATTTTTGGGCAGTTTTAAAAAAGCATCTTTGCTTGCGTGCGATATAGGTGTGGTTGAAAACAAAGATGGCACAATGAGTTATATTTTTTATAACAATGGCGAAATAACACAATTTCCGCAAAAATTTAATAAGTGTTTTTTGCCAAGTGAAAATTATGGTATCGTAGAAAATTTTAACGGCAAACAAAGTTATGTTTATATAACAAAAGATGGAATAACACCAATAACCCAAACTTTTCAGCATTGCGAAAAAGTTAAAGAAGGTGTCGGCAGAATTATGGACACAAATAACCGCTGGCATTATGCTGTTATGAATGGGGAAAATATCAATGTTTTATATGATAGTTTTTTAAATTGTTTTCCAATAAAAGAAGGCATTGGGCGAGTTGTTAATGATGACAATTCAATGAATTATGTTAAATTGGCAAATAATGAAGTTATAGATATTTCAAAACCTTTTAAAAATTGTTTTGAATTTAGCAACGGAATTGCCAGAGTTGTGCATCAAGACGGAACCCATTCATTTTTCAAAAAAGGCGAAAATGGCGAATTGAAAATAGTTTTATCACGTGAATATGACAAAACTTCCAACAGAATTTTAAGCAAATGTTTTTTTCCAAAATGCGAAGACATTGAAAACAACACAACCTTAATTGTTAACAGAAACGAAGAAACGATAAGTTATGCAACATACGAAAATGGCGAACTTGATATCAAGGCAAAAAAGTTTAAAAACGCAAACGCTTTAAAAGATAATGTTGGCAAGGTTGAATATGTAGGCGGTGGATACGGATATGTTTATAATGACAACGGAAATATTATTGATTTGGGTGGAAAATACACATATTGCAAAGATTTTTCAGAAGGATTTGGCATTGTAAGCAAACATAACAAACAATGTTATGTGAAAGTTGCAAGCAAGAATGACCCCAACAATAAATTTAAGTTAGTTGAAATTCTTTCAAAAAAAGGTTATCCACAAGAATATGACTCTTGCGAAGATTATAAAAAAGGTTTTGGAGTTGTTTTAATTGGCACAAACAAATTTGCAGTTGTTGGCAAAGATGGAAAATTGTTAGAAGAAACTCCTTATGTCCCAGCAAAAATTCAAATAAAATTGCAACACGAAAGCAATAATGGTGGTATAACAAAAGTTCAACAAGCAAAACGAGATAGAATTCGCGACACATTTTTTTCAAAATAAATAAATTCAAAAATGTTAAATAAGTTTGACATTTTTTTTGTTTTTGTATAACCTTTACTCAAATATTCAAACATAAGATAAGGAAGTTATATGAACAATCTATTATTTTATAGCATTTTTACAGCAGTTGTTTTTATTCTGTTTTTATTTGCTTTAAAAATTTTTAACAAAAATGGACTTTTCACGGTTGGTATTGGTTCAATTATTGGTGCAAATATTTATAATGTTGGAAGTTATCCCATTGTTATTGGCAACTTTGTTTTTGGGCTAGATTCCATAATATACACTCTTTTTGTGTTCTGCGTTTTGTTAATGTATATTGATTATGGAAAAGAAGCAATGAAATCTTTGCTTTACACTTCAATTGCATCAATTTTTTTCACTGCAATTTTGGCTTTTGCGGGTTCATATTCGCAAAGCGGTTTGTCTGCAAACTTAATTTGGAGTTCGCTTTCACACTTAAACAGCATAATTGCCACGTTCTTTGCAATTTGGGCAATGATTTTTGTTTATGATTGGTTAAGAAACAAAAAATTTAATTGGTATTTAACAATAGTTGTTGTTATGCTTGTTGCCTGCATAATAAATTCCTTAATTTATTTTGGCTTAACTTTTATATATATGGGCAGTCTTGGCTCGGCATTTTTGAACTCGCTTTCCGCTTCCTACATAGGCAAATCAATTGCAACAATTATTTGCCTTTTGATTTTTTACACCCACACTCTTTGGACGCGGTTTTATAGAAAGAATAATAAATAAAATTAATAGACTTGCAAAAGTCAAAAACTTGCCCTTGACACTTTTTTGTTTTAGGTTATAATAAAACCAACAAATAAAAGTTGGGAGAAAAAATGAAAACTGATGAATTGACACTAGAAAATCAAAAAAAATATAGTGAATTAAAAAGAAAAAAAGAACATTATGAATATATTTGCCCGCAAAAAGTTATTGCTTCCACTATTATGGGGCTGGGTGCTGGAACTGGTGTGGTTATGGCTAATGCAGTGTTTGATTGGTTTTTTCCAATAACAAATTTTGAAATTCAACAACTAATTCCAAATTTTGCAACCCCCGCTTTGGGTGCTGTTTTTGGAGCAAGTTTTGGGTTGTTATATCCAAAGTATGTTGTTTATAAAACAAACAAAGAAATAACACGCCTTGAAAAGCAAAAAATTCAGCAAACTGAAAAAGAAAAATAAAACGGGATTATTGTGCAATTTTTTATAAATTATTAAACATATCGCCTAAAATGTCAAAATATTTGAACATTTTAGGCATTTTTTTTGCATTTTTTTACACAAAAAAACAAAAAACTCCACAAAATTGACTTTGGTTTTAAAAAGTGTTATAATTTAATGGTTATGAAATGTTTGTTTATTTTTAATCCAAAAAGTGGGAAAGGGAAGATTGTAAAAAAATTTGATTATATTTATAACCAATTAAAAACTTTTTATAATGAAGTTGAATGTTACGAAACAAAAGCATCTCTTGATGCATATAAATTTTTGTTGGAAAATGCAAAGCATTTTGATGTAATTGTGATTTCCGGCGGAGATGGAACATTAAGCGAATGCGTTTCGGCTATTGCAAAAACAAACACTCAAATAAAAATTGGTTACATACCCTCTGGCACTGTCAACGATGTTGCAAAAACTCTTAAAATTTCACCTAATATAAAAAAAACTTTGCAAAATATCAACCTTGACAAAACCACACCTTATGATTTGATGAAAATAAACGACAATTATGGAATCTATGTCTGTTGCTTTGGGATTTTTACTGACACAAGTTATCAAACTTCTCAAAAACTAAAAAATATTTTTGGTAAAATTGCTTATGTTTTTCACATATTAAAAATTTGGTTTAAACAAAAAGCAATTTGGGTGGATATAAAAACAAAAGATTTTAATTATTGCGGATACTGTTCTTGCCTTTTTGCATTAAACACAAAATATTTATCAGGTTTTAAAATCAACAAAAATGCTGATTTAAACGATGGAAATATTGACTTGTTTTTTATAAAAACAAAATCAAAAAAAATAAGATTTTTTGACAAAATCAAACTTTTTAAAGTTTATATAAAAGGTTTCAAAAATGTTGAAAAAGATAAAAATATTGTAAAGTTATACACTGACAATATTAAAATAAAATTTGAAAATGAAGTTCCCATCAATATTGATGGCGAAAAAAAATTGATGAAAAACTTTGAAATTACTGTTGTAAAAAACAAAATAAAATTTTTGTAAAAGGTGTTTAGGAAAATGGAAATCACAAAAGAAAAAAGAACAAAAAGAAGAATATGTTATGCAGATATATTTTATCCTTTAATATTTATTGGATTTACATTTGTTTTAAATGTCTTAAACGCCCTATGGCTTGGAATGAATATTGTACCTAAATATTTTTTGCTTGAACTTTCTATTGTTTTTGGATTAAGTTTGATAATATTTTTAATGCCAAACCAAATTGCAAAAAAAGTAACTTCTTATTTATTTCTTACTTTTATTATAGTAGTTAATTGCATAAATGCTTGCGTTTATATGGTATTCGGCGATGTGTTTCATTTGCAAATGCTTTTTTTGCTTACTGAAACATTTAGCGTTTTAGATATTTCGTACTTTAATATTCCGGCAATAACTATTTATGTTTTGGTTTTTATTTTGTTTATTGCCATAAACATATTTTTTACAAAATATGCAAAAAAAGAAAAAATATATTTTTCAATTCCAAAATTTAAAGATACATTTTGCGTTTTTATTGCAATAATAATAGCAACTTCTTCATTTTTTTGTATTTCTCAACAACAAATAAAAAGTACTGTTAGTGCTGATTCTATTGCTTCGGTTGATGTAACCAACGATAACTCTCTTTATGAAAATTTGCTTTTTAAATATAACAGTTTGGAAAAGTTTGGATTTTTTGGTTTTTATACAAAGGAACTTATCAATCTTGTTTTTGGTTCAAACTTGCAAATAACAAGTTCAACCAAGTCTAATATATATCAAACATTGCTAGATAATCACAACCAAAATGGTTCAACAGTAAATCAAGGCATTTTGGAAGGTGACAATTTGATTTGCATTTTAACAGAAAGTCTTGAATGGTTTGCTATTGACCCAATTTACACGCCAACACTATATTCAATGTATGAAAATTCAGTTTGTTTAACAAATTATTATAGCAAAAACAAAACAAATATCAGTGAAGGTATTATAAATTTCGCGGGAATGCCAAGCAGTTGCATAATGCCAGACTCGGTTAATGGTATACCAATTTCCACACCATATTCTCTTGCTTCAATGTTTTCAAACAGAGAATACAGTTCAAATTATTTTCATTCATTTTTAGATTATTTTTACAACAGAAATAAAATTATGCCAGCAACGGGTTTTGAAAATTTATATTTTGCAAACAAAACCGAAATGGACTATGTAACTTCTTCTTTTACTACTATATGTTCTGATTTGATGTTTTTTGACGCAGTTAAAGATCAGTTAATCCCCAACAACGGCGAAAAGTTTTTTTCTGCCTATGCAACAATGAGTACGCATGCTGATTATGGTTATAAAAAAGAAAGTTTGTTAAACTATTACGATTTGTTTGAAAACACAGAAGATTTTGATTTGTTTAGTTTATATATGATTGAAAACTATAACGTTGATTTAAGTTTAATGTCAAAAAACGATGTTGATTTGTTTTTGAATTATAAAGTTGGCGCAATGGATTTGGATAAAACTCTTGAAGCAATACTTGCAAATCTGCAAGAAAAAAATTTGCAAGGTAACACAACTATTGTTCTTTATGCAGACCATAATTGTTATGGAAACGACGTTGGTTATATAATGAAAAATATAAACAAAAGAAATATTTATGACAATGAAACTTATAGAGTTCCCGCTTGCATTTACAGTTCAAAACTACCAGCACAAAATATTGAGGAATTTACAAACCCTTATGACTTAAACAAAACCATTAGTATTTTGTTTAATTTAGATTATAATGATGCAATTTCAAATGGTTATAATATTTTTGATGAAGAAGATATAGCAAATTCATTTTTTGTTTCGTTCACAAGCGGTATTTTTTCCGATGGTTATTTCACAAGAGATTATGAAAAAATTTATAATCAATCAGGTGAAATTATTGCCGACGAAAATGAAATCGAAAATTTTGTTGCAAAAATAAACAAATTTTATACAAAACAAATTTTGGTTGACAAAATTTATAAATATAATATATTGAATCATTTTACCATAACAATAAACACAGACAACACATCAGTTTTAATTGAAAACACATAATATATTTTTATGTTTTAACCACAAAAAAATAATAGCAAAATTCCCCTTGACAACGGGGAGTTTTTTTGTTATATTAGCAAAGCAAAAGGTTTTTATCTTTGCCAAAAAGTTCTACTTTTTGAAAACTTCAACGGCAGGTGTCTACAGCACACTGAAAATGTTCGTGGGGTTTTTATAAATTTAAGTATGCTTTTTGATGAATTGAATTTACCCAATCAATTCATTTTATTTTATGTTTTTTTAAAAAAAACAAATATCGCCTTTTATGGCGGAAAGGAGAAAAATATGCCAACAGTTAATCAATTGGTTAGAAAAGGTAGAAAAACTTTTAAAAGAAAAAGCAAATCACCGCTTCTTGAAAGTAATCCGCAAATGCGTGGAGTTTGTCTTTCTGTTAAAACAACTTCTCCCAAAAAACCTAACTCTGCTCTTCGTAAAATTGCCCGTGTGAAATTGTCAAACGGTGCAGAAGCAACTTGCTACATTCCAGGTATTGGGCACAATTTGCAAGAACATAGCGTTGTGCTTGTTCGTGGCGGAAGAGTAAAAGATTTGCCAGGTGTGAGATATCACATTGTTCGTGGTTCGCTTGATGCGTCAGGTGTTGCAAAACGAAACCAAAGCAGGTCAAAATATGGTGCCAAAAAACCAAAATAAACAATAAGTAAATTAAAAAATTGCAATTTAGATTATATTGTAACTAATTGCTAAAAAGGAGAAAAATATTATGCCAAGAAGAAATAGAGCGGTCAAAAAAGATGTTTTGGCTGACCCAATTCACAATAGCAAACTTTTGACCAAACTTGTTAATCAAGTTATGTTAGATGGAAAAAAAGGTATTGCACAAGGAATTGTTTATGGCGCTTTTGATTTGATAAAAGAAAAAACAGGAAATGAACCACTTGCTGTGTTTACACAAGCACTTGAAAATGTTAAACCCGTTTTGGAAACAAAAGGTCGTAGAGTGGGCGGAGCAACATATCAAGTTCCTATGGAAATAAGACCTGAAAGAAGACAAACATTAGGTATTCGTTGGATAGTCAATTTTGCCCGAAAAAGAAATGGCGAAAGAACTATGCAAGAAAAACTTGCTGGCGAGTTGCTTGATGCTTTTAACAACACCGGTGCATCAGTAAAGAAAAAAGAAGAAATGCACAGAATGGCGGAAGCGAATAAAGCATTCGCGCACTTCCGCTGGTAAAATTTTCAATTTTTGTGGCGGTTTTTTGCGTTTCTGCCCACCTTACCTTGACAGGTATGTACCAAAAAGTACACTACCTTAGCCAAGTCAAAGCGGGGCGAGCCTTGAAACCCGCTCACAAAAATTGAAAATTTAAAGTACGAGAAATAAGTTTTTTATTTAAGCATGTGTTTAATTTTTACGAAAGTTGGAAATTGCGAAGCCAGCCCACCCAATGCAGAAGCGGGCTTGATTTTCCAAGACAAAGTCGAAGGAAAATGGGGGATTTGAGTGCCGATAAGCAATGATATTTTGGAGGCGGTGCAGTTTGATTTATTAGCAAGGGGCAAACGGGGACGCTAGCAACTGACACGGGAGCGACTAGCGTAGGGTCACGTTGGCTCTCAGCCCCTTGACATGAAAGCAAAAGGCGAAAAACTTGTATTATAAAACCCAACAAAAAACAAATAAAAATCATAATAAAATACCGCTTATAAAGGCGGGAAAGGAGAAATAAATGGCGATGGAACCATTAAAATTAACACGAAATGTCGGTATTATGGCACATATTGATGCCGGAAAAACGACAACAACCGAAAGAATTCTGTTTTACACAGGAAAAAACCACAAAATCGGCGAAGTGCATGATGGTGCTGCAACTATGGACTGGATGGAACAAGAACAAGAAAGGGGTATAACAATCACTTCCGCTTGCACAACTTGTAATTGGAAAGGTCATAAAATTAATATTATAGACACACCGGGGCACGTTGATTTCACAATTGAAGTTGAAAGAAGTTTAAAAGTGCTTGATGGTGCTGTGCTTGTTTTAAGTGCAAGAGATAAAGTTCAACCTCAAACTGAAACAGTTTGGCGACAAGCAACAAGATATAAAGTTCCTGCAATTGTTTATATTAACAAAATGGATAGAGATGCGGCAGATTTTATGGGTTGCGTTGAGTCAATAAGACTTAGACTTCACACAAAACCTCTTCCTATTCAACTTCCACTTGGTTCTTCAGAAACTTTTTCAGGCATTATTGACCTTTTGACAATGAAAGCCGAAATATATAAAGATGACCAAGGTGTTAATATTGAAATTATTGACATTCCCGAAGAGTATAAAGCACAAGCAGAAAAACTACGCAACGAAATGATTGAATCAGTTGTTGAAACTGATGACGTTTTGCTTGAAAAATACTTTGCTGGTGAAGAAATAGATTTAGAAACAATAAAGAAAGCAATAAGAAAAGCAACTATTTCAAAACAACTAACTCCTGTTTTGTGCGGTTCTTCTTACAAAAACAAAGGTGTGCAAATGCTTTTGGACGCTATTGTTGACTTTTTGCCTTCACCATTAGACATTGACAGCATAAAAGGAACAAACCCCGACACAAACAAAGAAGAAGAAAGAGAAGCAAAAGAAGATGCATATTTTGCAGGTTTAGCTTTTAAAATTACAACAGACCCGTTTGTTGGAGGCTTGACATTTTTTAGAGTGTACAGCGGACTTTTAAAAGCAGGTTCTTACGTTTACAATTCTGTAACCGGAAAAACCGAAAGAGTTGGCAGACTTATAAGAATGCACGCAAACACAAGACAAGAAATTTCTGAAGTTGGTGCGGGCGACATTGCTGCAATTGTTGGGCTTAAAGACACAATCACAGGGCACACACTTTGCGATGCAAAACACCCAATAGTTTTGGAAAGTATGGAATTCCCTGACCCCGTTATTCAACTTGCTATTGAACCAAAAACAAAAGATATGCAAGAAAAAATGTCATTAGCGCTTGCAAAACTTATGCGTGAAGACCCATCATTTAGAGTTCAAACAGACCAAGAAACAGGACAAACACTTATATCCGGTATGGGCGAACTTCACCTAGAAATTATTGTTGACAGAATGTTTAGAGAGTTTAAAGTTGAAGCAAATGTTGGAAAACCACAAGTTGCTTACAAAGAAGCAATCAAAAACAAAGTCAAAGCAGAAGGAAAATTTATTAGACAAAGTGGCGGAAAAGGTCAATATGGACATTGTCAAATTGAAATGGAACCACTTCCACAAGGTCAAGGCTATGAATTTGTTGACAAAACTGTTGGCGGTTCAATTCCAAAAGAATATATTCAACCAATAAACAACGGAATACAAGAAGCAAGAATGAATGGAATTTTGGCAGGGTATGAAACTGTTGATTTCAAAGTTACAGTTTATGATGGTTCGTTCCACGAAGTTGACTCTTCTGAAATGGCTTTCAAAATTGCAGGTTCGCTTGCATTTAAAGATGGCTGTGCAAAAGGTGGAGCAGTTTTGTTAGAACCAATTATGGCAGTTCAAGTTGAACTTCCAGACGAATATTTGGGAACGGTTATGGGCAATCTTACTTCAAGAAGAGGAATGCTTCAAGGCAACGAAACAAAACCTGGTGTTCAAGTTATCAATGCAGAAGTTCCTTTGGCGGAAATGTTTGGATATGCAACAGACCTTCGTTCTCAAACACAAGGTCGCGGACAATTTACTATGGAATTTAAAAAATATGCCGAAGTGCCAAAAAGCATTCAAGAAAAAATTATTGGCGAACGATCAAAGAAATAATTACAAAAAACCACAAAATTACAACTTATTTAATGTAAAAAAATGCTTGCATTTTACTACTTGATTGTGTATAATTCAAGTGTTAAAGAAAAAAATAACAATAAAATTTTTAAAGGAGATAAATAAAAATGGCAAAGGAAAAATTTGACAGATCCAAGGCACATGTTAACATTGGAACAATCGGACATGTTGACCATGGTAAAACCACACTTACTGCCGCAATTACTTTCAGATTTGGAAAAGATAAAAGAAGATATGATGAAATTGATAGCGCACCAGAAGAAAAATCAAGAGGAATAACAATTAACACATCCCATGTTGAATACGAAACAGAAAAAAGGCATTATGCCCATGTTGACTGTCCAGGACATGCTGACTATGTTAAAAATATGATAACAGGAGCCGCTCAAATGGACGGTGCTATCCTAGTTGTTTCGGCCGCTGATGGCCCAATGCCTCAAACAAGAGAACACATTTTGCTTGCTCGTCAGGTTGGAGTTCCATACATTGTTGTATTTATGAACAAATGTGACCAAGTTGATGATGAAGAATTGCTTGAACTTGTTGAAATGGAAATTCGTGACCTATTAACAGAATACAATTTCCCAGGGGATAAAACTCCAATAATTAGAGGTTCAGCTTTGAAAGCTCTTGAAGCACTTCAAAACGGAAAAAATGACGATTCATCAATTAAAGCAATCGACGAATTGATGGCAGCTGTTGACTCTTACATTCCAGAACCAGAAAGACAAACCGACAAACCTTTCTTAATGCCAGTTGAAGACGTTTTCACAATCACAGGTCGTGGAACAGTTGCAACAGGAAGAGTAGAAAGAGGTATTGTTAAAATTAACGAAACCGTTGAAATCGTTGGAATGGGTTCAAACAAACAAACAGTAGTTACTGGCGTTGAAATGTTTAGAAAACTTCTTGACGAAGCAAGAGCAGGAGACAATGTTGGCCTATTACTCCGTGGAATTCAAAGAACAGATATCGAAAGAGGTCAAGTTATTTGCAAACCAGGAACAATTAAACCTCACACAAAATACACTGCACAAGTTTACGTTCTAACAAAAGAAGAAGGCGGACGTCACACACCATTCTTTAATGGTTACAGACCACAATTCTATTTTAGAACAACAGACGTAACAGGAACAATTGATTTGCCAGCAGGCGTTGAAATGGTTATGCCAGGAGATAACATCACAATGACAATCAACCTTATCACTCCAATCGCTATTGAACAAGGTCTTCGCTTTGCTATTCGTGAAGGCGGAAGAACTGTTGGTTCTGGCGTTGTTGCAACAATCATTGAATAACAAAAAATTATTAATTCTTAAAAATAAAATTGAAAGACTTAATAATAAGCAAATATCAAAAAATTAATCAAAAAAATAAATTTTAACCCAAATTTATTTTTAAAACAAAAACCGCAAGCAAACCCACTTGCGGTTTTTTTGTTGTAATTCAACTTTTTGAAAAAATTGGAGGTTGACAAGTTCGAGATAATATTATAATATACAAACAATGGAGAAAAAAATGGAAAAAATATGGAACAAAGAAAGAATTAGGAACTGCAAAATTAACCTTACAAGGCTTTATAGATAATGAAGATTATAGAAAAGCAATTGAATTGATTGCCAATGATGAAGATTTTGATGCAACAGTTCAAATTGCGCCTAAAAACAACAAAAACGAAAGAACAATATTCGCAGTATCCCAAAAATCAAAAAAAGGAAATAGGGTTTTTAAAAGCGAGCACACAATTAGCACTTTTTGGCTAAATGATTTGCCAGAATTTTATATTGATTCAATTTCTTGTATTAGCGTTTTAGATTTGCAAGTAAAAGAAAATACGAATTAGAAGGTGGCATAGGTTATAGTTCGTATGAATCAACTGATGCTGTTTTTAAAATATACCTTTGTGAAGTTTTAAAAGAAAAATTTAAAGGCAGACCAACTTTTCTTAAAGAAGTTTCAAAAATGGAAGATTCTGCAAAAAAATATGTAAGAGATGTTATTGCCAGAAAAGAAAAATCTTTAAACTCAACAAAACAATTACTCAATATTGATTTTAAAAAGCAAACCAAAACAACAGAACAAGAAAAAGCACAAGAAAAATAATATTATAAAAACAGAAAAAAACATACATATAAAACAAAAAAAGTTTACCGCGCGGTAAACTTTTTTTAAATTTTTATTTTTACAAATCTTGCCTTAGATTGTCAACATATTCGTTTTTGGTGCCACTTGTTGAGCCCAAAATTGCAACTTTATATTTTCTTAAATTACCCAATACTTTTGCTTGTTGACCTATCATAAATTCACGGTCATAAACAATTATATTGTCATCAGTTATAATCTTTCTTATCAGAATTTCTTTGCTAACAAAGGGCAAAAATCCCCCACTATATTCAATTCCTTTAAAAGGCAAAACTTTGGTCAAAGTACCTGTTGTGTTCATAGAAACACCATTCCTTACATAATTAATAATGATTTTTTCTTTAACACGTTGTGACAATTCTTCAAACTCTTTTTTGCTTTGATTAAACATAAATTCACTTCGTATATTGTTCATTTTGTTCTCCGTATATTTAACATATACCAAATTTGGCGGAATTTGTCAAATAATTTTGTTTTATGTTAAACTATTTTACATTTCAATCCTTGCCTTTTATTTTAAATTATGCTAAAATCTTTGCAAGTAGGTTTTATGGATAAATATAAGAAAAGATATGCAAAAAAGAAACTAAATCAATTTTTTTTGTTTTTAGCAATTGCATTTCCACTGTTGGTTGTAGTAACATTTTTGCTTTATTATTTTGTTCCATCGCTTGTTAACAATCAGTTTGTTGTGATAACTTTGGTTGTGGTTTTAAGTGCATTTATATATTTTGGCTTGGACATATATTTGAAAAAGAAAGAAATAAAAAAGGAAAATCAACCAAAAAAAAAAGATCCTTTTGCAGATTAGTATAAATTTTTTAAGGAGAGAAAAATGAAACAGTCACCCAAAATTTTACCCAACAGTTTAGAAGCAGAACAAGCAGTTTTGGCTTGTGTTTTGATTGATGAAGAAGCGCCTCTAAATATTTTGGCAAAATTGAAAGCAGATGATTTTTATTCGCAAGCACACAAAACAATTTATCAAAAAATGCTTGATATTTATGCCGAAAACAAACCTGTCGACTTTGTAACTTTGGTAGACAAACTTGAAAGAGCAAATGAACTTGAAACAGTTGGAGGGTTGGATTACATAACTTCTTTGACAAACAATTTGCCAAGTGCAAGCAATTTTAAACATTATTTAAACATTGTTAAGAACCATTCAAAATTAAGAAATTTGATTGATGCGGGGCAAAAAATAACAGAAGTTGCATTTGAAAAAGAAAACAGTCAAGAGGCAATGGCTTTTGCAGAAAAACAAATTTTTGACCTTGCGCAAAGCGAAGATAGTTCTTCTTTGCAACACATTGAAAAAGGATTGAAAAAGGTTATTGACAAGTTTGATTTAATAGCAAAAGACAGCAGTGTCTTGCGTGGTATTCCAACAGGATTTAAAGAATTTGACCATATAACAAATGGTTTGCAAAATTCAGATTTGATTTTACTTGCCGCTCGTCCCGGAGTTGGTAAAACAAGTTTGGCAATGAATATTATAAACAACTCTGCAATCACTTATGGAAAAAAGTGTGCTGTTTTCTCACTTGAAATGCCTTTGGAACAACTCGCCCAAAGGTCGCTTTGCAGTGTTGCTTGCGTAAGTATGGAAAAAGCGCTTAATGGAACGCTTTCCGAAAAAGATTGGCAAGCATTATGGACAGCAAACAAAACACTAAATGGTGCAAGCATATTTGTTGATGACAATGGTCTCAACACCCCTATGGATATTTTGTCAAAATGCCGTCGTTTGAAAAGAGAAAAAGGGCTTGATCTTGTTATGATTGACTATTTGCAACTTATGAAAAGTGGATTAAACACAGAAAATCGTGTACTTGAAATCAGCGAAATAACAAGAAATTTAAAAATAACAGCAAAAGAACTAAACATTCCAATAATTTTACTTTCACAATTGTCAAGAGCAGTGGAAACAAGAAACGACCACAGACCAATGCTTTCAGACCTAAGAGATTCAGGAGCAATAGAACAAGATGCTGACATTGTTTTGTTTATATACAATCCAGCAAAATATAACGATGTTGTTAGCGAAGATGGCGAGGGCATAATTGAACTTGAAATTGCAAAACATAGAAATGGTTCAACCGGTAGAATAAAATTAAGATGGATTGGGGAATGGCTTTCTTTTGTAAACAAAGACAAATATTACACCAACAAGCAAACAAACAATGAGAACGCAGAAGACATAACAGAAATGCAAGATACTTCTGAAATAAAAGAAATTTTTGACCAACCACAAAATTAAAAAATATTGAGGGAAAAATGGAAAACGAATTGATAACAAAAGCATATAAAGCTTTAAAGGGTAGTTATTCGCCATATTCTAATTTTAAAGTTGGAGCTTGTCTGCTGACCAAAAATGGCAAAAGTTATTGCGGTGCAAATGTTGAAAATGCAAGTTATGGACTGACAGTTTGCGCTGAAAGAACTGCGGTTTTTAAAGCAGTCAACTCGGGCGAAAAAGATTTTTTGGCAATAGCAATCATTTCAAATTCCAAAAAAGATTTTTGCTATCCTTGCGGTGCGTGCTTGCAGGTTTTGGCAGAATTTTCAAGTGATATGAAAATAATTGTTTGCAAATCGACAAAAGAATACAAAATATTTACAATAAAAGAACTTTTACCACATAATTTTTGATTTATAATAAAAGGGTGATGAGAATTATGAAAAGGATTTTAGAAAGAGGCAAATTATTGTCTAACAAAAAAAATCCAGTATCAAAAAGGTTTATGGATAGTTGGGAAAAACAGGTAAAAAACATTATTTATCCGGAAAGGTTAAATGAATGGCGTGAACTTGGTGTTGGTGTTTGGTCAGGTGTTGTTGACAAAAACACTATTGAAGTTGCTGTTGATGTTATGCAAGAATTGCAAGATAATCAAACTTTTGAAAAAGTCAAAGCGGATATGGATGAAATAAAAAAAGAAAAATTATATGATATTCAAAAAATAATGAAAACTGTTTTAAATTTTTCAAAAAAGGGCCCGGAGTTTTATTTAGATTACTATAAAATAAAAGACACTTTTTGTTATCAGAAAATAGAAGCAATTCAAAATGAGAATTTTGAATTTGAACAAAACTTTCAAAAACAACTTAAAAACAACCAAAAAGAAAGAGAACAATAGTATTTGTTTGATTTTTTTTTGTTTTTTTGATAAACTGATTTTTATAAGGGAATTAGTTTATGGATAAAAGTTATTTACAAAAAGATAGACCGAGTAAAGCCGTTTTAGAAAAAATGAACGCGTATTGGCGAGCAACAAACTATTTGTCTGCCATTCAATTATATTTATTGGATAATCCTTTGTTAAAAAAACCTTTAACAAAAAAAGACATAAAACAAAGAATTGTTGGACCTTGGGGAACAGCACCGGGGCAAAATTTTGTTTATGTTCATCTTAACAGAGCAATAAAAAAATTTGATTTGAATATGATACTTCTTTCTGGACCAGGGCATGGGGGACATTTTTGGACTGCAAATACTTATTTGGAAGGCACTTATTCAGAATTTTATCCACAAGTTAGTCAAGATGAAAAAGGACTAAAAAAGTTTTGCAAACAATTTTGTTTTCCTTTTGGGGTTTCCAGCCATGTAGCGCCGGAAATGCCGGGCTCAATCCACGAAGGTGGCGAACTTGGTTATGTTTTGGGGCACGCTTTTGGAGCAGTTTTTGACAATCCTGACCTTATTGCAACCGCTATTGTTGGCGATGGAGAGGCCGAAACAGGTCCTCTTGCAACTTCTTGGCACTCAAACAAGTTTTTAAATCCTATTACCGATGGCGCAGTTTTACCGATTTTGCATCTTAATGGTTACAAAGTTTTTAACCCAACCGTTTTGGCAAGAATTTCACATGAAGAACTTGAAGATTTTTTTAAAGGTTGCGGTTGGAAACCTTATTTTGTCGAAGGTTCACAACCAATAGAAATGCACGCAAAAATGGCCGACACTGTTAATAAAGTTATTAAAGAAATTAAAAACCTTCAAAAAATAGCAAGAACGACAAACAACGCAGCAAGGCCAATTTGGCCAATGATTGTTTTGTGTTCGCCCAAAGGTTGGACTTGCCCAAAAGAAGTTGATGGTTTGAAAATTGAAGATTCGCACAATGCTTATCATGTTCCATATTCAATGAAAGAACAATCTCATATTTTGGAGTTGGAAACTTGGTTAAAAAGTTATAAACCCGAAGAATTGTTTGACGAAAACGGAAAATTTTTAGAAGAACTTGAAGAACTTGCCCCAACAGGTGCAATGCGGTTGGGTAGCAACCCAAATGCAAATGGGGGTTTGTTTTTAAAAGAACTTGACTTGCCAGACTTTAAAGAATATGCAGTTGATGTAAAAACAGCAGGGGATAGACACAATCAAGACACAACTGTTTTAAGCAAGTTTATTCGTGATATTATAAAAAGAAACCCAAACAATTTTAGGATATTTAGCCCAGATGAAATGGTTTCAAACCGAATGGGTGCAGTGTATGAAACAACAAACAACGTATTAAACGCAGAAATTTATCCAAGTGATGAAAGCATTGCAAGACAAGGCAGAGTTATGGACGCTTACCTTAGCGAGCATATGTGTGAAGGGTGGCTTGAAGGGTACTTACTAACAGGCAGGCACGGAACTTTTATTACTTATGCTGCTTTTGTAAGAGTTGTAGATTCAATGATATCCCAACATGCAAAATGGTTAAAAATGGCAAAAGAATTGCCTTGGCGAAAAGACATTGCTTCTTTAAATATTGTTTTAACATCACACGCTTGGCAACAAGATCATAATGGTTATTCACATCAAGATCCCGGACTTTTAGACCATTTAGCAAACAAACGGGGCGAAATTATAAGAATGTATTTGCCACCTGATGCAAATTGTTTGTTGGCTTGTTATGATCATTGTATAAGATCAAAAAACTATATAAATGCAATAGTTACTTCAAAAATACCTTCTTATCAGTGGCTTAATATAGAAGAAGCAATAAAACATTGCAAAAATGGTTTGGGTGTTTGGCAATGGGCAAGTAATGACAAAGGCAATCCTGATGTTGTTATTGCTTGTGCCGGTGATGTTATAACGCTTGAAACTTTGGCGGCTGTTTCAATTTTAAAAGAAAACTTGCCAAGTTTGAAAATAAAGTTTATTAATGTTGTAAATCTTATGAAACTTGCAACACCAGAAACTCACCCGCACGGATTAATTGATGAAGAATATAACGAATTATTTACAACCGACAAGCCAATAATTTTTAATTATCATGGTTATCCTAGTTTGATTCATGAACTTACTTGGTCAAGACAAAACAGGAACATAAATGTGTGTGGGTACAGGGAAGAGGGTAGGATATCAACACCTTTTGATATAAGAGTTCAAAACAAAGTTGATAGATTTAATTTTGTAAAATTGATTTTAAGCAAAATACCACAAACAAAAAAAGTTAAAGACTTGGACAAAAAAATGGATGAAATTTTGAAAAAACACAATAAATATATTGCAAAATATGGAATAGACTTACCAGAAGTAAGAGAATGGAGTTGGAAATAAAAAAACCCGAGCATATACTCGGGTTTTTTTATAAAATATGATCTTTACTTATTTTGTTTTTTAATTCTACCAATTTTTTTGGTTTTTAATAGAAAGATATTCAAATATATGTGACATTTTAATAGCACCTATTTTACCTAATAACAAACCGACAGCAATAGTGTTTAATCCTTTGTAGTATCCAACTATAACTCCGCTAGTATTGTTTTTTGTCAATAGTGTTTTGTCGTAAGCAAAAAACACAAAATTTTACCATATTGATAATTATTTTGGTTATAATAATATAACTAAAATAATTATTAATAAAAAGCATTGCTCTATTGTGTAAAAACTTATCCACATTTCCACAAAAATAACTATATTTTTGTGTATAACTAAAATTTTAAGATTTGAAAAAATAAATAAGAAAATTCTAACTTCATTAAAGCAATCAAACGCATTTAATTTTAATTGTGGTTTTTTTTATTTTTATAATTTCAATTTGGGAAGTATAACGCATAAACCAAAATTTAATTTTTGTTTATTTATTTTTTTTAATTATTATAATTATTAGAAAATTAAATTTAATAAAAAATTTTTATTTTTATTTTTTATATTAACTAATTAATTTTTTATAATTTAAAAAAATGTTTGTTTACAAAATTGTTTCACGTGAAACACATAATGCAATACATTGCTTTATAAATAAAGAAGCTAAATTGTTTCACGTGGAACAATTTAAAGAGTTTGTGTAAAAATGTTTCACGTGAAACAAAAAATACAAGCCACCGCTTGTATTTTATAGAAATTTATGTATTTTAACTGCGTTTTGCTTTGTTGTTAAAGTTTTTTAAGTCTTCAAGGGTTAGTTTTTTGCTTTTTAATATTTCTATTAATTCAAAAATCCTATCTAAATCATCTCTTGAAAAATATTCAATATTAATCTTTCCTTTATTATCATTACCAGTAATCGACACTTTGGTTGCAAAAACTCTTTGTAATTCTTCTGTAAAATCAATTAACTCATTGCTTTGTATAATATCATCTTTTAATTTGTTTTCTTGCTTATTTGTTGCATTTTTAACTAATTTTTCCAAATCTCTTACACTTAATTTGTTTTCTACTGCAATTTTTGCAATTTTTATTTGCAATTTTTCATCATTTATAGTTATTAAAGCCCTTGCATGCCCTGCACTTAAATAATTATTTTCAACCATTAATAATATTTCTGATGGCAAATTTAATAATCTAATTAGATTTGCAATATTTGGTCTACTTTTTCCAATTCTGTCAGCAACAACTTCTTGGGTAAAGTTATATTCTTCCATCAATTGCTTTATCGCCCTTGCTGCTTCAATTGGGTTTAAATCTTCTCTTTGCAAGTTTTCAATCAAGGCAACTTCTTTAATTTGCCTTTCTGTGTAATCTTTAATTATGCAAGGGATTTGATTTAAACCTGCAAGTTTAGACGCTCTAAAACGCCTTTCCCCCGCTATTATTAAAAACTTTCCGTTTTCAATTTTGTTAACAATAATTGGTTGTATAACCCCATGTTGTTTTATACTTTCTGACAAATCCGCAAGCGCACTTTCATCAAATATTTTTCTTGGTTGATTAGGGTTCACCATCAACAAATCAAGACTTATTTGACTTATTCCTTCATCATTTTTTCGGTTTTGTTGTAATTCATTATTGCTGTCTATATCGTTTTCATCGTCATAAATAGACATTAGTGCAGACAAACCTTTACCTAAACCTTTTTTATTTATCATCGCCATTTCCCCTAAGTTCAACTTTGGTATGTTTGGTTATTTTATTATAACTATCTTTGTTTCTTTCAAGCAGTTCTTCTGCCAATTTAAGATAAGCGTCTGCCCCTTTTGAGTTTGAATCATATGTAATAATTGGTTCACCATGGCTTGGCGCTTCAGCTAACCTAATATTTCTAGGTATATAAGTGTCAAAAACTTTTTTACCAAAAAATTTAACTATTTCACCACTTACTTCCGCAATCAAGTTTGAACGATTGTCTTTCATGGTTAAAACCACACCCTCAACGTTAAGGGAAGGATTTAGATGTTGCTTTATTAATCTAACAGTATTCATAAGTTGACTTAATCCTTCAAGTGCAAAAAATTCACACTGTATTGGAATGACAATTGAATGCGATGCGGTTAAAGCATTAACCGTTAACAAACCCAAAGATGGAGGGCAATCAATCATAATATAATCATAATCATCTAAAATTCGACCTAAAATGTTTTTAATTATTTTTTCCCTTGAACTCATTTGGACCAAATCAATTTCCGCACCAGCCAAATCAACTGTTGCAGGAATAATATCCAAATTTTTTATGTGAGTTTTTAAAATTGACTCTTTTACCGAACACTCGCCATCTATTACATTATATATTGTTTTAACTTTGGAACTTTTTTCTATCCCAACCCCACTTGTAGCGTTCCCTTGCGGATCCATATCCAAAATCAAAACTCTTTTGCCCATTATGGCAACATACGCTGAAAGGTTTATGCAGGTGGTAGTCTTCCCAACTCCGCCTTTTTGATTTGCAAATGCTATAATTTTTCCCATAATAACTCCAATCTTGTAAATATTATAGCATAATAAATAAAAAATCACAATAATTTTAAAAAAATAACAATAAATTACTATAAAGGTTTAAGTTTGGGGAGATTTTTTCCCCTTGGAAACATATTGTTACATGCTTTAATTTTTTTTATTACAATAATAGTTCTTTTGTTTCCTTCAATATCATAATTTAGCACTTTCTCAATTTTTCCACCCAAAATTTTTAATGCGTTTTCTATATTTATTTCTTGTTCTACATTTGAAGATTTATAAGCAAGAAAAAATCCTCCAACCATTAAAAAAGGCAAAGCGTATTCAATTAATGTTGACAAACTTGCTACAGCCCTTACTACCACATAATCAAATTTTTCTTTTTGCTTATACTCTTCTATTCTACTATGAACTGCATTTGTATTTTTCAAATTTAACAATTTGATGATATGGTCTAAAAAAATAACTCTTTTATTTAAACTATCTAGCATTGTAATTTTCAAATCATCTCTAACAAATTTTAATGGCAAGGAAGGAAAACCCGCCCCAGCACCAATATCCAAAACTTTTGCATTTTGTTCAATCAAAAAATGTGGGAAAGCACTATCTAAAAAATGCTTAACAATTACTTCATTTTCTTCAACTATACTGGTGAGATTAATATGTTTATTATATTCAATTAATTCATTAAAAAAAATAATAAAATAATTAATATTTGTATTATTAATATTTATATTATATTTTTTTAATATTATTTTTATTTTTTCTTCCATTATTTTTACTTTTTTACTTTTTATTATTAAAATTAATTAGGAAATTAATTAATAATTATTTATTTAATTTATTTATTTTTAAATAGATAATTAATATTGAAATATCTGCTGGCGAAACTCCTGAAATCCTTGATGCTTGAGCAATTGTTAAAGGCCTAATTTTATTTAGCTTTTGCCTTGCTTCCAATCTCAACCCCTTTAACTCCGCGTAATCAATGTCTTCTGGTAGTTTTGCTTGTTCTTGTTTCATCATTTTTTCTATGTCTTCTTTTTGCTGTTTTAAATACCCCTCATATTTAATTTCTGTATTTATTGCTTCTAAAATATTTGGTGCGAAATTATTAAAAATATTAAATTCATTATTAATATCAAAAATATTAATATTACTTCTTTTAATTAAATCAATTATTTTTATTGGTTGCCTTGGAATGCTTTCATTTTTGTTTTTTAATAAATTAATTAATTTTTCATCAATTTTTAAATTATTTTTTAATATTTTTTTACAATTTTCTAAATTAATTAGTTTTTCTTTAAAAATTTTATATCTTTCACTATCAACCAAACCAACTTCTTTTCCAATTTCTGTCAGCCTAATGTCTGCATTATCTTGTCTTAACCACAACCTATACTCCGCCCTTGATGTCATCATTCGATATGGTTCGTTTGTTCCTTTTGTTACCAAGTCGTCAATCAAAACTCCAATGTAAGAACTGTTTCTACTTAATACAAGTTGCTCTTTTTGTTTTAAAAACAAATTGGCATTTATACCTGCAATTAATCCTTGCGCGGCCGCTTCTTCATATCCACTCGTTCCATTTATTTGCCCAGCAGTAAATATTCCTAAAATGTTTTTATATTCCAAGGTTGGTTTAAGTTGCAAGGAATCAATGCAATCATACTCAATAGCATAAGCATTTCGCATTATTTTTACATTTTCAAGTCCTTTTATCGAAGGATATATTTGGTTTTGAATTTCAACAGGCATTGATGTGCTAATGCCTTGAACATAAATTTCATCAGTTGACATTGACTCCGGCTCCAAAAAAACTTGATGCGTTTCTTTGTCTGCAAAACGCATTATTTTATCTTCTATTGATGGGCAATATCTAGGACCAATTCCCTTAATAAGTCCACAATATAGTGGGGCTTTGTCTATATTTTTGAGTATTATTTTTTTGGTTTTCGGCGTTGTATGTGTAAGATAACAAACTGCTATATTTTTTGGCGTTTCTTTACTTAAAAAACTAAAACTTTGAATATTGTTGTCGCCTTCTTGTTTTTCTAGTATGTTAAAATTTATTGATTTACCGCTTACTCGAGCAGGCGTTCCTGTTTTAAACCTGAAAATATTAAAGCCTAATTTAATTAAACTTTCGGTCAGTTTGTTTGCTGGCGCAAAACCGTTTGGTCCACTTTCTCTTGTATATTTTCCAATTATTATTTTACTTTTTAGATAAACTCCGGTAGCAATTACTATAACATTGCACAAAAAGGTTTCGCCTTGGGCGGTTTTTACTCCACATACTTTGCCGTTTTCCACCAATATTTCTTCTACTTCCGCTTGTTTTAGTGTTAAATTTTCTTGGTCTTCAATAACTCTTTTCATACGGTTATGATATTCCAATTTGTCGGCTTGGGCACGTAAACTGTAAACTGCTGGGCCTTTGCTTCTGTTTAGCATTCTTATTTGAATAAGTGTTTTGTCGGTGTTGACACCCATTTCCCCGCCAAGTGCGTCAATTTCGCAAACCAAATGACCTTTTGCAGTTCCACCAATAGATGGATTGCAAGCCAAGAAAGCGACTGCGTCAAGATTAAGTGTTAAAAGGAGCGTGTTGTTCCCAGTTCTTGCTAGCGCTAAACCAGCCTCGCAACCTGCGTGACCTGCACCTATTACAATTGCATCAAATTTTTTGTTTTCCATTTTTACCTTTTAAGAACGCGACAGCGGTGTTCGCCCTGTGGGCGAACAGTTGTTTGCGAAGCAAACAACCGAAGTTGCCTTTGGCAACTTCCCGCTGTCGCTCCCCGCTACTTCCCCAAACAGAATTTTGAAAATATTTCATCAATAACACTTTCAACTTCTGTTTCGCCAGTTATTTTTCCAAGTTCGTCCCAAACTTTTTTAACCAAAAAAGCAACAATATCTGCACTTTCAAAGTCGCTTTTTTGCAGTGTGTCTTCTAGTGCATATTTTGCATTTTTAAGATTTGTTATTTGTCTTATATTGGTTAAAATCAAGCCCGACATATCCATTTTTTTGTCAACAACATTATCAAAAATTGCTTGTTTTATTTTGTCAATATTTTGTTTTTTTAATGCACTTATTTCAATGCTTTTTTCTTTTTCAAACTTTAAAGTTTTGTCAATATCAGACTTATTAAAAATCAATATTCGTTTTTCATTTTTTGTTAACTCCAAAAGTTTTTTATCTTCTTCGGTTAAAGTGTTGGAATTATCCAAAACAACCAAAACCAAGTCCGCTTCTTTGATTGACTGCAAACTTCGTTCAATGCCAATTTTTTCCACAATATCTTGACTTTCTCTTATACCGGCAGTGTCTATAAAATTAAATTTCATTCCATTAAAAGAAATTGTTTCAACAATTGTGTCTCGGGTTGTGCCGGCAATGCTAGTCACAATCGCTCTATCTTCGCCAATCAAAGCGTTTAACAAACTTGATTTGCCAACATTTGGTTTGCCAACAATTGCAATGTTTGTTCCGTTTTTTATAATTTTTCCCGCACTTGCAGTTGCAAGCAATTTGTTGATTTCAAACAAAATTTCTTTTAAAACTTTTTTGATTGATAAAATTGCACTGCTTTCGTCATCATATTCTGGATAATCAAGCGTAACCTCAATTTCTGCTAACCCTGTTGTAAGTTTGTTTTGTAATTCAATAACCTTATTTTTTAGTTCGCCTTTAAGCATTTTATAGCCCGCTTTAAGTTCGGCTTCGCTTGTTGCGTTTATAACATCAATAATGCCTTCCGCTTTATCAAGTGTTAATTTTCCGTTCAAAAAAGCCCGTTTGGAAAACTCGCCATTTTCCGCAAGAACCGCACCATTTTCAAGCAGTGATTTCAAAATATTTTCCGCCAAGAACTCGCCACCATGGCATTGAAATTCTACCATATCCTCGCCCGTGTAAGACAACGGCGACTTAAAAAAAGCCATTAAGCATTTGTCTTTTATGTCTTTATAAACAAAATCGCCCAAATATAGTTTTCGCACTTCAATATTCTCTTTGTCTTTGCAAAAAAACACCTGTTTTGCAATTTTTAAACAGTTTTCGCCACTTATTCTTATAATGCTAATCGCCCCTGTGCCAAGCGGGGTTGATATGCACGCAATTGTTTTATTCATACCAAAAATTATAGCACAACACAAAAACAAAAGCAAGAAGGTTTAGTTTTCTTTTCTCTCCAAGCACACCAAAGTTTCGATGTGTTTTGTTTGGGGGAACATATCGTAGGGCTGGACGCTTTCAATTTTGTATTTGTGGGCGAGTTCTTTTAAATCTCTTGCCAAGGTCGCAGGATTGCAACTCAAATATAGAATTTTGCTTGGCTGGCATTTTAAAATCGCTTTCAAAACTTCCTTGCTAACACCTTTTCTTGGCGGGTCTAAAATTATGTTGATATTTTGTGTGTTTTGTGCTTTCAATTTTTCAACAAGTTTTGGAAGTTCAACACCACAATCGGCGTTTATATTTATAGCGTTTTTTATGTTATTTTGCTTTAAAAGTTCATCGGCATTACCGCTCGCATCTTTAACTATTTCAATTCCAAAAACTTTTTTGCATTTTTTTGAAACAATAGCAGTTAAAAGCCCCGCACCGCTAAAAGCATCAATAACAACTGAATTTTTTTCAATTTTGTCAAGTATGTTTTGATATATTATGTTTTGCATATCTCTATTAACTTGCAAAAAAGAGTACGGTGATATTTCATACATAATACCAAAATCAGTCGCGGTTTGAACGGGTTTTCCGCATAAAAATTTAAAATTGGAAGACATAACCGCCCCGCTTGGTTTTGCATTTATGTTTTGGAAAACATTTAAGTTCGGAAAATCTTTTTTTAATAAATCAATCAATTCCTTTGCGTGAGGAAAAGTTTTTTCGGTTATCACAACAACTATGCTTAAGCAATCGTCAATATACCTTGCCACAAGGTGCCTTAAATTCCCTTTGCGGGTTTGTTTGTTATATGTTGATATATTGTAATTTTTTATAAAAAAATCAAACGCGTTTAGCAGTTTTTTAAACCAACTTTCACAAAGCGGGCAATTTTTTATTGGCACAATTGTGTTGGTGTTCCACTTGTAAAAACCTATTTTATTATCGCCAATTGGCACTTCAATTTTGTTTCTATAACCAAATTGTTTGGGGCTGGGAACGCAAGGTTTAACATTAATTACTCCCAAACTTTTTTGAAGCGTTGTTTTAACCACATTTGTTTTTAATTTTAATTGATTTTCATAATTGGTATGTTGAAAATCACACCCCCCGCACTCGCCAAAAACAGGGCAAAGCGGTTTTCTTCTTTCATTGCTTTCTTTAATTATTTTTACTAGGTTGGCAAAAGCAAGGTTGTTTTTTGTTTTATAAATTTCAACTTCAACAACTTCGCCTTGCAATGTGTTTGGCACAAAAATTGTGGTGTTTTCAAGTTTCGCAATGCCCTCGCCGTTCATTCCGTTATCAACAATTTCAACCGTTAGTTTCCTATTAATTTCCATAACATACTTATACCACATTTTTGCGATTTATTAAACAAAAATTTTACTTTTTATATTTTTTAATATATAATATACTCTATATTAGGAATTTTATATGAAGTTAAAATCAAACAAAAAAAATATTAAGATTGAAAAAGAAAAAATTTTCTATCATTCTTTAAACATTGAAGAAGTTTTTACAGCAACAAATAGCGGTTTAGAAGGTTTAACAACAGTTGAAGCAGAAAATAGATTGGCAAAAAACGGCAAAAACGAACTCCCCCAAAAAGCAAAAAAATCAATTTTGACTATTTTGCTTAGAGAATTATCTAACCCCATTATTATACTTTTGCTTTTTGCAAGTGTTTTTTCTTTTATAACAAACGCACTTATTGATGCTTTTGTAATTATTGGAATAATATCCATTGATGCAATAATCGGAACAGTACAAGAAAAACGGGCAGAAAATATTGCAGACTCCCTTATGGACTTGATAAAAATTCAAGTCAAAGTATTGCGAGATAGCGAAAAGGGATTGTTAGGTTCAAAAAATTTGGTTGTTGGAGATATTGTTTTTTTAGAGTCGGGCGACAAAATTTCTGCCGATATGCGTATTATAGATTGCAAAAATTTGAAAGTTGATGAATCTTTGTTGACAGGAGAAAGTGCAAACGCAGAAAAAAATATAAATTTTTGCGAAAAATCTGCACATTTAAGTGAAAGAAAAAATATGTTGTATGCTGGAAGTTCTGTTATAACAGGCAGGGCAATGGCAGTTGTGGTTGAAACGGGATTTAACACAGAAATTGGAAATATTGCGGAAAAAATAGCATCTGTAAAAGATGAAAAATCTCCTTTGGCAATTCGAATAAAAAAATTTTCCAAACAAATAACTGTTGCTGTCGCAATAGTGGCGCTCGTTATTTTTGCAGTTTTGTATTTTCAGGGAAATAATTTTAATTTAATATTTCTTGCGGTAATTGCATTGGCAGTTTCGGCAATACCCGAAGGACTGCCTCTTGCGGTAACAATGGCATTGTCTGTCGCATCAAACAAAATGAGTAAAGTTAATGTTGTTGTAAAAAATTTAAACGCAGTTGAAAGTTTGGGCAGTTGTACAGTTATTGCATCAGACAAAACAGGAACTTTGACTTTAAACGAACAAACCGCAAAACTAATTGTTTTGCCAGATGGAGAAGAATTTGAAATAACTGGAAGCGGTTACAATAATGAAGGAAAAGTTTTGCCAAACGCAAAAAGCAATTTAGCACACGCTGAAGAAATTGGTCTTATGGGAGTTTTAAACAACGAAGCAAAACTATATAAAAAAAATAATGAATTTAAAAATTTTGGCGATTCCATAGATGTTGCATTTTTGTCTTTGGGAATGAAACTTGGTTTAGACAAAAAAGACTACACATTAACAGAACGCATATCTTACGAATCAGAAAAAAAATATTCAGCAGTTTTTTATCAAAAAGATAATCAAAATTATTGCACAGCGAAAGGCAGTATAGAAAAAATAATTTCGCTTTGTGGCAAAATGAAAATGAACGACAAAATTGTTGAGTTAGATAAAAACAATTTGATTAAAATGCACGAAAAACTAGCACGAAAAGGTTTTAGAGTAATTGCTCTTGCACAAGGCGAACACATCAGTGAATTGTTGGAGGAGAATATAAGCGACTTGACATTTTTGGGTATGGTTGGATTTATAGACCCGATAAGAAATGAAAGCAAAAACGCTGTTGAAAACTGTTATAAAGCAGGTATAAAGGTTGTTATGATAACCGGCGACCACCCATTAACCGCTTACGCAATAGCAAAAGAAATTGGTGTTGCAAAAAACAAAAACCAAATAACAAATGGTACGGAAGTTGAAAAATATTTTAACTTGGGCGAAATTGCTTTTGATAAATTTATAAAAACAAAAACAGTATTTTCAAGAGTAACCCCAATAGAGAAATTAAACATAGTAAATTCTTTGAAAAGAATGGGTGAATTTGTTGCTGTTACAGGAGATGGGGTAAATGACGCACCTGCCATTAAAACAGCCCATATTGGCATTGCAATGGGCAGTGGAACAGATGTTGCAAAAGAAACCGCAGATATGATAATAACAGACGACAATTTTAATTCTATTGTCCAGGGTGTAAAAGAAGGTAGAAACGCTTATAGCAACATACGAAAAGTAACTTATTTTCTACTGTCAGGAGCATTCGCAGAAATTTTGTTTTTTTTGTTTTCAATAGCAATAAATTTGCCAATTCCACTTTTGGCAATTCAACTTTTGTGGATAAACATTATAACTAATGGACTGCAAGATATTGCATTATCTTTTGAAAAAGCAGAAAAAAATATTATGCAAGAAAAACCCCGTTCCACAAAGGAGTCATTGTTTAGCAAATCTTTGTTTATAGAGGTTGGTGTTTCTGGGCTTTTTATGGGTTTGTTGGTTTTTGGTGTGTGGTTTTATCTTATAGACATATTACAAATGGAAGAAATTTATGCAAGAAGTTTGACAATGGCACTTATGATATTCTTGGAAAATTTTCAAGGCTTTAATTGTCGAAGTGAAACCGAGTCAGTTTTCAGTATTCCAATATTTTCTAACAAAATTTTCTTTGTGTCGGTAATAAGTGCAATAGTTTTACAAATTATAATTATGGAAATTGACTCGCTTAGCACTTTACTTGGTTTAACAAGTGTTTCATACTTTGATATGCTGTTATTGTTGGCACTTTCAACTGTTATTGTTGTTGTAATGGAACTATACAAACTTGTTATAAGAAAACATAGAAAACAAAGCAAAACTAAATATGCTTACTAAAAAAACGGTTTAAATAACCGTTTTTTATTGTTCTATTACTGTTTCTTTTATTAAATTTTCCCATTCCATATTCACAGTTTGAAAAACTTTTTGCCTTTTTAAAAGCGATTCCGTTTCAGTTGGCATATATGGCTTTGCACTTGGTCTTAAATGCATTGAACTATTTATATAACTTATTATATCTTGCCTTCCCCTTTTGGTAAAATCTTTTGTGTTGTTGGTTATTATTGGCACTCCCAAAATTGCAGTTTCCGCCATAATTATTGCATCGTTGATTGGTCTTTTTTCAGTTTTCCAACCGAAAACAGAATCTGCGTACCAAAAATTAGGTTTAGAGTTTATTTTTTTAATTTCTTGTTTTTGTTTATTGGTTAGTTTTCCACAATAAATTTTAGCTAGTTTATTAACTCTGTAATTAAATATTTCAATTTTTTGCTCTGGCACTTCAATTAAATAAAAATTATTATTTCTTATAAAATTAATTGTGTTTGTTCCAAAGCGACTTACACCTTGCATTATTTCTTTATAAACAGTTGGGGTAATTATTGCTCTTATTTCACCGTTTTTTATTTTTTCTAAAATATATATATAGCTTGAATAAATATCTTGTTGTTTTAATTGGTTAATTGCTGATTGATTACCATTATCAATTCCTGCCAAACTTATTATAATATTTGTGTCTAAACACATGTCTGCTATTTTGCTAAATTTTGCCATATAATTTTTCCTTTTAATTATTGTGTTAGTTCAGTAATCGGTTTTATTTTTTCAAAAACATTTGGGTTTGTTATTATTTGCCCGTTGCTTTTTTTTAAATAATTAAAATACTGCTCGCAACTATACGGAATACAACTTCCACTAAATCCGTTTTCAATGTTTATTTTTGCAATTGTTTGTGGTAAATTATTAACAATAAAATGGTTCGTGTTGTTAGTTATAAAAGGAAAACCAGCAACAACTGAATGTGCAAGTATTTTTGCATCAGTTGAAATTTCTTTTTCTTTTGTTTTTATGTTCTTGTGTAAAGAAAAAGGTCTTTTGGTTACATATTTTTTATTTTGCCCTAATTTATTAACACTTTCAACTTGCCTTGGCGTGCTATATTCCACAGCCAACTTTTCAACTTGTTTGGCAAAGTTTGAAGAGTTTAAATTTTTAAAATCTATTGCATAGTAGTTTTGGTTTTCAATGTAATCTATAACATCATAGCCTTTTATATCAGAATATTTTTGTAATTCCTTATACACCGGTGGTAAAACAATTGGGTTTAAAACTTTTTTTTGGCTTAACATATTAAAGTGTGTTAAGCATTTATATAAATTTGTGTTTTGTTTTAAATATCGCATAATTTCTTCATTTTTGTGCTCAATTGCACTTTGATAAATAAAAAGATTACTATCGAAACACCCAAACGGTGTGCAAGAAATTTTAGTCATTTTCCCCCCTTAAAATTTTCAAGGTTTTAATGCCTTTTTCTTTTGCATCTTTAACTGCTTTTTTGTGTTGTTTGCATAAGTAATCTATTCTCTCTTTATCTGTCATTTCCGCCAGTTCTTTGTCGGATTTTTCGCGTTGTTTTTCCAAGAATTTAATCATTTCTAAATAATCGGTTTTGTCATTTTCCACAAATACACCTACTTTAGTTTATTTTAACACAATCAAACAAAAAAATCAATGTCGTTGTGTAAAATTTTTTATAAAAAAACCCTGTATTTTAGGGTCAAAAAAATTATTCTTTTTTTATATCAATAACCAAAAACCTATTAGGTTCATCACCTTTACTATAACTTTGCAAGTTTGAGTAATTTTGCACAACATTGTGTATAACCCTTCTTTCAAAAGCATTCATAGGTTCAAGTTCAGTCTTTTTTCCTGTTTCAGAAACTTTTATTGCAATTCTGTTTGCAAGTTGTTCCAAAGTGTCTTTTCGTTTTTCTTTAAAACCATCAATATCTAATATTATTTTTTTTGTATGTCTTGAAAACTTTGAACAATAAACAGACAAAACGTATTGCAAAGAATTAAGACTTTCGCCGTGATATCCTATCAATTTTGAAGTGTTTTCGCCGTTTATATTTACAAATATTTCATTTTCAGTTTCTTTTGTTTCAACAGTCGCTTCTAATTTTATTTCTTCAAAAAAGTCACACAAAAATTGTTTACAATTTTCCGCTTGCTTTATTTCTTTTGGTTCAATACTTTCAGTTTCTTGTTTTGTTGATAAAATTTCAGTTCTGGATTCTTGTTTTTCAACTTTTTGTTCCAATTCTTTCAATTTTCTTAATTTTAAAATTTCTTCATTAGTGTTCGCAATTTCTTCTGGAATAATCAACAATACTTTTGCTTTTTTAAAAAATCCGCCCGTTTCAATAATTTTAATATCTACATCTTCTTCTTTAAGGTTTAAAATCAACAAACCTTCTTCAATTGCCTTGTCGACTGATTTTGCTACACTTTCAAATTCAAACATTATTATCTCCTTCGGCTATAATCTAGTTTTGTTTTTTCATCTTTCTCTCTGTCTTTCTTAGCATAATACTTATCAAGCAATTTGTCAATTATTGGGAAAGTAATTAAAGAAACTAGTTGTCCGGCAACAATATAAAGTCCAAAAACTGCGTTGTAAAATAATGTAAAAACACCCATTACTATTGGCAAAATAACAAGCAAAACTTTGTTTGTGCTTGCTTGTGTGTTGGCTGTTGAATCGTTTTGGTTTTTGTTTTTTGAACCTAATCTTTTTTGCATTAAATATTGTGCAAAAAAAGACGAAACAACTGCAAAAACTGCTGTTATAAGGTATCCATTCGGTTGGTTTCTTTGTTCAAACAATATTTCCATTACATTATTATAAGTTGCTTCAAACTCTTCTTTGTCTGTTTGTAACATTGATTTATAACTTGTGTTTTCTGCATTTATATCAGTCTTTACATTATCGCCAATTGCTGTTATATAATTGTCAAATGATAAAATCGCATGTGTCCAAAAATTGTCTGCAACCCAAACATTTTGTACCCAAATAAAATCATTTTTTATTTCATCATATTTTAACAACACCGCTTGTTGTTTTTCTTCTGTTGTTCCTGTGGTTATTTCATAAGTTTGTTTTAGTTCCAAATATTGTTCTTCAATCTTGTATGCAGACATAGCGTTTAAAGCGGTGAAAAGGCTTATAAATATAATTAAAGTTACCACAAGATAGCCTAACATAGAAAGACAAGAACCCATGATATTAAAGTTGTTAGATTTATAAAGTTCTGTTGTTTTTTGATTTAGTTTTGCCCTGTCATTAGCATATTGTTTTTGAAGTTTTTGCATTTGTGGTGCAATAACTGCTTGCATTTTTGCATTATCTCTTGAAACTTTTTTATTCAAAAAATCAAAAGGTGATAAAATTAATTTTATTATCACCGTAAGTAAAATTATTGCCCAAGCATAGTCAAAAATAAAAGATTCAAAACTTGTTATAATATTAGCCCAAAAACCAGTTTGAGTTGCAACCAATAATGAATTTATAATATCCATTTCGCTTCTCCTTTTATATTTGTTGGAATAGGGTCAAAACCACCTTTGCTTTTTTGATTGCATTTTATAAGTCTTTTAAAACCAATAAGTATTCCTTTAAAAAAATGAAATTCTTTGATTGAATTTATCATATAACTTGAACAAGAAGGTGTAAAACGGCATACTTTTGGTTTTAGTGGGGAAATAAAAATTTTGTATAACCAAACAAGCCCTATAAAAAACCAATCAAATGGCAAGTAAATCAAATTTAAAATTTTATTCATTTATAAGGTTCGCCTTTTTAAAACAATATTCCATTTCTTTTTTTATTTCAAAAAAACCCAAGTTATCTATTCCTTTTTTTGCAACAATTACATAGTTAAAATTAGGATTAATATTTTTTTGTATCAAATTAAAACTTTCCCTTAATCGTCTTTTTACTTTACTTCTAACTACACTTTTTCCAATTTTATTTGAAACTGAAAAACCAACTTTATAAGGTTTGAATTTTGTTTTGACAAAAATCAAAGTAATAAATTTTGATTGTTTTGACTGACCTTTTCTATAAATAAATTGAAAATGTCTATTTTTTGTTAAGCGGTGTTCTTTTTTTATCACATTCCACCCCTATTTATGCAGATAAAACTTTTCTTCCCCTATTTCTTCGGTTTTTTATAACATTTCTTCCACCTTGGGTTTTCATTCTTTCTCTAAAACCGTGAACTTTACTTCTTTGGCGTTTTTTTGGTTGATATGTTCTTTTCATAGTATCCTCCTGTTTGTGTGTTTAACTTTTCTATTATAAGTTAACAATCAAAATAAGTCAAGAAAAATTTTGATAGAAATTTATCAAAAAAACACACTTAAATTAAGTGTGTTTTAAAATTTTATATAATGATTTTGTCAAAGTTTTTTAAAAAGTTTGGATTTACACTTCTATCGTCTATATAAATATCTGCTCCAATTTTTCTTGAATCGTTATTGTATTCCATATTTCTTTCCGGAACATTTTGATTTACATAATCAAAATCCAAACCAACTGTTTTACACATATCAACAGCTTCTTGAAGATATTTTCCTACTCTGCAAGTCCATAAAATTAAAGTATTACCTTCTTTTTTTAGGTTTTTTACAAAATTTATTATATCCCATTTTGGTTGTCCTATATCTGGAAAAACATTTTCAAATAATGTTCCATCAAAATCTACTGCAACTACCATATCTCACCTATTTTTTAACCTTTCATTAACCTAACAGGCAAAATCAAATATAGATATCTGTCTTGATCCCCATCAAATGGTGTAATAACACAAGGGTTTTGAGCAGAATTGAATTTTATGTTTATAAATTCTTCTTGATTTACTTTCAATGCTTCCATAAAATATCTTGCATTAAAAGCAATCACAAACTCTTTTCCTTTAAACACAATGCTTAAATTTTCTTTTATATTTCCAATTTCAGAGCGTGAAGTAATACACAAGTTTTGGTCTCTTATATCAAATTGCACCAAGTTATTTTGTCCAATTTTGGAAAGCAAAGAAGCCCTTTCAAGTGCATCTTCTAATTGTTTTTTATTAATTGTTATCTTTGTTTCAAATTCACTGCTTATTATTTGTTTATAATTTATAAATTCGCCTTCAAGTAAACGAGTTGTGATAATACAATCTTCTAAATCAACCATCAAAAAATTTCTTTGAAAGTATATGTTTATAATTTTGTCGCTATCGTCTAATAGTTTTGCAATTTCGTTCAAACTTCTTGCAGGAACAACAACAGAAGCAGATAAATTACTTTCTTTTATTTTTTGTGAATTAAGAGCAAGTCTAAACCCATCAAGAGCAACAGTTTTGATTTTTCCGTTTTCAATTTCAAACAAACAACCTTTAAGAATTGGTCTTGTGTCATCAATAGCAACGGAAAAAGCAGTTTTATTTATAAGGTTTTTAAAGTTTTTTTGTTCAATACCAAAAAAATCATTGCTTTCAAGTTTTTTAAAACAAGGGAATTCATAAACAGGGAAGCATTGAATAATAGTTTCACTATCAGTATATTTGATTTTTAAAGAATTGTTATCATTTAATTTTAACTCAATTCTTTCATTGGTAAGTTTTTTAATTAATTCTCCAAAAAATCTTCCTGGAACAACTGTTTCTCCTTCAATTTTAACTTCTGCTTTTATCTTTTTTTCAATAGATAATTCCAAATCTGTGGCACTTAAAGTCACAATACCATCTTCCGCAACAATTTTTATTCCTTCTAGAATAGGGTTTGTTGTTTTTGTACTTATAGCCCTTGAAACTGTTATAACAGCATCACATAAATCTAACCCATCACATATTAATTGCATTTTTTCTCCTTAAATTTTTTTAAATTTTTTGTTATACACGCGCGCTTATTATATAATATATTAAATATTATTTTAGTATTAGTATTAGTAGTGTTTGTGGAAATGTGGACAAGTTTTTACCCAAACACAATATATTGACTTGTTTTTAACAAATAACTACCATATACCGAAAAAAACTATCATTTTATTAAGTTTGTTTTTGGTGGATAAGTTTGTTAACAAAATTGCCAAATATCCACATTTCCACTCTAACTAACATTTATAAGCATTTTTAACTGGGAAATTATATTTTTAATTTCAGGATCATTTTTAACTGATTCAGTTATTTTATCCCTTGCGTGAATAATTGTTGTGTGGTCTCTCCCTCCAAAGTATTTTCCAATACTTATCAAAGGAACATCTAAAATTTCATTTATCAAATATATTGCTATCATTCTTGGTTCAACAATGTCTTTACTTTTCTTTTTTCCAACAATGTCTGTTTTTGATATGTTAAAATGTGTGCAAACTACATCTGTTATTGAATCAAGAGTCAAATTTTCTTTCACAGTATTCAAATTTTCTTTAAACGCTTCTTTTGCTTCATCAATACCTGCAGATTTTTTTCCAAGCAAAGAAGCAAAGAAATGCACTTTTGAAAGTAAACCTTCCATCTCTCTAATATTTGTGTTGATTTTGTCTGCAATAAATTCAATTACTTCATCATCAATAAAATATCTTTCCTGTTGTGCTTTTTTTCTTAAAATAGCAATTCTTGTTTCAAAGTCTGGCGGTTGAATATCTTGAATTAACCCACAAGCAAATCTTGATTCCAACCTTTGAGCAAGTGTCGCAATTTCTTTTGGAGGGCGATCGGAAGATAAAATAATTTGTTTGTTGTTTTGATATAAGTCGTTAAATGTGTGGAAGAACTCTTCTTGTGTGGAATCTTTTTTTGAAAGGAATTGAATATCATCAACCATAAGTATATCAAGATTTCTATATTTTTCTCTAAACTCAATTTTACTTTCTTCTTTTTTTGAAAGCATAGACTCAATATAATCGTTTGTAAATTTTTCACAAGTAACATATTTGATTTTTAGGTTTGGATAAAACTGAATTATATAATTTCCAATAGCGTGCAATAAGTGAGTTTTTCCTAAACCAACACCACCATAAATAAACAATGGATTAAATTTTTTTCCGGGATTTTCAGCAACAGCTCTTGCACCCGCATAAACGAATTGATTGCTTTTTCCAACCACAAAATTTTCAAAAGTGTATTTCAAATTAAACATATTTTTATCTTCTTCTGTTTTTGTAAAAATTTGTTCATTTGCTGGATTATGTATTTTTATATATTGTTCTTTTTCAACAAGGTCAATAATTTCAACTTCTGTGTTTTCGTCAAAAACTTGAAACACAGTTTCTTTTATTTGTTTTAAGTGATTTTTTATTAGTTGATTTTTTGCAGTTGTTGTTGAAGCAACCAAAACCAAAACTTTATTTTCTCTATATTCCAAAACTTCAATTGTTTTTATCCAAAGTTCAAAAGACACAGAACTAACTTGAACTTCTAACTTTGATAAAACTTTATTCCAAAGTGATTTTATTTCTTCCATATCGTGAGAACTCCTAATTTCATATTATTATATATTACTATACCAACAAAAGTCAATAAATTATCCAAAATCAAAAACCAATATAATTTTTGTAAAACATTCAATTTACAAATTTTTAAAAGTTTGGTATAATAAAAAAGTGAAAATAAAAAACTTAAACTTAGAAAATTTTAGAAACTATTCACAAGTCAATGTGGATTTTTTTGATGGAGTAAATATTATTCAAGGAAAAAACGCACAAGGCAAAACCAATTTACTTGAAGCAATATTTTTTTGTTCAATAGGAAAAAGTTTAAGAGTTGGAAGAGAAAAAGAAATAATAAAATTTAACGAAAACAATGCAAAAATAAATATAAAAATAGAAAAAAAATATAAAAAATCACAAATTTTAATTTATTTTTCTAAAAATAATAAAAAAAGCATTAAAATTGACAACATTTCAATAAAAAAAATTGGAGAACTTTTGGGTGAGTTTAATGCAATTTATTTTTCTCCTGATGAACTTAAATTAATAAAAGAGAGTCCGGAAGATAGAAGACGATTTATTGATATTCATATTTCACAAATTTCAAAACAATATTTTTACTTGTTAAATAGATATGAAAAAATATTAGCAAACAGAAATAAATTATTAAAAAATAATACTGATACAAAAATTTTAAAAGAAACAATTGAAATTTGGAATACACAATTAATAGACATTGGAAGTAAAATAATTTTATATAGAATTGATTTTATAAACAAACTTTTACCTTATGCAAAAAAATCACATAGTTATCTAACAAGCAATGATGAGATTTTAGATTTGGAATATAGTGGGATAAAAGGAAAAGATTTATTAGATATAAAAACAAAATTGCAAAAAGAATTGTCCAACAGTTTAAACAAAGATATAAAATTGGGTTTCACAAATATTGGCCCGCATAGAGATGATATAAAAATCTTTGTTAACAAGATAGATATAAAAACTTTTGGTTCGCAAGGTCAACAAAGAACAGTAGCACTTTCTTTGAAACTTGCCGAACTTGAAATAATGAAAGAAGAAACAGGAGAAATGCCAATACTTTTACTTGATGATGTTTTAAGTGAGTTAGATAAAAGCCGAAAAGAAAAGTTGTTAAAATTTTGTAGCAAAACTCAAACTTTTATAACAGGCACAGAGTTTGAATTTAATCCAAATTATCATTATTTTACAATAAATAATGGAAATATAAAAAAATAAAAACAAAAATATATTGTTTTTATTTTTTTATTACTAAATTTTCTTTTTTGGAGTAAACATTTTGTTTATCAAATTTTGCATTTTGGGAAAAAATATTAAAACAGGTATTGATATTAACACAATAATTCCTAAAATAGCAAACACTCTTTCGCTAAAATAAATATCAAAAAATTCTGGTATTATTAAAACTGATAACAATATTAAAACACTTGAAAGTAAAATGGTTGCCAATCTTAATAAAGTTATAGGGAAGCAAAGTCGAATTAAATTTAACAATCCTGTTATTGTAAGAACCATAACGGTCAACGTAATAGTTTCATAAGGAGAGATAATTGCAAATTTGTCAAGTATCATTATAATTCCAACATTTACAAAAAGCAGTAATGCGCTAGGCATTGCTTTTTTTAATACAACAGCAATAAATTCGCCTTTTATTTTTTCACTATTAGGTTCTAATGCTAAAATAAACGAAGGAATACCAATTACAAAAACTTCTATCAAAATTAGATGGACTGATTCAAAAGGATAAGTTGTATGCAAACCAATAACAAACAAAGAAAAGAAAAATGCAAAAAAGGTTTTCATAAGGAACAATGTTGATGAGTTTTGAATATTGTTTATAACTTGCCTGCCTTCTTTTACAACAGAAGGCAAGGAAGAAAATTTTGAGTCCATAAGCACTATATTGGAAATATTTCTTGCCACATCACTGCCATCTGCCATAGCAACACTACAATCTGCTTCTTTTAGTGCAAGAGTGTCGTTTACTCCATCGCCAGTCATAGCCACAACATAACCTTTGTTTTTTAATGTTTTGATAAGTTTATGTTTTTGCTCGGGGGACACTCTGCCAAAAATTGTAAAATTGTCTGCTAGTTTTGAAACATCAATTAAACTTACTCCATCAAGACTAACGCAACGGTCGGCATCTTCAACACCAACTCGTTTTGCAATATTGCTAACAGTTGTGGGATTGTCACCAGAAATTATTTTTATCTTAACGCCATTTTCTTTAAACCAATTTATTGTTTCAATAGCATCTTCTCGTATATGGTCTTCTATTACTATTATTGCATAAGGTTTTGTTGATTTGTTTAGTTCGGTGTCTTCGTCAATTATTGATTTGTCTGTATGTGCTAGAAGCAAAACTCTTTTGCCTTGTTCATAATAACTTCCAATCTTTTCCAAAAGTTTTTTATTTATGTTTTTGCAAACAAATTCTGGTGCACCCATAACATAAGTTCCAAATTCTTTAAAATAAGTGGCATTATATTTTCTATCAGAAGAAAAAGATATAATTTTATCCGCAAAGTAATACAAGTCATTTCCAAAATATTTTACAAGTGCTTGTGAAGTTGAATTATTTGTTTTGTGTGCGTTAAGGCAACTTTGTATTATTTTGTCAAAACTTTCATTTTGTTCCAAAAACTCAACATTTGTCACAGTCATAGTTCCATCAGTTATTGTTCCTGTTTTGTCAAGGCAAAGCATATCGATTCTTGCTAGCATTTCTATGCTATAAAGGTTTTGTATTAGAGTATGTTTTTTTGACAGTTTTACCACACCAACCGCAAGTGCTATTGTAACAAGCAAAAACATTCCCGCGGGGACCAAACCGGTTAAAGCCCCACAAGTTTTTATTATTGCAATGTTAAAATCGTTTGAAACATAAAAATTGTTTATAAACATTATGATTGCTATGGGAATAATTGCTATGCCTATATATTTTATTATAACATTTAAATCTTTAAACAAATTTGAATTAGGGCTTTTAAATTTTTTTGCTTCTTTTGCTATTGTTTGTATGTAACTTTCGTTACCAATTTTGTTAACTCTTGCATAACAAGTGCCCGAAACAATAAAACTCCCCGCCAAAAGTTGATCATATTCTTTTTTTCTTATCGCAATTGATTCGCCTGTAAGCAAACTTTCGTTTACTTCGACAAACCCCGAAACCAAAATACTATCTGCTGGGATTTGGTTTCCTACTTCCAAAATAATTATATCATCAAGAACCAAATTGGTTGAAAAAATTTTTTTTGTTTCGCTATTTCTAACAACTTGAATTTTTGGTGCAGTAATTAGCGAAAGTTTTTCAACAGTATGTTTGGCTTTACATTCTTGCAATATGGCAATAAAAGTGTTTAAAAAAATAACAATTACAAACAACAAGTTGTTGTAAGACCCAACATATATATATGCAAAAATAATAATTGCCCAAATCAAGTTGAAATAAGTAAATGTGTTTTGCAAAATAATACCAAGATAGGATTTTGAAGTTTTGTTTTTGCTTTTGTTGATTAACTTCTGATTTTTGCGTTCTTGATATTGGATATTTGAAAGACCGTTTTCAATGTTTGGATTGTATCTAACAATATCTATCTTTTTTTTATTTTCTTTTTTCAAGTAAAACTCCTAAAAAGATAATAACATAAGTTAAAAAAAAAGACAAATAAAATTGTTGACAAAGATTTATATATATAATAGTATATATTATAGTAATATAGTATATATATATAATATAGAAAATTTCATCACAAAAAGTAAAATCTTATTATTAGTTAGTAAAATAAAAGGAAAAAAGTATGATTTTAGATAACCAAAAACAAAAAATGCAAGAAGTTGTAAAAAATTTTGAATTTATAAAGGATTGTCTTTGACCCGCAAAAACTTAAACAAATTGTTCAAGAATGTCAAAAAAAACAAGAAGAACCTGACTTTTTTTTAGATAAAAAAACAGTAAAAAAAGTCGGCGTAGACTTAAAAATAGCCGAGGATAAAATCGCAATCATAAAAAAAATACAGTTATTGATTGAAGATAGTCAAACAATTTTAGAAATACTTGAAAATAGCGAAGATTTGGCACTTTTTGAAGAATTAAATTTTAATATAAACGAATTGGAAAACAGGTTACAAAATTTAAAAATTGAAACTTTGCTTAATGGAAAATACGACCAAAACAATGCAATTTTGACTTTGCACGCAGGTGCCGGTGGTACCGAAGCACAAGATTGGGTTGAAATGCTTTTTAGAATGTACAAAATGTATGCTGAAAAACAAAATTACAAAATTGACATTTTTGACATAGTTGATGGAGATGAGGCAGGAATAAAAAGTATAACATTTTTGGTTGAAGGCAAATACGCTTATGGTTATTTAAAAGCAGAAAAAGGTGTTCATCGTTTGGTAAGAATATCTCCTTTTGATGCAAATTTAAGAAGACACACAAGTTTCGCTTCTCTTGAAGTTATGCCAGAAATAGACGAACTTCCAGAAATTGAAATTGATGCAGAAGACTTGAAAATTGATACTTATCGAGCAAGCGGTGCAGGCGGACAACATATCAACAAAACTGATAGTGCAATTAGGATAACGCATTTGCCAAGCGGAATTGTTGTTGCTTGCCAAAATCAACGCTCGCAAATCCAAAACAAAGAAACAGCAATGAAAATGCTTTATAGCAAACTAGCCGAATTGAAAGAGCAAGAAGAAAAGCAAAATCTTGACAAAATAAGAGGCGAAATAAAAAAAATTGAATGGGGAAATCAAATAAGGTCTTATGTTTTTCACCCTTACACAATGGTAAAAGACCATCGTACAAACTTTGAAACAAGTGATGTGCAAAGTGTAATGAATGGCAATATTCAACCTTTTATAATTGATTTTTGCTCAAAAAATGTGTAAAAAAACCGCATATTTGCGGTTTTTTTATTAACTCATTATTACCATTGCCAAAATTATTGGTCTTCTTTTTGTTTTTCTAAAAATAAAGTTTGAAATAAATTTTCTAATTTCGTTTTTAAGGAACAAATGGTCAACCTCTTTAAAATCATAGTTTTTTATAAAAACACTTAAATTTGATTTTAGTTCGTTTACAATGCTGTCAGACTCATCGTTGTAAACCACCCCACGAGTTATAATTAACGGGTCGGTTATAAGTTCTGCGGTAGTGCCTGAAATGTTAAGAATTGCAACACAAAAACCATCTTCGCTTAATTGTTTTCTATCCTTCAAAACTGAACTTGCGGTATCTCCAAGCCCCATTCCATCAACAAGTCGCATACCTGCTTTTGTTGTTCCAACAACCTTTAAGTTGTTTGGGCTAAGTTCGACCTGCATACCAATCTCGGGTATAATTATATGACTTTCTAACAACCCCATTGTCATTGCAAGATCCTTGTGAACCTTTAAATGTCGCCACTCTCCGTGTACAGGAATAAGAAATTTTGGTTTTGTTAAAGCGTGCATTGTTTTTATTTCTTCTTGACAAGCGTGTCCAGAAACATGCACATCTGCAAGTTCGTCAAAAATTACTTCAACACCCTTTTTGTAAAGTCTGTTAATAATATTATAAACATTTTTTTCATTTCCAGGAATAGGCGATGCGGAAATAACAACACAATCATTTGTTGTCAACTTAAATTTTGTAAACTCATCAGATGCCATTCTTGTCAAAGCACTCATAGGTTCACCTTGACTTCCTGTTGATATAAGCAAAATTTCATTGTCGGCATATTTTCCAATTTTGTCAATATCAATTACATTGTCTTTATTATAATGCAATTCTCCAACTTTCATAGCAACTTCGCTAACATTTATCATACTTCTGCCTGTAAATGCAACTTTTCTTTTATATTTTTCTGCCAAATCCATAATTTGTTGAAGTCTGTGGATATTGCTTGCAAAAGTTGCAATAATAAGTCTTTTTTGTGTAAAAGGTTTGAAAGCAACTTCTTCCAAAACTTTTCCAACATTCGACTCGCTCATTGAGTAACCCTTTCGGCAAACATTGGTGCTTTCACACATCAAAAGGTTTATGCCCTTTTTCCCTAATTCGCCAAAGCGAGTAATATCAATAACATCTTTGTCTATGGGGGTATAATCTATTTTAAAATCACCTGTATGCACAATGTTTCCAGCAGGGGTTGTCATACAAACTGCCAATGCGCCAGAAATTGAATGGTTTACTTTAATAAATTCAATAACAAAATCCCCTATTTTTAGTACATTTTTTGCTTTTACTTCAATAGTTTTATATTTTATTCTTTGATACTCTTTCATTTTGTTTTCAATCAAACCAAGTGTAAGTTTGGAACCGTAAACAGGCACTCTTATGGCATCTAAAACAAAAGGTAAAGCACCAATATGGTCCTCGTGACCGTGTGTTATAATAATTGCTTTTATTTTGTGTCTGTTTGCAAGTAAGTATGAAATATCAGGCACAACAACATCAATGCCCGGCAAATCTGAGTCTGGAAACGTTAGTCCGCAATCCAAAATAATAATCTCGTTTTGTGTTTCAAAAACAGTCATATTTTTCCCAATTTCGCCCACTCCGCCCAAGAATGTAATTTTTACCTTATTATTGTTTTTGTTGTTTTGTGTTTGCAAATCATTTGCTGTGCTTGCAACTTGTTTGTTTAAATTGTTTGGCCTTCTAATAAAAGACCTTTGTTGATTTGAAACAAATTTTTGTTCATTGTTTGAAAAACTTTTTGCATTTTCTGCCAAATTTATTTGTTTTTCGTTGTTTTGTTTGTTCATTTTTTCTCCTTAATTTTTTCTAATTAAAAATACAAATAAAATTGTATAATTAATAGTAATAAAATACTAATTTATTTATTTAATAAATAATATTAATATTTAATTTTATATTTATAATATAATTATTAATAAATTAATAACTATTAAATATCGTGATTGTAGTGCGTTTTTTACATTTTTAAAATTAATTAAACAATATTTTTTAATTTATTTATTTTGTCAGTTTCTTCCAATTTTTTTGGAGTCAATATTGTGTCCATATCAACATAATATCTCATACCTTGGCTTTCAAAAAACATTACCATACCAAAAATGCTTATCAAAAGGCAAGTCACAGGCAACGCCAAAACAACGCCAAAACTTCCAAAGAACGAAATGAAACCCATAAAGGCAAGAATTATTACTATACTTGTTGACCAAACTCTGAAAAACCTTCTCAAAAGTGCTTTCAAGCCTTTTTTAAACCCTTTTGCAGGATTGCAGTTGTAAACTATTATTGCAGGTATCCAACCGCTTAAAAAAGTTGTTCGAAGAGAAAAATATAATATTGAAAACATTATTAACAAAAACGGCAAAAAATATAACAATATTCCACCAACACTTGAAAGATATAAAATATTTATAAAACCAAACAAAAACAAAGCATTGAAAGGCAATATCAAAAAAGTAAACAACAAAGAATAAAGTGAAGCGGTGTTTACTTTTCTGACCATTGCACCTGAAAAGCCATATTTTGTTTGACTTGACATATAACCATAAAGTGTTTCAGATATTCCTACATCTGACAAATGCCATAAAAACGGTAAGATTACAAATAACAAAATCAACAAATAAGCAAAAATAAGAGGCATTGTTGATATCATTTCCAAAGAAACAAAATAGATAGTTTGAAAAACGTTAAAAAGATTTGACAAAATTTCTATTGGAGTTGTTGAAAAATTGCAACTAGTTAAAAAAGTTAAAATATTATTGGTTAATTGCGTTATGTTGGTTAGGGAGTTAAGATAACTTAAAGTCGCACAAAACAAACCCGTTACAATGGCAATTACAATAGTTTTATATAATAATAATTTCCAAACCGATGAAAAATTGCTCATCAACAGTTTTATGGAATTTTTGAACATCATAAAATATAAATTCCTTTTTGTTTTATAAAAGTAAATAAATGCTATTGGTAAGTAATCAGTTCTAACAATTATTTGAAAAAATTTATAAAAATTAATTTTTTTGTAATCTAACTTAAAGCATTATAGCAAACAAAACAAAAAAAATCAACAATTATTTATAAATGTAAGTTGTAAGCGTGTTATAAATTTGCCCAACAAGAGCGCGAATGTCTTTTATTTGGTCTTTTGTTTTGCATCTAGCAAGTTCCAAAGCAATTGAAGTTCCAAGAATAACAAGTTCTTGCGGGGTAAATTTTTCCATATAAATTAATATGAAAAATACAATATTAATGATTTTATCATTATAACATTGTTAATATAATATACATAATTATATGTATGTTCAAATAAGTAAAAAATTTCTTTTGATTATTTTGGCTTTGGTTTTGTTTATTAGTTGCGTTTTTGCAATACCGGTTGCCTTTGTAAGTACTCCTTTAAATTTATATACTATTGTAATAGATGCGGGGCATGGCGGAATAGATGGCGGTTCAGTTGGTGTTAATACAGGCAAAGATGAAAATTATATTAACTTGCAATATGCTTTAACCTTGCAAGGTATATTTGAAAAATATAATATCAAAATTGTGATGACTCGCACCAACCTTAATGGACTTTACAACAATTTTAGCGACAACAAAAAACTTGACGATATGGAAAAGCGAAAAAAAATAATTGACCAAAGCAACGCAGATTTGGTTATTAGCATACATATGAATAGTTTTCCTTTAAGTTCTTGCAAAGGTGCCCAAGTGTTTTTTTCAAACAATAATGAACCTTCACAAAAACTTGCAACTTGCATTCAAGAAATTTTTATTTATACATTGCCAAACGCAAGACAAGAAGCATTGGTTGGAGATTATTATCTGTTAAACAATTTTAAAATACCCAGTGTAATTGTGGAATGTGGATATCTTTCCAACCCAGAAGAAGAGTTGCAATTGTTAAAAAGTGAATATAAGGAACTCGTTTGTTATAGTATATTTATAGGCGTGCTAAAATTTTTGGCAGTTTAAACAATAAATTATTTGACTTATTTTACTTGTTCTCGTATAATTATCCCGAGGAGAAAAGATGCTAATACTTATTTCGGGTTGTTCGGGTGCAGGTAAAAATACAATTATTCAAGAACTTTTGAAAAGAAATCAAAACATAAAGTTTTTGAAAAGTTGCACAACAAGAAAGAAAAGACCATATGAAAGTAAAGATTCTTACATATATCTTTCAAAAGACGAATTTGACCAAAAACTAAAAAATGACGAAATATTTGAACACGAAGAAATACATCAAAATTTTTATGGACTTTTGAAATCTTCCCTTAATGATGTCGTCAGGTTTGACAAAGATGATAAGCATTTTGTCAAAGATGTTGGCGTGTTAGGTCAAATCAATTTGGTTAGGGCTTTAAAAAACAAAGTAAATGTGTTATCCATATTTTTGACTGTTCCAAGAAAAGAACTTATTAGAAGACTTACATTGCGTGGGGAAAGGGATATAGATTTAAGACTTTCAAGAATGGAGTTCGAAATGGGTTACATAAACAATTTTGATGTCATTGTTAAAAACATTGATATTGAAAAAACTACAAAAAGAGTAGAAAAATTGATAAATAAATTTAAAACAAAAACCATAGGAGGTATAAAATGTTAGGTTTTGTAAGTATATTAGGATTTGTGGGATTAGGCTTTGCTTTTATTTTGCTAGTCATTGTTCCGATTTGGCTTGTAAGTTCATACAATGGGTTTGTAAAACTTCGCAACAACGTTGATGAAGGTTTTTCAACAATGGATATCTATATGAAAAAAAGATATGACCTTATTCCCAATTTGGTAGAAACAGTAAAGGGTTATGCCAAACACGAAAAATCAACCCTTGAAAACGTTATGAAGGCAAGGTATTCAGCAATGAATGCTAGCACAACAGAACAAAAAATTGAAAATGAAAATATTTTGCAAGGTGCTTTAAAAAGTTTGTTTGCAGTTACCGAAAACTATCCAGACTTAAAAGCCAATGAAAATTTTTCTGAACTTCAAAAATCTTTGAAAGAATTGGAAACTGAAATAGCAAATTCAAGAAAATATTACAACGGTGTTGTTAAAATTTATAACACAAAAAGAGAAGTTTTTCCTAGCAATTTGGTTGCAGGTATTTTTAGATTTTACAAAAGACCAATGTTTGAAATTGAAGACAAAGAAGAAAGAAAAAATGTTAAGGTTAGTTTTTAGATGTCAAACAAAATTAGCAATTTTTTTGGTTTAATCTTTATGTCAATAATAGCGGGAATAATTATTTTTGCTATTATTTTTTCTTATGTGTTTCCGACAGCACCCGTACCGATTGAAGATAATAGTGCAGAATACAATATTGGTGAATACACAACCAGCATAACAGTCAACCAAAACAATACTCTATCAGTGAATGAAACAATAAAAGTAAATTTTTTAGTTGCTAGTCATGGCATTTTTAGGGCATTGCCAACCATAAACGAAGTAAAAAATGTTGATGGCGAAGGAAATGTTATAAGTTCAAAAAAATTTAGAGTTAACTACACAAACATAACGGTCGACAAAACATTTGATACATACACCGAAAATGACTTCTTATTTATTCAAATAGGTAGTCAATATTCATACGCCCAAGCAGAAGAAACATATGTTTTGTCATACATTGTGGAACTAGACAGCAGATACGCCGACTATAACCAATTTTATTACAATATTTTAGGCAATTTATGGGATACGACAATATCAGATTTTACAGCAATAATAACCTTTCCAACACCAGTTGATGCAAGCGCTCCCCTAACCGAAATTTATGTAGGCGAATATGGAAGTACAACACAAATTGATGGAGACTGGACTGAAAACAACACAGTTTTAACAATTACCCATTCAATTTTGGCGGTTGGCGAAGGAATAACGGTTCTTGTAAACTTGCAAGAGGGCTTTTTTACCGCACCTTATCCACATCTACTTGACATTTTTATGTTAGTTTTAATTGTTATTTTTGCAATAATTGCGATTGTTTTATACAAAAAAACAAGCAACAAAAAAATGCTTGTTCCTGTGGTGCAATTTAGTGTAAACAAAAAATTTACATCAGCAGATGTTGGATATATTATTGACAAAACTGTTGATAACAAAGACATTGCGTCGCTCATAATTTTATGGGCTCAAAAAGGCTATTTGGAAATTATTGAAGAAAAGAAAAAAACATTTTTAAGAAAATTGAAAAATGCTGACAACGATATGAAGCAATATGAAAAAACCTTGTTTGAAGCGATTTTCGGCAACCAAGACAAAAAAATTGATATATCAAAAATAGGTGAAAAGATTTTATCAACAATCCAAACAACAAAAACCTCAATAAAAATTGAAAATGAAAAAGCATTTAGTACAAAAGCGGAACTAGCACGAAGTGCGATAATAATAATTATGGGGATTTTGTTTGGTGTGGTCTTATTTGCAATAAATTATCAAAATGTAAACACTTTTTTCACATACTTATCTGTATTTGTAGCGATTGCTATTGTGGTTTCATTATTTGTTTGGTCCAAAAAGCAAGATATGAAAGATATTATAAACGCCAAAAACAAATTTTATAGCAAAGTTTCCACCCTTATTCTACTTGCTGGCATATTTGTTTTTGTATTTTTCTCTTACGACAAAATTTGCGACATTTTTTTCACAAGTTTTATTGTTTTTGCGGAACTAATATTTACTATTTATTTATTATCAAAATTTAACATAAGAACAAATGATGGAATTGCTGATATGGGCGATATTGTTGGTTTAAAAAATTTTATAGAAGTAACCGAAAAAGATCGCCTAGAACTTTTGGCAAAAGAAAACCCAACAATGTTTTTTGACATTATGCCTTATGCCTATGTGCTTGGCGTATATGAAGAATGGTGCAAAAAATTTGAAAATATAGTAATAGAAACACCAACTTGGTATGTGGGAAACAATCTAACATTCAACTATTTGCTTATGCTAAATATTATGCACAGTACAACAAACTCATTTTTGCAAGCAGTAAACACAGCACAATTTGCAAAAATGGCAAGCACAGTAACTTCAAACAAAACTTTTGGCGGTTCTGGCGGAGGTTTTAGTGGCGGGGGTTTTGGTGGTGGCGGTGGCGGTCGCTGGTAAATTTTCAATTTTTGTGGAAATCTTTGAACTTTCTGGCAAAATTTTAAGACAGGGCAGTACCGGAAGTACAGCCCGTGCCTAAAAATTTGTGCCGAGCGTCCAAACCTTTCTCACAAAAATTGAAAATTTGCAGTACGCAAGATAAATTTTCTACTTAATTAAATTATTATTCTGCGTTAACTGCCCGCTTTGCTTTGCCCAACAAATTTAATAAAACCATAATTATTCATTCTTTATTCTTCATTAACCATTAATAAAACGGCAGTTTAGCCGTTTTTTATATTTGTTTTGCTTTTATTTTCCTTTTCACTCCCTTGTTTCGTCAAGATAGGTGGCTTGAAGGTCGGCGATGTGGAAAAGTAGGGAAATGGGATATTTGTAAAATACTTCGGAAAGCGAATATGACCCGCCTTTAACACGCAAATCAAACTCGCCCATATGCCAATTTATTATCATTGCCTCTTCCCGTGTTAATTTCATAAATCCATTTATTATATAAACTGATTTTTCTCCGTGACCGTATGGCAATTTATCATCAATGGCATAATAAGGTTTTTTTGTCCAAACGTCATCTATTTTTACATTGCGGTAATCTAGTTTATAAAAATCAATTTTGCATAAATCATGGAGCAAAGCACAAATTGCAATACTTTCGTGAGAAAACTTTTCTTCCCAATCATTGCCAAATTCAGTTTCAATTATTTTCAAAAATCTGTGATAAACTTTTATAGAGTGGTCGCACAATCCGCCATTGTAGGCTGAATGAAAGTTTGAACTAGCGGGAGCATCAAAAAAATCTGTGTTTACAAGCCAATCCAAAAGTTTTTTGCTACCTTCCCTTTTAATATTTTTGTTAAAAATATCCAAATATACTTCTTTGTTCGCCATAATTTCCTCTTTTATGCAATTATAAGGCAAACATACATAACAAGTCAATATTTTTGCTGATATAAAATTGAAAAAATTTGACTTTGAAAAAGTATTGACAAGATATTTTACAGGTGTTATACTAGGCGAGTAAATAGATTAAGGAGAATAAAATGAAGGAAGGAATACACCCAAAATATCACGAAGTTACCGTTACTTGTGCTTGTGGCAACACATTCAAAACAGGTTCTTGCGTGAATGGCGAAGTAATAAAAATTGATATTTGTAATAAATGCCACCCATTCTTTACTGGTAAACAAAAACTTGTTGATACAAGCGGAAGAGTAGAAAGATTTCAGAAAAGAATCAAAAAGTAATAAAAGCGACTTAAAAAGTCGTTTTTTTTCACTTAATTTTTTATTTTTCATATATAAATTGTATTATGAATATTATTTCAAATTATCCAATGGCAAAAGAAACAACTTTTAAATGCGGGGGCATAGCAAAGTGGTTTGTGGAAGTGCAAGATTTGACATCTTTTGCCAATATTTTAAAATTGCATACCAACAAACTTTACTACATTTTGGGAAATGGTAGCAAAACTTTGTGCAATGATAAGGGTTACAATGGTTTGGTTATAAGCACAAAAAAACTTAACAATATATGTTTGGAAAACGGACTTGTTGTGTGCGAGTGCGGTGTAAATCTGTTCGCACTTAATCACTTTTTGGCGGAAAATTGCTTGAAAGGATTAGAGTGGAGCCAAGGAATACCTGCAAGCGTTGGCGGTGCTGTTAATATGAATGCGGGTTCGTTTGAATATAGTGTTGGACAATTTGTGGAAAAAGTGGAAGTTTTTGAAAACGGAGAATGTAAAATCTTAAACAAAAATCAAATAAACTTTGGTTATAGATTTTCATCACTTAAAAATTTTCCAATTTTTAGGGTGTGGTTTAAGTTTGAAAAAGGCGAAAAAAGTGAAATTTTGGATTTGCAAAACTACTATTTTAACAAAAAAACAACAAGTCAACCAATGGAGTTTGGAAGCGCAGGAAGTATATTTAAAAGAAAAGGAGACATAATTCCTGCAAAAATCATTGACAAGTTGGGGTTAAAAGGTGTTAAAATAGGTGGAGCAGAAATCTCTTATAAACATTGTGGCTTTATTGTTAACAAAAACAATGCAACCGCAAGCGATGTTATAAATCTAATAAATTTAATAAAAACAACAATAAAAAACAAAACAGGGATTGAACTTGAAGAAGAAATAATAATAATGGAGTAAAAGATGGAAATACAAGGCGATTATCACACACACACCGTTTATAGTCACGGAAAAGGAACAATTTTAGAAAATGCAAAATCAGCAAAAGAAAAAGGTTTAAAAGAAATTGCAATAACAGACCACGGATTTGGGCATTTGTTATTTGCGGTTAAAAGAAACAAAATAAATGAAATAAAAGAAAATATTAAAATTGCCGAAAAGGGAACAGGCATAAAGATATATTTTGGAGTTGAAGCAAATTTTACTTCTATTAATGGCGACATTGATGTGTCAGAAAAAGAATTGGAGCAATTAGATATTTTGCTTGTTGGGCATCATAGATTTGTAAAGAGCAAATTTGTGGACAAGTTCAAACTGTTTTTGCCAAATATGTTTTGTAGAAACAGAGCCAGCAAAAAAATAAAAGAAAGAAATACAAACACTATTTTGAAAGCAATGGACAAGTATCCAATAGATATTTTAACTCACTTAAATTTTCAAATGCCAACAAATATAAGGCAAATTGCAAAAAAAGCAAAACAAACAAGCACTTATATTGAATTAAACGAACAAAAAATGTGCTTCTCTGCCGAAGAAATAAAAATATTGATTGAAGAAAAAGTTATGTTTGTTATAAATTCTGATGCACATTGCCCACAAAAAGTTGGAGTTGTTAACAAAAGTTATGAAACAATAAAAAAATTTGATATTCCGCTTGAACAAGTGGCGAATTTGAATAAATTGCCAATTTTTAAAAAAATTAAAAGGTAGATAACAATGAGTTTTTCAAGAGATGCAAAATTGCAAATTTTAAAACAACCAATAACAGACGATTGTTGTGGGCTTGCGTTTTTTGGTGGACTTTTACACGTTTCTGGCGAATGGGACCCGCAAACCAAAACAATGTCAATTCTTACTGATATTTCTCAAATTTATGACTTTTGCAACAAAATTTTAAATCAATTGTATGGCGAATTTGCTGAACTTGAAATTGAAGATGATTTGAAAATAAACAAAACAAGGTATTATAGAATTACTTTACCAAAAGAAAATATTTTCAATATGTTGAAAGACTTTGGATTGATGAATAGTTTGGGCGAATATTCTTATTCAAAAATTGATGAATACATAACCAAAGACGGCTGTTGTAAAAAAAGTTTTATTAAAGGTGTGTTTCTTGGTTGTGCAACAAGTGGAATAAAAATAAGCGAAAAAACAAATGAAAGGACTTCAAGCGGTTATGATATTGAATTTGTTTCATATTCGCACGATTTTTTGATAGAGTTTGCCAGTCTTTTAACTGAATTTAATATATTGCCCAAAATAATAAAACGAAAAAAACATTATGTTTTGTATATCAAAGAATCTTCACAAGTCAGTGATTTGCTTGCTATTGTTGGTGCTTTTGATTCTGTTTTGCAACTGCAAAACGAACTTGCTTTAAGGGAATTGAGAAACAAAGTAAATCGCCAAACAAATTGCCTTAATGCAAATATAACCAAAACTGTTGAAGCAAGCATAAAACAAAATGAAGCGATAGAAATAATCAGCGAAACTCTTGGACTTGAACTTTTACCAATGGACTTGCAAGAAGTTGCATTGCTAAGACTTGCCAACCCCGAAGAAAGTTTGGGTGAACTTTTAAAACTTTCAAACCTAAAATTAACAAAAAGCGGATTAAATCACCGCTTGAATAAAATAATCAAAATTGCCAAAGAGTTGGGGTAGATGTTGATATTTTCAACATTTTATTTTGCTTTTTTGCCTTTAAAAAAACTATACAAAATCAAAAAAATAGTTACAGTTGTTACAATCAACATCAAGGCAATAATAGTTCTTGTACTTATACCATCAGGGTCTATATTTTCGGTTAGAATATAATAATAAAAAGTTTCGCCATTTATGGAAACTGATGCTTTTGTGTATTCACTTATTTCATTAAAACCATTAACAAGTTTTATTCTTGTTTCAGCAGGTAAATACAAATTGTTTACCAAAAGCAACTGACTTCCGTTTAGTATATATAATTCACTTTCTGCAATAAGTACAGCATTTGTATCTAAAAAAACTTCAAGTGGCATTTTGCTACTATCCATACTAAAAGCGGTCAAAACAAACCCTTCTTGCTCTTCACCGAATTGAATTTTGTAAAAGTTTTCTTCAATATCTAAAACAGCAAACTTGTCGTTGTAGCGTGCTGTTGCCAAAACAGTGCTATGTATGTCTGCTGTTTCAAAAATTTTTGTTGTGTTTGAAGTAATCTTTACTTCTGTTGGAAGTATGGTATACAAACTGTTGGTTTGCATTGCAAAAGTTTCTGCGTGGCAAAAATTTTGGCAACCAAAAAACAATTTTGGGGACAAAATCATTGCAAAAAGCAACGGGCAAATTATCAAACACACAAAAAACTTTATTTTCATATTAAACATAATAACAAACTTTGATTTTGTTGTCAAATAACCGCAAAAATTTTAGGTGTTTTCGGTTATATTAATTGAAAAAGAATTGTCAAAAACAAAAGAACTTGCAGATTTTAAAAAAGTGACTTTTAGGGTAACAAAAGCACTTTGAACAACGGTATCAGTTTTTGCTTCTATGTTAACAGGTGCCGAACTTTCCTTTGTTATTTTTCCTATAAATTGTGCGGGAACGGGCGGAATGTTCAAGGCAACATTGATAGAATAATCAGAATAATTTTGTATTACTATTCTAAAAATTATTACATTTTTGGTTGAAGTAATTTTAAAACTGTCAGGTATATTTATTTCATTTATTAAATCTTCACCTTGATTTCCAGACTTGTCAAGAGTGGGGGCAGATAAAATTTCGTTTTCATAACCCTCATAAAAAATTTGACAGCCCGCGAAAAAGTTTGTGCTAGTTGTGTTAAAAGTTATTCTGTTTGAAAGGGAAACGCTTGCCGTCAAAACGGCATACACAGTGTAAGTAAAAGTGCTTGCAAGCAATATTATAAAAATTAACAAAACAACAATTTTTACTTTTTTCATCAAATTTACCTTTTATGTTTTTATTATAACTAGAAAAAACCAAAAAATCAAACAAATAAAATTTTTTGTTGTATTAAATTTAACAATATAATTCAATTTTCATAAAATAATATTAGGAGTGGAATATGTGTGGAATTTTTGGATACATAGGTCAGTCTGGCGGCATAAACACTCTAATCCAAGGACTAAAAAGTTTAGAATACCGAGGATATGATTCAGCTGGATTGGCGTATTTAGACAAAAGAAAAGAATTTGTAGTTATTAAACGAAGCGGAAAAGTAAAAGAATTAGAAAGTTGCGTAAGCGTTGAAGAAAAATTTGAAGTTGGTATTGCTCATACCAGATGGGCAACGCATGGTGTGGCAAGCGAAACCAACGCTCACCCGCATATCAGTTATGGCAAAAAATTTTGCTTGGTACATAATGGAATAGTAGAAAATTATTTAGAATTAAAGGAAAAATATTTAAAAAATATTTCAATAAAATCCGAAACAGACACAGAAATTGTGGTGCATTTGTTAGAAAAATTTTATAACAATAATATTTTTGAAACAATAAAAACAGTTTGCAAAAAAATCCAAGGCTCTTATGCTCTTGCAATAATAACAAAAGAACACCCCGACAAATTATTTTTGGCAAAAAAATCTAGCCCTTTGATGTTTGGGCAAAGCAAAAATGGAATATTCTTTTCAAGCGATGTCAACACATTAAGTCAATTTTGCCAAAATTTTTATATTATGGAAGATGAAGAATTTGCTTGCTTGCAAAAAAACAATTTTTTTGTGTTTAATCAAAATAATACCAGCATAACAAAAAAATCAAATAGTTTTTTGACAAACAACCAAAACAAAAAAAATGTTGAATGTTATATGGAGCAAGAAATTTTGGAATCTCCGATTGCAATAAAAAAAACCATAAAAAGTTTTGAAAATCAATACAAAAAAATACCAAAAAATTTTTTTAAAAAAACAAAAAACATTTATTTGGTCGGTTGTGGAACAGCATATCATTCTTGTCTTGTTGGAAAAAAATATTTACAAAATTGTTATAAAGTTCCAATTTTGACAGAAATTGCCAGCGAGTTTATTTATTCTAACCTTTTAATTAACGAAAACACACTTTGTATATTCACTTCACAAAGTGGCGAAACCGCAGACACATTATTGGCATTAAAACTTGCAAAACAAAAAGGTGCAAAAATTTTGGCAATTACAAACAACGCTTCAAGTACAATTACATTTGAAAGCAAATATTCAATAGTTATGGATGCGGGTTGGGAAAAGGCAGTTGCTTCCACAAAAGCGTATGTTTGCCAAATTGCTGTTTTTTATTTGTTATCTTACTATTTGCTTGAAAAAAAAGAATTTGCAAAACAAAACTTGGATATTTTAATAAAAAAAATGTTGATGTTGACCAATAACAAATGGGCAAAATGCACATCAAAAATTATTCCCAAATACAAAAAAATAATTTTTATTGGCAGGCAGTTAAGTTTTATTTCAGCAATGGAAGCCTCTTTAAAATTAAAAGAGGTTACATATATAAACAGCATTGCTTGTGCAAGCGGAGAATTAAAGCACGGAACACTAGCCCTTGTGGATAAAGACACACTTATAATTGCAATTTTATGTGAAAAGGAATTGATTGACAAAAATTTAAGTACAATGAAAGAAATATCTGCAAGAGATGGAAATTTGCTTATACTTTCGCCTTTTAAGTCAAATATAAATTATCACTGCAATGGAAAAATAACAAACTTACTTTTGCCCGAAGTGCAAGATGAGTTGTACCCAGTTTTAAGTATAATACCTTTGCAAAAACTTGCTTGCGAACTTAGCAAAAAATTGGGATTTGACCCCGATATGCCCAAAAATCTTTCAAAAAGTGTAACAGTTGAATAGAAAAATAAAATGATTGTCAAAATCAACTTTGGACTTTTTCTTGCAATTTTTGTGTTGTTGTAATACAATAAGTTTATGAAAAAATTTGTTCACTTACACGTGCATACCGAATACAGTTTGTTAGATGGTGCTGCAAAAATCAAAAATATTGTTGCAAAAATAAAAGAGCGGGGTGACGGCGCTATTGCAATTACTGACCATGGAAATATGTATGGCGTTTTAAGTTTTTATGGCGAATGCTTAAAAAATAATGTAAAGCCTATTATTGGTTGCGAGTTTTATATTTGTCACGACTTGACTCGCAGAGATAACAAGGCGGATATGGGGCACATTGTGCTTATTGCCAAAAATAATGAAGGTTATCACAATTTATTGAAATTAAATTCTGTTGCTTTTGTTGATGGGTTTTATTATAAGCCAAGAATTGATTACAAAATTTTGGAAAAATATAGCGGTGGAATTATTTGTCTTTCTGCTTGTCTTGCTGGGCATATCCCCAATTATATTTTGGAAAAACAATTTGACAAAGCCGAAAAACTAGTCTTACAACTAAAAAATATGTTTGGCGAAGATTTTTATTTGGAAATTCAAGACCACGGAATACCAGAACAACGAGAAGCGATTATTAAACTTGTGGAATATTCCCAAAAACACAATATAAAACTTGTTGCAACAAACGATGTGCATTATGTTGACAAGCAAGATGCCGAAATGCAAGATATTTTGATGTGTGTGCAAATGGGAAAAACTGTTGATGACCCCGACAGAATGAAGTTTCCGACCAACGAATTTTATCTAAAAACTCGCGAAGAAATGGAGCAGGCGTTGCAAGGTTTTGAAGAAGCCCTTGACAACACGCTTGAAATTGCAAACAAGTGCGATGTTGTTATTCGCAGTAAATCTTTTGATGAAATACCAAAAATTGATAGAAAAAAATATGTTTTGCCAGCAAGCGAAAACTATATTCCCGCTTATAAACCTGACAACGGAAAAACAGCGTTTGAATTTTTAAAAGACCTTGCTTATGATGGACTAAAATTATATAAAAAAGTAACACCAGAAATATTGCAACGTTTGGAATCTGAACTTGAAATAATCAACGAACTTGGTTTTGTTGAATATTTTCTTGTTGTTTGGGATTACATAAATTGGGCCCGCTCCCAAGACATTCCAGTTGGACCGGGGCGTGGTAGCGGAGTTGGAAGTATTGTCGCTTACACAACAGGTATAACGCAAATTGACCCACTTAAACACGATTTAATTTTTGAAAGATTTATACACCGTGAGCGTGTAAGTATGCCCGATTTTGATACAGATTTTTGTATGGACCGCAGACTTGAAGTTGTTGAATACACTCGCCAAAAATATGGCAAAGACAATGTTGCAATGATTGTTACATTTGGAACAATGGCGGCAAAAAACGCAATAAGAGATGTTGCAAGAACCCTTCGTATTCCTTATAGTGAAGCAGATAAAATTTCCAAAGAAGTACCCAACAAATTGGCAGAAGGTTTAAAACACCCGCCTGTTCTAAAATATTATTTTGGTTGCACGGGAAACCCTGATGATGCAAAATTTATTATTCCAAATCTTCGCAAAATGTACGAAGAAGATGACCTTGTAAAAAAAGTTGCTGATATGGCAATGAAACTTGAAGGTTTTCCACGAAACACTTCTACACACGCATCAGGTGTTTTGATTGCACCTGACCGCGTGGATAATTTTATACCCCTTGCAAGAAATGGCGATGACATAACAACCCAATGCAATATGACAGAACTTGAAAGTTTGGGACTTCTTAAAATGGACTTTTTGGGTTTGCGTACTTTAACAGATATTGACAAATGCATAAAATATGTCAAAGCAATCCACGGAATTGATATAAACTTTAATGATATGGAATACAACGACCCCAAAGTTTATGAACTTATAAGCAGTGGAAACACAGAAGCAGTATTCCAAGTTGAAAGTGGTGGAATGAAAAAGTTTATGAAAGAACTTAAACCCGACACCCTAGAAGATGTTATTGCGGGTATTGCCCTTTATAGACCCGGACCAATGGACTCTATTCCTAGATTTATTGAAAACAAAAGAAACCCAACAAAAATAGAATATGCACATCCGCTTCTTGAACCAATTTTAAATGTCACTTATGGTTGCATTGTTTATCAAGAACAAGTTATGAAAGTCTTTCAAATTTTGGGCGGTTATAATATGGGACAAGCCGATAACGTTAGAAGAATTATGGGAAAAAAGAAAGTTGATAAAATGGTTATTGAAAAAGAAAAATTTATCAACGGTTGGAAAGACCAGTCTGGCGGAAAAGACATTCCTGGTGCCCTTGCGTTAGGTGTAAAAAAAGAAGTTGCCGAAAGCGTTTTTGCAGAAATGGAAAGTTTTGCAAGTTATGCTTTTAACAAATCTCATGCAACAGCCTATGCTTATTTGGTTTATCAAACAGCCTATCTAAAAAATTATTATGAAGTTGAATTTTTGACAGCATTTTTAAATAACCGTATTGGCAATATTGACGACATAAAAAAATATGTTACTCACGCAAGACAAGAAAAAATAGAAATATTGCCACCGGATATAAACAAAAGCCGTACATACTTTGGTGTTGAAAATGGAAAAATCAGATTTGGTATTGGTGCTCTTAAAAATGTTGGTGTTGGAGTTGTAGACACAATTATTGAAGAAAGAAAAGCCAATGGCGAATTTAAAAGTTTTGAAGATTTTTTAAAAAGAGTAAATTCACAAGCACTAAACAAAAAATGTTTAGAAAGTTTGATTTTAAGTGGTGCTTTTGATAGTTTCGGCAAAACTCGTTCTGTTTTGATGTCGGTTTATGAGTTCTTGGTTGAAAAAGTACTTAAAGATAAAAAAAGCAAAGAAACTGGGCAATTTTCATTGTTTGATAATGAAGTTTTTGCAAAAGAAGATGTTTTTAAATATCCCGACATTAAAGAGTTTAACAAAGAAACCAAATTGAAATATGAAAAAGAAATAATTGGAGTTTATATTTCTGGGCATCCACTAAATGACTATATTGACAAATACAAAGACTTGACCCTTACTTCTCAAATGCTACAAACGGAAATTGCCGAAGATGATGAAGAAGAAAAAGCAGAATATCAAGTTGAAGATGGTCAAGTAATAACTTGCGGAGGTATTTTGACAGAAGTTAAAAAACACATAACCAAAGCGGGCAAACAAGAAATGGCAATGGTAACGCTTGAAGATATTTATGGAACAATAAATGTTATGGTGTTTCCAAAAGCATATACAAAAATCAAACACAAACTTGTTGATGATGCCTTGGTAACAATTGTTGGCAAAATATCAATACGAGATGGCGAATTGCCAATTGTTGTGTGTGATAATGTTGTGCCTTGGTTTGCCGAAAATATTAACACCGAAACTCAAAGCGACAAAAAACTTTATCTTAAATTTGACTTGCAAGACCAAAATTTGTATAGAAAAGTAAATCTTATAATAGACCAATATATTGGAGATAGTGCTATAATTGCCAAATGCACTTCCCAAAACAAACCTTTCAAACTTGGCAAAACTGTTTCAATAAACAACTATCTTATCAACCAACTAAATGGACTTATAGGTGCCGAAAATGTTATTGTAAAATAGTTTTAATTTGTAATAATTACAACTGTATCGTTTTCAAAAACTGTTGATGAGGCAGATGGTATTTGCCCAACAATTTTAGACCCACTTCCATCAATTTCATAACTTAAATTCAATTTTGATAATTGTTGAACTGCTTCTGTGATTGACAAATCTACAAAGTCTGGCATTGAAAAACTTTTAAAAATTTTTGATGCCATTTTTTCATCATCTGGCGGAATATTGTAATAATCAAAAATGTCTTTAAAAATCAATTTTGCATAAGGTGAAGCAACAATACTGCCAAAATATGCACCTGCACCGGGTTCATCTACCATAAGGAGAATTGTATATTCTGGATCGTCAACTGGGTATGTTCCAACAAAACTGCTTATATATTTTCCTTGTGCTATTGCATTGTTTTCATATTTTTGAGTTGTTCCTGTTTTTCCGCCTACTGCATAACCTTGAACAAAAGTATATTTTCCTATTTGTTTGCTAACTGTCAAATCCAACATATCATTTATTATTTTTGAAGTTTCATCGCTTATTACTTTTCTTACTAGCGTTGGCGAAAAATTTTGTATGGTGTTGCCATTGTTATCTGTTATGCTTTTTACCAAATAAGGTTTGTAAAGATATCCGCCGTTAACCGCTGCGGAAACAGCAGTTATTTGTTGAAGTGGCGTGACTGCAACCGCTTGCCCAAACCCCATTCTTGCAAGGTCCACATTTTTTACAATAGACTTATCCATCAAAATACCAGAACTTTCGCCACTTATTTCAATTCCACTTTTTGTTCCATATCCATATTGATATAAATATTTATAAAAAGTATCAAGCCCAATTCTTTGTGCAAGTTCCACAAAAACACAATTGCAAGAATTTGCCAATCCTTCCGCTAATGTTTGCGAACCGTGACCAGTTGACTTCCAACATTTTATTATTTCGCCATCAACAAAGCAATATCCGGGGCAGTAAAAAGTATCACTTAATTTTGCTTTGCCCGTTTCCAAAGCAATAGACATAGTCAAAATTTTAAAAGTTGAACCCGGTTCATAAACATCAACAACTGTTTGATTTTTTACTGTTGACATCAAATAAGAAACATCTTCTCTTGGAATGTTATTAAGGTCAAAACTTGGTTTTGTTGACATTGCCAAAATTTCCCCTGTTTTTGTTTTCATAACAATGCAAGAAGCACTTTTTGCCTTTTGTTCTTCCATTACCTTGTTCAAAACTTGTTCGGCAGTGCTTTGAATATGAGTGTCAATAGTAAGATTTATGTTGTAACCAGCAGAAGCAGAAATAAAATACTCTAATTTGTTATCCAAGCTTACTCCCGTTAAATCGCTTTGCACCAAACTAAAACCGTTTGTTCCGCACAAAATATCATTAAAATATGCTTCAATACCTGATTGACCATTGCTGTCAACGCTGGTAAAACCCAACACCTGCGTTAACAAATCTCCAAATGGATAATATCTTGCTGGATTTTCGGTTATATAAACACCATCTAGTTGATTTTTGTAAATTTTTAAGGCAATATCAGATTCAACCTTGTTAGAGATTAAAACTTCAGAAACAGTGCGATTGCTAACTTTATCAAAAACACTTGAAAAACTCAAATTCAAACTTTTTGCCAAAATTTCTGCCACTTCAACGGGGTTTTTTATCTCTTTTGCTCGTGTGTATATGTTATAACAAGTATAAGAAACTGCAAGTGTTGCGCCATTGGTATCACTTATTTTCCCCCTTTCAGCAACAATGGGTAAACTTCTAGTCCATTGGTCTTCTGCCTTACTTTGCAAAAATTTTGCATTGATAATTTGCACAATAAAAAGGCGTATAAAAAGTGCAATAAAAACAAAGGATATTAGCACCAATAAAACTAATATCCTCTTTTGTAATGAATGAAGATTAAAACTTTTGCTGGTCAATTAACCTCCCAAAATGTTTTTTAACCAAGTGCAAAATTTGTCAAACCAATTTGTTTGTGGTTGAATAGTGCTTGGTTCGGCAAATGGTTGTGGTTCAATATCAACTACTGATGTGATAATGTTGTCGCCGTTTTCTACTTCCTGAAAACCATCAAGTTGCTCAATTTTTATTAAATATTGCAGTTCGCTTATTGCATAATTTGTTTTTGAAAGTTCAATAGCATTGCCAATAACCCAACCACCACACATTGCAAAAATCAAACAATAAACAATGCTAACAAGTTTTAGTCTAAATTTTCTTTTTTCTTTGACTTTTTGGTCAACCTTTAAGCCCGTATCTTTTACTTCAATAAAATCATAATTTGGCGTTTCCAAAACTGCTTTTGGCATTTTTTTTATTACTTTTTCTTGTTTTATTTCAGTTTTTTTAGGTTCTTCCAAGTTTTGTGTTTGAAGTGGTCTGTGATAAACTTCACTTTGTTTTTTTATTTCTTTTTGACTATCAAAATTTTTTGTAAAATCACTGCTAAAAGGGCTTTTTACAAAGTCTTTTGGTTTTTCGACAACAACAACTTGTTCTTTTTCGTTTTCCATTATACTTTATTACTCCTTTTGCTTAATTATTACAAAATTTGCTATAATAATTATAACAAATTGTATGCCTTTGTAAAGCGAAATAAAGTTTTTAAAATCAAATTTTTTGGTTTTAATGTGGTTATTGCTTGCACTTTTTTTGCTTTTTTGCTAAAATTAATAGTAATGAAAATAAAAATATCTCAAAATTTGATGGAATTTGCCCAAACTTTAAACAAGTTTGGAATTTTATATATTGTTGGCGGTTATGTAAGGAATTCACTTTTGGGTTTTACCGATACTGACATTGATTTAACTTCCCGAATATCCCCAGAAAAAATGACAAAAGTTTTAAAAAACACCAAATTCGAAGTGTTAGAAAAATCCACAAAACTTGGAACAATAAAAATAAAATGTCAAGATGAAATTTGGGAACACACAACATTTAGAAGAGATAATTATTATAGCAGTGGAACTCACAAAGTCAAAAGTGTGGACTATGTGGAGGATTTAAGGCAAGATGCCCAGCGCAGAGATTTTACAATAAACACAATTTATTATGATATATTACAAGAAAAAATTTTTGATATTTATTCTGGTTTGCTTGATTTAAAAAATGGAGTGGTTAGATGTGTTGAAGTTCCTTCTTTTGTTTTTGCACACGATGGGTTAAGGATTTTGCGTATGATAAGACTTGCTTGTGAACTTAATTTCAAAATTGATACCACCACTTTTGCAACAGCAAAAAAACTTGGTCATCAATTAAATGATATTTCAGGTTACCGAAAATTTTTGGAACTTAACACAATTTTAAACTCTTCAAAAAGATATGCTGTTTCCAAAAAAAATGCACACATAAAAGGTTTAATGTATTTCAATGACTTGAAAATTTGGAATAGTTTTTTTGTTTCCACCACTAGGGTTCGTTTTAAAATGATAAAAAAAGTAAGTTTGCAAAATGCTTTTTTTGGACTTTTGATTGACATTATTGACACAATCAACCCAGATTGTATTGAATATTACATAAAATATTTGCTTGGCAAAGATGCTTTTGGTCAGTCAACAAACATAATAAATTACACCAATATGATAATTTGCGGTTATTATGACGCACTTAACAAAATGAACAACAAAAAATATTTTTTTAAATATTTTAACTATTTTGACAAAATTAGCGAAATTTTATCTCAAAAATCAAACACTTTATATTCAAAATACAAGTTTTTTTACAGTTACATAAAAAAACATAAACTCCCAGTTTCGTTAAAAGAATTGAAAATTGACGGAAATGACTTGAAAGAATGTTTGCCTGCACTTTCGCCAAAAAAATATAATTCTGTTCTTACAGGCTTGTTAAGCAAAGTGTTTGATGCCGAAGTTGCAAATGAAAAAGATGACTTGATAAAGGAAGTAAAAAATGATTTTAGAAACGATAATTATTAGTCTTTTGGGGCTTTTAGTAATTTCGAATTTGGTATTGATTTTTAGAAAAATAAAAAATGTTGACAATTATAGCGAAAGTTTAATCAAAAACAATTTTACCGCACAAGCGGAATTATATCAACAAATCAACAAAATGCTGATGGACAATATAAAAGCATACAACGATAGCGTTTTGAACACAATCACACAACAATCTTATTTACAAAAACAAGAATTTAATATCATACAAAGCAGACTGGAAAACATTTTGAAAAGTAATGAAGACAAATTGAATAGAGCGACTGATGTTTTGGGTAGTGGTTTGGCAAAATTGCAAGCGGATAACGAAAAGAAACTTGACCAAATGCGACAAACGGTTGATGAAAAATTGAATATAAGTTTGGAGAGGCGACTTACCGATAGTTTTAACACTATTAACCAAAGACTTCAATCAGTTTATGAAGGGTTGGGCGAAATGAAAACCCTTGCAACCGGTGTGGGTGACCTCAAAAAGGTTTTGTCAAATGTAAAAACAAGAGGCACCTGGGGCGAAATTCAACTAGGAAACCTGCTAGAACAAATGCTTTCCAAAGAACAATATCTTACCCAAGCGGATATTTGCGGAAATGGTGAAAGAGTTGATTTTGCGGTTGTGTTGCCCGGCAAAGATAACGAAAACATTTTTTTGCCTATTGATTCAAAATTCCCTATGGAAGATTATCAAAGGCTTGTCGATGCAAGCGAAGGTTGTAACCCTGTTGAAATTGAAAACGCACTAAAAAATATTGAGAAAAAAATCAAACAAGATGCAAAAAGTATAAAAGAAAAATATATCAAACTTCCGCAAACAACGGACTTTGCGGTAATGTACTTGGCGATAGAGGGTTTGTATGCAGAAGTTGTTCGCAGAAACGGTTTGGCAGAAAGTTTGCAAAGAGATTACAAAATCATTGTTTGCGGACCAACAACTTTTTCAGCACTTCTTAATAGTTTACAACTGGGTTTTAAAACCTTGTCAATAGAAAAGCGTTCAAGTGAAATTTATCAACTTTTGGGAATGTTTAAGCAAGAATTTGGCAAGTTTGTAGAACTTTTGGCAAAAACGCAAAAAAAATTGGCAGAAGCATCAAACACTATTGATTTTGCAACAAAAAAATCAAAAACAATAGAAAAAAAATTGAAAAGTGTTTCAACAATGGTAGAGGATAGCGATATTGGTTTGATAGAAGAAAATATAGAAGTTACATCAGAAGAAAATGAATAACAAAAAAAATACACAAAAAATCAAAAAAGTGTATTTTTTTTATTGTTTTAAGCAAAATAATTTATGGAGCAATTATGAAGATAAATAAAAATTTTTTTAAAATGCTGATAAGTGTTTCTACTGTTGTGATTATTGGAATTGCAATCTTTTTGTTTACATTGTTAAGTGGAACGGCAAATGATTTTGATTTGCAAAACAAAAATTATGAAAACACACCAATAGATGAAATTGTTGACCAAAAATTGCTAAAAAACAATTTAAATAAAAGTGTTGAATTGATTTTTGGTGACAACACTTACACTTTAAAGGAAAATATAATTGACAATTTGACAAGCATATCCAACGACCTTTATATGCCTGCTCAAAATGCAAAGGTAATTTTCAATCCAGACAACGATGAAGTGTTTGTTTTTGAAGATGAAGTTGTTGGAAGGCAAGTTGATGTAACCAATTTGGCATATTATATAAAAGACAATTTGGAAAACAACCGCCAAAATCAAATAGTTATTCCAACCACATCAATAGAACCTGAAATAACAAAAAAGGAACTTGAAGGTTTGATAAGGTTAAGAAGTCAATTTTCCACATCAGTGGCAACTTCTCCCGCCAACAGAAAACACAATGTTGGTTATGCTTTAAAAGCGTTTAATGGTTTAGTTGTAATGCCAGATGAAATAGTTTCTTTTAACAAAACAACGGGCGACCGAAATTTTAATTCTAACTACAAAGAAGCAACAATAATTATGCAAGGCGAGTTTGTTCAAGGATTGGGCGGTGGAGTTTGTCAAGCGTCAACAACGCTTTACAACGCACTTTTGCGTGCGGATATTGAGGTTTTGAGAGTAAACAACCACTCATTACCTGTTGGCTATGTTTCTTTGGGGTTTGATGCAATGGTAAATGACACTTCATCAGATTTAATTTTTAAAAACAACACCGGCAGTCCGCTATATTTTATGACAAATGTTGATGAAGAAACTGCAACCGTAAAAATTTTTGGCACACCGCTGGAAGAGGGTTTGACCATAGAAACAAAATCTGAATTTATAAAAGAAATACCGCACAAAGGCGACAAAATAATTCCTGACACCAATGGCAAATACGCAAACAAAATACTATACAAAGGCGAATATTTGCGTTTGAAACAACCGCAAAACGGAAAGGAATGCAAAGGATATTTGCAATACTTTAAAAACGGAGAATTGATAAAAACAAAAGAAGTAAGACATGTGTATTATCAAGGTGCTGAAGGAATAATAATGGAAGGAACGGAAGAGTTGTACGAGGGAATGTCTTTGCCTAAAAACACAGTAAAATTTTTTACTCCAACAGCAGAATAATTACAAAAAACAAAAAAAATCCTTATAAAAAACCTTTATTCTACTTCGACAAAATAAAGGGTTTTTTATTTTTCAAAAAGGTTGCAATTAAACGCTTTTTATTGTAAAATATTTAGATAATAATTTTTTTACAACAAGGAGTTTAAAGTGGGATTATTCACATCACAAAACACAAAAAATGTTAATGTGCTTAAAAAAATTGCTGACCAAGTAATGGCAAAAGAAGAAATCTATTCAAAAATGACAGATGCCGAATTAAGAGAAATGACAACCAAACTTAAAGAAAGGTTGACAAAAGGCGAAACTCTTAATGATATTTTGCCTGATGCTTTTGCAGTTGTGCGAGAGGCGAGTTGGCGTGTTTTGCAAATGAAGCATTTTTATGTGCAAATATTGGGTGGAATTGCACTTCATCAAGGCAGAATTGCAGAAATGGCAACAGGGGAAGGAAAGACTTTGGTTTCAACCTTGCCAGCATATCTTAATGCGCTTAATGGCAATGGTGTTCACATTGTTACAGTCAACGAATATTTGGCAAAAAGAGATAGCGAGTGGATGGGCAAAATCCACAAATTTTTGGGTTTGACAGTTGGTGTTGTTTTTGGCGGAATGGACCAAAAGTCAAGGCAACTTGCATACAATTCGGACATAACATATGCAACAAACAACGAGTTGGGTTTTGATTATTTGCGTGACAATATGAAAACAAACGCAAAAGACAGAGTTCAAAGAACGCACACTTTTGCCATTGTTGATGAAGTAGACAGTATTTTGATAGATGAAGCCCGAACACCGCTTATTGTAAGTGGCGAAGGTATGAAATCAAGCGAAACATACTACACTGCCCAAAAATTTATTACAACTCTTGTTGAAAAAGAAGACTATGAAATAGACTTGAAATACAAAACAATTCATTTAACAGAAAATGGAACAACAAAAGCCGAAAAATACTTTAAGGTAGAAAACTTGGCAGATTTGACTTGCATTGAATTAAATCATCACATAATGAATGCTTTAAAAGCAAATTATATTATGTTTAGAGATGAAAACTATATTGTCAAAGATGACGAAATTGTAATTGTTGATGAGTTTACTGGTCGTTTGATGGTTGGCAGAAGATTTAGCGAAGGTTTGCACCAAGCAATAGAAGCAAAAGAAAATGTAAAAATAATGAACGAAAACAAAACTCTTGCGACAATCACTTTCCAAAATTATTTTAGACTATACAAAAAATTGAGCGGTATGACAGGAACAGCAAAAACCGAAGAAGCGGAGTTTAACGGAATTTACAAACTTGATGTTGTAACAATTCCCCCAAATATGCCAAACATAAGAGTTGATGATGCGGACATTGTTTACACCACCCAAAAAGGCAAAATGAATGCGGTGGCCGATGAAGTGGAAGAAGTTCACAAAACGGGCAGACCGATTTTGATTGGAACAATAACAATTGAAAAAAGTGAAGAGTTGTCAGCAGTTTTGCGAAAAAGAAAAATTCAACACGTTATTTTAAATGCCAAAAACCACGAACAAGAAAGTGAAATTGTTGCCCAAGCGGGAAGAAAGAACGCAGTTACTATTGCAACCAATATGGCGGGTCGTGGAACAGATATTTTGCTAGGCGGAAACCCAGAATTTTTGGCAAAAAAACAAATGAAGGAAGAAAACTTTACCGAAACACAAATTTTGCTTGCAACAGGTTTTGTAAGTGACACAAGTGAAGAAATTAAAGTTGCAAGGCAAGCATATAACAAATATTATGAAAAATACAAAAAAATCACAGATGCAGAAAGGCTTGAAGTTGCAGAACTTGGCGGTCTTCACATTGTGGGAACTGAAAGGCACGAGTCAAGGCGTATAGACAATCAGTTAAGAGGTCGCTCGGCAAGACAAGGCGACCCGGGTTCAACCATATTTTTTATCAGTTTGGAAGATGATTTGATGCGAAGATTTGGTGGCGAGTGGCTTCAAAAAGTTGCGGCGTTTTTAAGGGTTAATGATGACACACCACTTCAAATGAGAATGCTTTCTAAACAGATAGAAAAAGCACAAAAAAGAATAGAAAACCAAAACTATGCTTCAAGAAAAAATGTTATTCAGTTTGATGATGTTATGAACAAGCAAAGAGAATTGATTTATGCCGAAAGAAACAAAGTGCTTGATGGAGTTGATGTTCACAATCAAATTTTGGAAATGTTCCCAGATTATGTTGCTAGGTTGGTAAATTTGTTTATTGACAGCAACAAACCATATTTTGAATGGAACTTGGACCCAATCAACAACGGGCTTGAAGACAAACTTTTTCCAAAAGGAACAAATTTGATAACAAAAGAATTTGTTGAAGACTGCGAACCGATTGATGTAAAAGAAAAAATTTTGAAAGTTTTATACGCAAAAATTGATGACCGAAAAGAAAGATTTGAAGAAATGAATTTAAGATTTGCCGACTTTGAAAGATTTGTGCTTTTGCAGGTTGTTGACAGATTTTGGATGGACCACATAGACCAAATGGAAATTTTAAAACGGGAAATTGGTTTGCGTGCTTATGGTCAACAAGACCCAATAGTTGCTTACAAAAATGAAGGCTTTGACCTTTTTGACACAATGATAGAAAACATACAAGAAGAAACTTGTGCAATAGTGTTAAACAGCAACATAGAAGTTAGGCAAGCACAACCAGTAAACCAACCGCTTTATAAACCTGTTCAAGTTATTGAAAATGGCAAAATAGGTCAAGCAAAAAACCAAACAAAAGGAATAGGCAGAAACGACCCTTGCCCTTGCGGAAGTGGAAAAAAATATAAAAACTGTTGCGGAAAATAACAAAAAATGACTGAATTTTCAGTCATTTTTTTGTTATCAAAATTTTATGAACCTGCAACAGTCAAAACCAAATCAAGATTTAATTGCATTGAAACTTCTTTCAAAACAGTAACAGAAAATTTTAAAACCGAATAGCTGGCATTTGGAACTGAATAAGCAGGAATACCAAGCAAACCTGTTGATGGTGTTTTTATTTGTGCAATGATGTCAGTTTGTGTATTGGTAACTGCGTTTATGTTTGCCGCCAAAGTTCCATCCGTGTTATAGTTCCAAACTTTAAAATTAAACTCGTCAACCGAGTGTATATTTGCAAAATTTGACCCTAATGTTATCAAATTTGCGGTTATCACACCGGATTGATTGGTTTCAGTTTGTGTTGAACTTACATTTTCTGCCGGAATGCTACTTGCTCCGGGACTTGTATCATAAATCACATAAAAAGTTCCATCGTTCATAGCAAGTTCTATTTTGGTTGCCATTGAAGTACTAAAAGTTAAATTTATAGTAAAATTGGGGCTATAATTTATGACTGCGAGTACACCAATAACAAACATAAGACATGTGCAAATCAAACCCAAAAATATAGAAACAATCAAATTTAATTTTTTACTCATTTTGCCCTTTTATTATATATTTTGTTTTATTTTATCATTTTTTATCAAACAAAGTCAAATAGAATAAACAAAATTGCCCATTGAGCAATTTGGGGGTTTTATTCACACTCTGCAACAATTCTTTAAGTATATTTTGTGGCGGTGCAGTTTGTTTTAACAACAAGGGTCAATGGGGAGGTAGCAAGGGTCAACGGGGACGTAGCAATTGACAGGAGCCGAAGGCGAACGGTCAAGGAGTGCTACGTCCCCTTGACACGAAAACGGGATAGTACGAAAACAAGGTCAAAGGGACATAGTCAACTTACCCTTCACTGTCGTTTCGTGTCAGTTACTAGCGTCCCCGTTAGACCTTTGCTACTTAATAAATTGGTCAATTTTCTTATTATAAATTATCAACCAATTTTTAATAAGTGCTCCAACTTCCACCTTAATTTATCAAAAATAATAGAAATTTACAACAAAAGCAAAAAATATGTCGAAAATTAGTTGACTTTGCGTTGTTTGTTTTTATAAAATAAAGATAAGTTGATGAAAAATTTGATTTTTAGGTTTTTAATTTAAAAAAAGGGAGAAAAAATGAAAAAAAGAAAATTTAAATTATTTACCAGTATAGCTTCTCTTGCCTTGGTTGTTGCTGTTATGGCAGTAGGCGTTTGGGCGGCAACAACTGTAGCAATTGGTGTCAGTACAAATATTTCGTTTACATCAAGAAATATTGACGGAGTAATTACCGTAACAAAAAAAATTGGCTCGGCGGATGCTTCAAATGTTTTGATTGTTGATGTTGACTCTGCAACGGGTGTAGGTACTCCATCAACTGGATCATTGGCTGGTGGCGTTTTTGCTGCTGGAGCAATTGCGTTTACTGAAACAAATGGGTATATTGTAGAAGATG
>JAQVWL010000006.1 GCA_028709705.1 Clostridia bacterium
TTTACAAATCTCATTATTTTCTCTTTTTAATTATGATTTTAGCATATCACACAAAAGTTTTTTTGGCAAGCAAAATTTTCGGTAAAAAAATAACTTTATTTTTTGTGAAACAAAAAACAAGCACAAAGGGCAGATTTTTGCACCGCGGGCGGAGCGATTGCCCCAAATTCTGCGGGGCAATCACTTCCGCCCGCTTGTTTATATTACAAAAAATTTTGGTAGTAATAAAACATTGGTATTGCAAAAATGGGGGATTTGAGTGCCGATAGGCAATGATATTTTGGTGGTAGTGCAGTTTGTTTTTTAGCAAGGGTCAACGGGGAACATAGTAGTAAGGGTCAACGGGGACGTTAGTAACTGACACGAAGCGAACAGCGGAGGGTCAGTTGACTACGTCCCCTTGACCTGTTTTTTGTAATACAATTTGATAATAATTCTTGGAACAACTGCTTTCAAAAAAAAGTACGGGCAAAACCGCCAACGCAGTGCGGTTTTCGTTTGGCCCGTAAAAGCAAAAACTTGCCTGATAAAGCGATGCTTTTTTGTGAAACAAAAAACAAGCAAAAAGGCAAGTTTTTGCGTGTGTCAAGGGGACCGTAGCACTCCTTGACCGTTCGCCCTCGGCTCCTGTCAATTGCTAGCGTCCCCGTTGACCCTTGACCTGTTGTTTGCAGTAAAATTTGATAAAAACTTCTTGAAACGCTCTTCGAAGGCTCTTGGAACACTCTTGGAACAACCGCTATTCACAAAAGTACGGACAAAACCGCCAACGCAGTGCGGTTTTCGCTTGGTCCGTAAGGGAGCAAAAACTTGCCCGTCAAGGCGATGCTTTTTTGTGAAACAAAAAACAAGCACAAAGGGCAAGTTTTTGCGACATACAAGATAACATACAAGATAACATACAAGATAAAGCAAATTTGTTGTAAAAAAAAACAACAAAAAAACTCAGTTTGACTGAGTTTTTTTTACTTACTTTCTTTTCAACTAATCAAATTTTTTCAAAAAAGCGTCATATGTTTGTGTTTCAAAATTTTCTATTTTTTCAAGTTTTAGTTCTTCTGCCAAGTTTTTAAAACAATTTTTTGCTTTTGCAAGTTCCCCTTCTCCGCTCAATGCAAATTCCATCGGAGTTTTTTGATATTTTTTAAACTCGGTTGATTGACTGTCAAACATTTGCAACAAATCTTTTTTGCTCAATTTCAAAAAAAGTTTTAAGGTGTCATTTTTGATGGTTAAAGCACCAACAATAATATTTTTAACTTTGAAAATTTCGCCATCAAGGGTCAAGGAGTTTGTTAAGTTTTCAAAACTTAATAATGTATTTTTTAAAATAGTATAGTTTTCTTTTTGCTCTGCAGTCAAATTTTTGTGTTTTTTTATATAAAAATTGACAATTTTTTCTTGTTTTGCTTCGGTTTCAGTTTCTTCTTTCGCGACTGTTTCAACTTTTGCAACTACTACTTCTTTTGAGGTATCGTTTTTGGGTTCAATTTTTTCAAGATTGTCTTTGTGTTCGCTTGTTTTACTTGCCCGTTCTTTTTCTTTTTTTATTTCTTTTAAAGATTTTACCATTATGACAATCACAAAAACTAGCATCATGCAAGCGAGAAATATCATAACACAGCCGAAAATTTGGATAACAGTTGGCGAAAGTCCTAACCAGTCAAACATCTTTAACCCCTTTTTTGTTTACATAATACTACAAAAAGGGATATTTTTCAATAGTTTTTAAAAAATATTTCTTATATTGTTGTCGCAAATGTCAACATTTTGCTCTTTTTCTAAAATTTTTATTATTTGATTTGCAATAATTTCTTGACCTTTTTCGTTTGGGTGAACTCCATCTTCGGCGTAAAATTCCAAAGTGTTTCTTATTTTCAAAAATGGCGAACGGATATCCAAAAACTTACAACCGCACTTCATTGCAACCTTAAAAAGTATCATATTGTAAAGTTCTTGATGCCTTTGAATGTTGGAAATATCTCCGCCAAAAAATTGCATAACCTTGTCGCCATCGGCAACTTTTTTTATAACATTTTTAAAATAATTTTCAGAATTTACGGGCGGAATTCCACAAATCCAAACTTCAATATTTTTTGATTTTAATTTTGATATTAGATTTAACAAAATGTTTTCAAATTCTTTTTCCAAAGTTTTGGGGTCTTGATTTTCATAAGGGCTTTGTGCCACCGCCTGCCAATTAAAATCGGCATCATTGCCTCCAACAGCGAACACAACAACGTTTCTGCGGTCTGCGTTAACCGCTTGAAGATAGTCTTCCACCATATTTTTTTCAAAAATTCTTTTAAGCGTTTGCCCAAAGCAAGAGTTGTTGTTTATTTCTATATTATAATGTTTTTCCAAAATTTCAACTGCATTAGTTTTCAATTTTTGCGGTCTTCCATTTTCTATTTTCATACCTTTTCCAAGTGAATCACCTAGAATTGTAACATTTAATTTTTCCATTTCTTTCACCTCACAACTATTTTAACCATTTAATACGCAAAATTTACCTACTGTACAATTTTGTGGCTATCTTTGTCAAGCATCAAACAGTAGAGAAGAAAAACCCCCACTCTACCAACAGTAGAATTGTTAAAAAAATGGTTGACATTTGAAGAAAACTTTGCCATAATAGGTTTATGGAAAATATAAAGCAAACAATTGCAGATAACATTGCAAAGTATAGAAAAATTGCAGGGCTTACCCAATTTGAATTGGCAACAAAACTAAATTACTCCGACAAAGCAATTTCAAAATGGGAAAGAGGAGATTCTTTGCCTGATGTTGTAGTGCTAAAAGAAATTGCAAATTTGTTCGGTATTTCACTTGACAGTTTGACTTGTGAACAAAAAGAGCAACCCAAATTTTTGAAAAAAATATGGTTCAAAATCAACCACAAAAGCGTTATTATATCTTCAATTTCAAGCATTTTTGTTTGGCTTGTTGCCACAAGCGTTTTTGTTTTTGGGTCAATGATTTTTGAAGTTCCAAAACTTTGGCTTGCATTTATTTATGCAATTCCCGTAAATTGTATTGTGCTTTTGGCACTTACAAAATTTTGGAAAAATAAATGGTACAACTTTATTGTTGTTTCGGTTTTGATTTTGTCTATTATTTTATCTTTGTTTTTAACTTTTGATTATCACAGCGTTTGGCTTTTGTTTATAATTGCCATTCCCCTTATTGCTCTTGCGTTTTTGTGGTTCGTTGCAAGGCACTGGACAGTGAAAAAATAGCGTTGCTATTTTTTAATGATAAATGATGAATGATGAATGAAGAATTGTATGCGTTAGCATATTGCATTAGCATAGCGAATTGCATAAATTCGTAAGAATTTATTGCATTATCTTGGCGTGCTGGCTTCGCAACAAAATTTTGATATTACGCAAAAAAATTTTTAAAAAAACCCATAAGTAACCATTATCCAATATTTATTAATCATAAAAAAAAACAAATCCTTATAGGATTTTGTTTTTTTAAACTAGTTTAACTTTCACTAATTGTGCAGTTTTTACACAAGTTCAATTTTTACTAATTGTGCGGAATCGCCTCTTCTTTGATTTAATTTAATTATTCTTGTGTATCCACCGCGAGTGCCCAATTCTTTTGCCCTTGCGTCATATTTTGGTGCATAAACATTGAACATTTTTTCAATAAGTGGGTGATTTATTCCAAGCGTTCTTGTTTTGAAGTTTGCTTTGCTTTCTTTGTCTTGTTTTTGTTCTTGCAAATCATACAAAAATGCCATTAACGCTCTTCTTGCTGCCAATTTTTTTGGACCATCGTTAAGAACTTCTCTATCGGCTTTAACGCCTTTGTCATCTGTTATTGTTTTAACGGCTTTGATTGTGTCTTCATAGGTGTTCATTGCAAGTGTTATAAGTTTTTCTGCTTTGCTTCTTACAGACCTTGCTCTTACTGCTGTGGTTTCAAGTTTTCCATACCAAAGTAAGTATGACACTTGATTTCTAATCAAGGCAAGTCTTTCCTTTGAAGGCAATCCCAATTTATCGTTTGCCATAATATCTCCTTTTATTCCTCTTCTTCTTGTCGAAGTCCCAAACCATAAGTTTCAAGTTTTTGGACAACTTCGTCTATTGATTTTAATCCTAAATTACGAACTTTCAACATATCAGCCTTAGACTTGTTAACCAAGTCTTCAACAGTGTTGATGTTTGCTCTTTTTAAGCAATTATATGACCTAACTGAAAAATCCATTTCTTCAATAGGTAATGTAAGAACTTTTGATTGAATATCATCATCTTTTGAGATTAAAACGTTTAAATCAGCAAAATTTTCTGACATTTCTGTGAACAAACTAATATGTTCGTTTATAATTTTGCCAGCAAGAGCAACAACTTCTTTTGCAGAAATTGCACCGTTTGTTTTAACTTCAAGCATCAATTTGTCTAAATCAATATTTTGACCAACACGAGTGCTTTCCACACTGTAATTTACGCGAACAACAGGGGAATATAAAGAGTCTATTGCAATGTATTCCAAACTTTCCATTCTTTCTTTGTTAACAACATTTGGAACATAACCTCTTCCTCTGCCAACAAGAATTTCAATATCAAAAATAGAATTGTCATCAACAGTGCAAATATGCAAGTCTTTGTTCAAAACTTCCACAAGGTCGTTTGATTCAAAGTCGCCTGCTTTAACTTCGCCTGCTTTTGTTCTTTTAAGTTTTAAAGTTGTTGTAAAATCTTTGTTAAGGTCCACAGATTTCAAGACCATTTGCTTTATGTTCAAAACAATGTCAACAACATCTTCTTTTACTCCCGGAACAGTTGAAAACTCGTGCAAAACGCCGGCAATTTTGATGCCAATAGGTGCTATTCCTGGCATTGCAGAAAGAAGAGTTCTTCTCATACAATTTCCAAGGGTAATACCATATCCTTTTTCCAATGGTTCTATAATAAATTTTGCAAAACAGCCATTTTCAGTTTCTTCACAAGTAAGTTTTGGTTTTTCAATTTCAATCATTATTTGTTCTCCTTCCTATTATCTTGAATATAATTCGATAATCAAATGTTCGCTGATATTCATATCAATATCTTCTCTTTTTGGTAAAGCCAAAATTTTTCCGATTAGTTTGTCTGAATCAAACTCTAACCATTTTGGCATAACAACCTTCATACCCTTTAATTCTTTAAACATTTCAAGGGGTTTTTTGTTGTCTTTTATTTCAATAATATCGCCAACTTTAACCATAAATGATGGAATATCCACCCTTCTTCCGTTAACTGTGATATGTCCGTGGTTTACTATTTGACGGCTTTCGGCTCTTGAAGAACCAATGCCCATTCTGTAAATAACATTGTCCAATCTTCTTTCGATTAATGAAAGCATATTTTCACCAACGATACCTTTCATTTTTTCGGCTTCGTCGTAATATCCTTCAAATTGTTTTTCCAAAATACCGTATGCTCTTTTAACTTTTTGTTTTTCACGAAGTTGAATTCCATATTGAGTAACTCTTTTTCTTGCTTGTCCGTGTTGTCCTGGAACAACAGGTCTTCTTTCAAGCGGACATTTTTTTGTGGTGCATTTTTCACCTTTTAAAAACAATTTGCAACCTTCGCGTCTGCATTGACGACATTTTGCATCAAGTAATCTTGCCATTTTTCCTCCTTTTTATAACCTTCTTGCTTTTGGTGGACGACACCCGTTATGTGCTATTGGTGAAACGTCTCTTATCATTGTAACATTAAATTCAAGTGCTGTTAATGCACGGATAGCGGCTTCTCTGCCATTGCCCGGACCTTTTACAAACACTTCAACATTTCTTATGCCTTGTTCTTTTGCAACTTTTCCTGCTGTTTCAACACATTGTTGAGAAGCAAAAGGAGTGCTTTTTTTTGAACCTCTGAAACCCAACATTCCAGAACTTGCCCAAGATATAGCATTACCTACTGAATCAGTAAAAGTAACCAAAGTGTTATTAAAAGATGCTTGAATATGAACTTGTCCCTTGTCACTTGCTCTTACAATCTTTTTCTTTTTTGTTGTAGTTTTTTTTGCAATTGCCATAATTATCTCCTATTTTTTTCCTTTTTTAGCACTTCCGCCAACAATTCGTTTTGGACCTTTTCTTGTTCTTGCATTTGTTTTTGTTTTTTGTCCACGAACAGGTAAACCTTTTCTGTGACGGATTCCACGATAAGAGCCAATTTCGGTAAGACGTTTAATATTCATTGAAACTTCTTTCCTCAATTCCCCTTCAACTTGGTATTCCTTATCAATATATTGACGAAGTTTAGCAACATCGTTTTCGTCCAAATCTTTAACTCTTGTGTCAGGGCTGATGCCTGTTTTGGTTAAAATTTTGTTTGCTGTTACTCTACCTATTCCATAAATATAAGTAAGACCAATTTCAATGCGTTTTTCTCTTGGTAAGTCAACGCCCGCAATTCTTGCCATATTTTAATTTTCCTCCAAAATTTTTTTTTAAATATATATAAACGATACCATAATTTTGCCGCGATGGTATCTGGTTTTTTTAACCTTGTGTTTGTTTGTGTTTTTTGTTTGTACAAATAACCATTACTTTGCCATCTCTTTTGATAACTTTGCATTTATCACAGATTGGCTTAACAGATGCTCTTACTTTCATGGTTTTCTCCTTTTACCTTTTTTGATTTGTTTTATAAATCCAAGTTATTCGACCTTTTGTCAAGTCGTATGGACTCATTTCAATTTTGACTTTATCGCCTTCAAGAATGCGAATATAACTTCTTATTCTTATTCTTCCAGAAATATAAGACAATACTGTGTGGCCGTTTTCCAATTTTACCATAAAAGTTGTATTTGGTAAAACTTCAACCACTTCGCCATCAAATGTGATGACATCTTCCTTAGACATAATAACTCCTTAAAGTGTTAAGATTTCTACGCCATTATTTGTAACCAAAACAGTGTTTTCATAATGGGCTGATGGCAAGCCATCTCTTGTTCTAACAGTCCAACCATCTTTTTCCAAAAATATTGCTCGTTTGCCCATATTTATCATTGGTTCTATTGCCAAAAAGATGTTTTCGGGTATTGTAATACCTTCGGTTGTTTTGCCATAATTGGGAATGTTTGGAATTTCGTGCAGTTCGTGACCAATTCCGTGGCCGACAAGTTCTCTAACCACACTGTAACCGTTGCTTTCGGCGTGTTTTTGAATAGCATTTGACAACTCGCCAAGTTTTCCGCCAACATATAAGTGTGATATTCCTTCAAAAAAGCACTGCTGGGTGACATCAATAAGTTTTTGCTTTTCTGCTGAAATCTTGCCAACGGGAAAAGTTCTTGCTGCATCACCGTTGAAACCCTTGTAAGTTACGCCAATATCAACGCTAACAATGTCGCCTTCTTTGAGAATAATCTTGCTAGAAGGTATGCCGTGAACGACAACATCGTTGACTGATATGCACGCACTACCCGGAAAGCCTTGATAACCCAAAAAAGTTGGTGTTGCATTATTGTCTATTATAAACTTTTTTATTGATTTGTCAAGGTCTTGTGTTGAGATGCCTGCTTTGATTAATGTTTTTGCAAAGTCAAGAGTGTTTTTTGTTATCTCTCCTGCTTTTCTCATTAATACTATATCATTTGGTGATTGTGCAATCAACTTTTAACACTTCCTTTTTTTTAAAAATTCTCTCACAAGTTTATATGTTTCTTCTCTTGTTTTTGAGCCTGCCACTTCAAACATTTGCTTTTGATAATATTTTATCAAAGGTTGGCTTTCTTTTGTGTAAATGTCATAACGCTGTTCTATTGCAACTAGATTGTCGTCTGCTCGCTTTTCAAGTTTTCCGCCACATTGGTCACAAACTGATTTTTTGTAAATAATTTTGTCAAAATTTTTTTTGCATTTTGTGCAAATCATTCTATTTTCTATTCGGTTTAAAATGTCTTGCTTTGGCACATTAATGTAAATTACTGCATCAATTTGAGTAAGTTTTGAAAGTGCTTTTGCTTGCTCCAATGTTCTTGGAAAACCATCAAGCACATAACCATTTTTGCAATCAGTTTGTAACAAGCGGTCTTTGACAAGGGCAATGGTAATATTGTCTGGCATTAAACTGCCGTTGTCAATTAGTTGCTTTGCAAGTTTGCCAATTTCTGTTCCCTTTTCTATGTTATCTCTAAAAATAACGCCTGTTGAAATGTGGGGAATATTGAACTCGGCACATATTTGGTCTGCAACTGTACCCTTTCCGCTACCCGGGGCACCAAGTAAAATAATTTTCATACTTTTCAATCTCCTGCTTATTTTAAAAAGCCTTTGTAAGAACGCATCATAAGTTGAGCATCAAGTCTTTTTTCAAATTCAAGGGCGACTGAAACTATAATTAATAGCCCCGTCGCACTGAACGCTGAAACTATTGAACTTGTGGAACTTGTGTCTATTATTTTGAAAACGAACCCCGGAACCAATGCAATTATTGCAAGGAATATTGCACCGAACAAGGTAATTCTGTGAGATATTCTTTTCAAATACTCTGTTGTTGGCTTGCCCGGTCTTATACCTGGAACAAAACCGCCATTTTGCTGTATTCTTCTGGAAATATCTTCTGGATTGAATGTTATTTGAGCATAGAAATATGCAAAGAACAAAATTAGTAATGCAGACAAAACGATATACGCCCACGAATTTGTGCCTAGCACGTTTGAATACCAATCTGATTCTGGCCAAAAAATGCTAGAAATAAGTTGTGGGAATGTTATCAATGCAGTTGCGAAAATAATTGGCATAACCCCTGAACCATTTACACGAACAGGGATATATGTGCTTTGTCCGCCATACATTTTTCTGCCTTTGATTTGTTTTGCATATTGCACTGGTATTCGCCTTTCGGCAAGGTCAATGATTACAATAAATGTAAAGATTAACAACAATGCAACCAAGAATATTAAAATGTTCCACAAAAAGTCAATGTTTGTGCCAATTTGTGAAGTTGCAGTCATAAGCGAACTCATTGCTGATGACAAAATACCTATAAAAATCAACAAAGACATACCGTTGCCAATTCCCAAATCGGTAATTCTTTCGCCAAGCCAAACAACGAACATTCCGCCCGCAACGAGCATAATTGTTGTCATTGTGCCAACAAGCCAAGTTGGAGCACCCGCCCAAAGTATGTCAGGGGTCAAGTATTCTCCAAACGCAACAACAATGCCGACTGCTTGTGCAATGGAAAGCCCAAGAGCAATCCATCTTGTAATAAGGTTTATTTTTTTTCTGCCTTCTTCTCCGCCTTCTTTGGAAAGTTTTTCAAGCGCTGGAACAGCAATGGTCATTAACTGAATAATGATTGATGCTGTAATGTAAGGTGAAACACCAAGTGCAAGCAATGCACCGTTCGCCAAAGCACCACCGCTTACGAAACTTAAAAGACTTAAAAAGTCGTTTGCATCGGTTGTTGTTTGGAAAATATCAAGGTCAATACCTGGAAGTGGAATCCAACATCCAACACGATAAATAAACAATAAAAGAAGAGTTAGAAGAAGTTTTTTTCTAACATCTTTTACTTTAAAGGCATTGATTATTGTTTTAAACATTAAACCACCTCAGTTTTTCCACCGGCTTTTTCAATTTTTTCTTTGGCAGATTTTGAGAATTTTTTTGCTTGAACTATTAAAGGTTTTGTAATCTCGCCATTTCCTAAAACTTTTAAGCCGTATGGTTGCATTTTTCCTACTATTCTATTGATATATAAAAATTCTTCTGTTACGACTGTGTTTGGTTCAAGTTGTTCCAAATCTGCAACATTTACAGTGGAATATATTTTTGCAAAATTTTTGTTGTTAAAGCCACGAATTGCTAGTTTTCTTATAAGTGGTAATTGTCCACCTTCAAAGCCCAATCTAACTCCACCGCCTGCTCTAGAATTTTGCCCTTTCATACCTCGGCCAGAGGATTTACCTCTTCCCGAACCTGTTCCTCTTCCAACTCTAAACGCTTTTTTGTTTGAACCTTCTGCTGGTTTTAGTGTTTGAATATCCATTCTTCCCTCCATTATATTTCTTCAACTCTCACAAGATGTCTTACATGAAATAAACTTCCACGAATTGACTCATTATCTGGGAGAATTCTTGTTTGATTTAGTTTTTTGAAACCAAGGGCTACCATAATTTTGCTCTGGTTTTTGTTATAGCCAATAGTACTTTTTATCCAAGTAACTTTTAAACTTTTGCTCATTAATTTCTCCTTTAATATTAAGGTTTGACCTTAAATTTCTTCAACTGCCTTATTTCTTTTTTCTGCAATTTGTTCTTTGGTTTTTATTTTGCTTAAACCATCAAAAGTTGCTTTTACAACGTTGATTTTGTTGGTTGAGCCGTGAACTTTTGTAACAACATCGGTCAATCCCGCAAGTTCCAAAACTGCACGAGCGCTTCCACCAGCAATCAAGCCTGTTCCTGTTTTTGCAGGAATCATTAAAATTTCTGATGTTCCAAATTTTCCAATAACTTGATGAGAAATTGTTCCGTTAACGCCATTAACGAGTTGCATATGTTTTTTTGCTATTGCAGTTGCCTTGTCAATTGCAGGAGGAACTTCGCTTGCTTTTCCAATACCAATTCCAACTTTGCCTTTTTTGTCGCCAACAACAACCATAGCGCTAAAACGCATAGTTCTTCCGCCCTTTACAACTTTTGTAACACGACGAACAGAAACCAAAACTTTGTCTATGTCGGAAACTTCTTTTCTTCGGTCATCTCTTCTGCCTCTGTTATCTTTTTTAAAGTCTTTTTTAGGTCTTGGTTTTTGATTTGTATTTTCTGCTGTTTGAGCAGTTTGTTCGGTCACATCTTGTGTGATTTCTTCTTTTAATTCTTCTGCCATAATTCCTCCTAAAACTTTAAGCCCGCTTCACGAGCAGACTCCGCAAGTGCTTTAACTCTGCCGATATATAGATATCCGCCTCTATCAAAAACCACTTCTGTAATTTTGTTTTTGATTGCTTTTTCAGCAATATCTTTTCCAACAAGTTTTGCTTGTTCAGTTTTGTTCAATTTTGCAACTTTTTTTGCCAATTCTTTATCAAGGGTTGAAGAACTTGCAAGAGTTGTGCCTTTGACATCGTCAATAATTTGTGCATAGATACTGTTCAAACTTCTATAAACATTAAGTCTTGGTCTTTCGCTAGTGCCAAAAATTTTGTTTCTTACCCTTTTGTGACGGGCAACTCTTTCAACGTTTTTATCTTTTTTTATAATCATTATAAATTACTCCTATAAATTATTTCTTACCTTTGCCCGCTGTTTTACCAACTTTGTGGATAACAACTTCATCATTGTATCTAACGCCATAACCGTGATAAGGTTCAACTGGTCTTAAATCACGAATTTTGGAAGCAATTTGACCGACTTTTTGTTTGTCTGTTCCAGAAATTTTGATTTCTGTAACAGAAGGACATTCCAATGTAATACCTTTTTCTTCTTCAACTATAATTTGATGAGAAAGACCAAGATTTAACAAAAGTTTATTTTCTTTTTTTTGTGCTTTGTAACCAACACCTTTGATTGTCAAAGTTTTTGTAAAACCGTTTGAAACACCTTCTACCATATTGGCAATAAGTGCTCTATACAAGCCGTGTTTTGCTCTAACTGTGTTGATATCGTTTGCTCTTGTAAGTGTAACAATATTGTCTTTGTTGTTAACAGTTATAACTTTGTCAATTTGTTGTGTAAGTTCGCCTTTTTTGCCTGAAACTGTCACTAAATTGTTTTTATCAACAGTAAGTGAAACGCCTGCTGGCAAAATAATTTCTTTTCTACCTATTCTTGACATACTTTCCCCCTATTACCAAACATACGCAAGCACTTCGCCACCAATGTGATGTGCCTGTGCTTGATTGTTTGTCATAATTCCTTTGTTTGTGCTTAAAATTGCAATGCCTAAACCGCTGATAACTTTTGGAAGATTATCGCTATTTGCATAAATACGAAGACCGGGTTTTGAAATTCTTTTCAAGCCTTGAATTGCATTTTCGCCACTGCTTAAATATTTTAAAGAAATATTAATATCTTTAAACTTTTTGTTGTCTACAACTTTAAATGATGAGATATAACCTTCTTGTTCAAGAATTTTTGCAATATTCAATTTCTCTTTTGAAAGAGATAATGCAACATCTTCGTGTTTTGCTGTGATTGCATTTCTTATTCTTGTAAGCATATCTGCTATTGGATCTGTAACCATAATTTCCTCCTTACCAACTTGACTTTTTCACTCCCGGAATTTCGCCTTTTGCGACTAATTCACGGAAACAAATTCTGCAAATTCCATATTTTTTTAATACTGCGTGTGGTCTTCCACAAATTTTACAACGAGTATATTCTCTTGTACTAAATTTTTGTTTTTTCTCTTGCTTTTGAACTAATGCTTTTCTTGCCACTTAATTCCCCTCCTACTTTCTAAAAGGCATTCCGAATGCCTTTAATAATGCTTTCGCTTCTGCATTTGATTTTGCTGTTGTAACAAAGTTTATATCAAAACCTCTTATAACGTCAATCTTGTCGTAAACGATTTCAGGAAAAAGCATTTGTTCTTTGACACCCATAGAGTAGTTTCCTCTGCCATCAAAAGATTTTTCAGAAACGCCCGAGAAATCTCTTACACGAGGAAGAGCGATGGAAATCAATCTGTCAACAAATTCGTACATTTTTGTTCCACGAAGTGTAACACGAGCACCAATATTCATATTTTCTCTAAGTTTGAAGTTGGAAATTGCTTTTTTTGAAACAGTTGGCACTGCTTTTTGCCCAGCAATCAAAGATAATTCATCAACTGCGATATTGAAACTTTTTGAGTTGTCTTTAACGCTTCCAAGCCCCATATTGAGAGTAACTTTTACAAGTTTTGGAACTTCGTTAACATTTTTATATTCAAATTGTTTCATAAGTGCGGGAACAATTTCTGTTCTATACATTTCAATAAGTCTATTCTTTTCTGCCATAACTTTCTCCTTTAATTACCCCTGTTTGAAGCCTTGTGAATTTGTGTTGTTATATTTGCACTTGCTTTTTTGGCACTTACTTTTTCACTTGCTGTTTTTGTTGCAGGTTTTTTTACTGCTGTTGTTTTTGCAGTGTTTTCAACCTTTTCGGTTTGTTTTTCGACTTTTACTTCTTCTTTCTTTTTGGCATCTTTTTTGACTGCTTTTACAAAAGCCTTGTCAAGACTTGCACCGCATTTTTTGCAAATACGAGCATTTTTTCCGTCAATTTCTTTTTTTGCTATTCTTGTTGCTTTTCCGCAAGCAGAGCAAATCACCATAAGGTTTGAAATTTGAATGCCGGCAGGTTTTTTCACAATCCCGCCTTTTTCTTTTGCACTTTTTGGTTTTTGATGTCTTGTTATTATATTAACGCCATCAACAACCGCTCTGTTTGAAACCATTTCTGTTTCCAAAACTTTGCCTGTTTTTCCTTTGTCTTTTCCAGAGATAACAACAACAGTATCTCCCTTTTTAATGTTTAATTTTGCCATTTATATCTCCTTAAATAACCTCTGGGGCAAGAGAAATAATTTTCATATAATCTCTTTCTCGTAACTCTCTTGCAATAGGTCCAAATATACGAGTGCCTTTGGGTTGCTTTTGGTTGTCGATAATAACTGCGGCATTGTCATCAAAACGGATATGAGAACCATCTTGTCTGCGAAGACCTTTGCTTGTTCGAACAATAACTGCTTTAATAACATCACCCTTTTTTACCATTCCGCCGGGAATGGCTTTTTTGACTGATGCAACAATAACATCGCCAATGTTGCCACTTCTTCTAAAAGAACCACCAAGCACACGAATACACATAATCAATTTTGCACCAGTGTTATCTGCAACCTTCAATATTGTTTGTGGTTGTATCATTTTCCTTCTCCTCCCCTTATATCGCTTTTTTTATAATTTCTACAAGTCTGTAATATTTGTCTTTACTTATATGACGAGTTTCCATAATCAAAACAGTGTCGCCTTCTTTGGCTATGTTTTGTTCGTCGTGAACTTTAAACTTTGTGGTCTTTTTAACAAATTTTTTATAAAGTGGATGTTTCAAACTTGAAACAACGGCAACAACTATGGTTTTGTCCATTTTTCCGCTACTAACTACCACACCTATTTTGGTTGGTCTGTTATTTCTTAATTCCTTTTCCATATTATCTCCTTACACCCTTGTTCCAGAGGCTTTAATTTCTCTTTCTCTTAAAATTGTTTTTACTCTTGCAATGTCTTTTTTTACATTTTTGATTTGCATATTGTTAGACAAATTTCCTGTTGCCAAAGAAAATCTAAGATTAAACAATTCGGTTTTTAAATCTGAAAGTTTTGACACAAGTTCGTTGTTTGTCATACTTTTTATATCAATCTTTTTCATACAGTCGCCTCCTGTGTTTGTCTTTTAATAAACTTTGTTTTGCAAGGAAGTTTGTGTGCTGCAAGTCTAAACGCTTCTCTCGCTTCGGCTTCTGAAATTCCGTTCATTTCAAACAAAATTCTGCCTGGTTTTACAACTGCAACCCAAAATTCTGGTGAACCTTTTCCGGAACCCATTCTAGTTTCGGCTGGTTTTTTTGTAACCGGTTTGTCCGGAAATATTTTTATCCAAACTTTACCGTTTCTTTTTGTATATCTTGTCATAGCAATACGCGCTGCTTCAATTTGATTTGATTTTATCCAACAAGGTTCTGTTGTAACAAGACCAAAATCACCATAAGCCAATTCGTTTCCACGAGTTGCAACGCCTGTCATACGGCCACGATGAACTTTTCTTCTTTTAACTCTTTTAGGCATCAACATTTTAGTCTTGTCCTCCTTTGTTTTCATTTTTCACAGAACCAAGGATTTCACCTTTATAAACCCAACATTTAACGCCAAGTTTGCCATAGTTTGTAAACGCTGATGCAACACCATAGTCAATGTCTGCTCTGATTGTATGAAGAGGCAAATTACCTTCCATATAATGTTCAGTTCTTGCTATTGTGTTTGCACCGTCAACAACACCGCTGACTTGAACTTTGCAACCCTTTGCTCCTGCTTTCATAACTCTTTGAAGAGCCATTTTCATTGCTCTTTTAAAGGCAACTCTTTTTTCAAGTTGAGTTGCAATGCTTTCTGCAACCAAAGTTGCGTCAAGGTCCACTTTTTTAACTTCTTTGATATTAACAACAACATTTGGGCTTGTTTTGATAAGTTTTGTAAGTTCTTTTTTAAGAAGTTCTGCACCCGCACCTTTTTGACCAATAAGCATACCAGGTCTGCCCGTAAAGATGTTAACAACAACTCTTTTTGCAGTTCTTTCTATACTTATTTTTGAAATTGCACTTGTGTAATATTTTTTCTTTAAAAAAGTTCTAATTTTGTGGTCTTCAATAAGAAAGTCAGCAAAATCTGCCTTGTTTGCAAACCAAGTTGCGTCCCAATCTTTATTGATACCGACTCTAAGTCCAATTGGATTAACTTTTTGTCCCATTCTATCCTCCTATTTCACCACATCTAAAATAACTGTGATATGGCAAGTTCTTTTCAAAAGTCTGTCTGCTCTGCCTCTTGCTCTTATGTTTATTCTTTTCATTATTGGTCCAGGACCTGCCCAAGTTTCTGCAACAAACAAGTCGCTTCTGTTAAGACCTTTGTTGTTTTCTGCGTTAGCAATAGCAGATTTCAACACTTTTACAATAATTTCGCCCGCACCTTGTTTTGAATTTTCTAGAATTGCAACCGCTTCTTCGGCTTTTTTTCCACGAATATTGTCAAGAACAATTCTTACTTTTGAAGGGCTCATTCCAATATATTTTACTTTGGCTTGCGGACGATTGTCTTTTGCTTTTTTTCTTTGTTCCGCTTTTTCTCTAATTCTTGTTGCCATCTAACGCCTCCTACTTTTTGACAGCGGCTGCTTTTTTGCCACCGTGCCCTTTAAATGTTCTTGTTGGAGCAAACTCGCCAAGTTTATGCCCTACCATTTCCACAGTACAATAAACTGGAATATGTTTTTTTCCGTTATATACAGCGAAAGTATATCCTACAAATTCTGGATAAACAACTGATGCTCTTGACCAAGTTTTGATAGGTTTTTTACTTTCGCCCTTACTCATTTCTGCAACTCTTGTTAAAAGTTTTTGAAACACATACGGTTCTTTTTTAAGTGATCTACTCATTTTTCCTCCAATTTACCTTTTAATTTATTCTTTTTACCATCAATTTTGTTGATGCTTTTTTTCTATCTCTTGTTTTCTTTCCAAGAGTTGGTTTTCCCCAAGGTGTTACTGGGCAAGGTCTGCCGATTGGGCTTTTACCTTCACCACCACCGTGAGGGTGATCGCAAGGGTTCATAACCACACCGCGAACAGATGGTCTTATTCCCATATGTCTTGATCTTCCTGCTTTTCCGATTGAAACTAATTCGTGGTCAACATTGCCAACTGTGCCAAGTGTTGCTCTGCAAGTTAGCAAAACTTTTCTCATTTCACCGCTTGGCATTTTAAGAGTTGCATATTTGCCTTCTTTTGCCATAAGTTGAATGCTTGTTCCCGCACTTCTTGCAATTTGTCCGCCTTTTCCGGCTTGCAATTCAATGTTGTGAATTGTTGAACCAAGTGGAATAAAATTAAGTGGAAGTGAGTTTCCAATTTTGATTTCTGCATTTTCGCCACTCAAAAGTGTGTCGCCAACTTGAAGCCCAAGTGGTGCAAGAATGTATTTCTTTTCGCCGTCTGCGTAAGTAAGTAATGCGATATAAGCGGTTCTGTTTGGGTCGTATTCAATGCTTGTTACTTTTGCAGAAACGCCATCTTTGTTTCTTTTAAAGTCAATAATTCTATATTTTTGTCTGTTTCCGCCACCTTTATGTCTTACAGTAATTCTGCCATAAGAGTTTCGACCTGCGTGCTTCTTTTTTGTTGTCAACAAACTTTTTTCTGGTTTTACTTTTGACAATTCTTCAAAAGTTGCTGTTGTAAGGGCTCGCCTTGCAGGTGATGTTGGTTTGTGTATTTTTATTGCCATTTTTCCCCTCCTAACTCAAACTCTCGAAGAACGCGATTGGTTTGGAATCTTTTTTCAAGGTTACGATTGCTTTTTTGTAATCACTTGTTCTTCCAATTGTTCTTCCCGACTTTGTGTTTTGTGATTTTGTGTGACCTTTAACAACCATTGTGTTAACTCTTGCCACTTCTACTTTAAAGATTTCTTCAACTGCTTTTCTAATTTCAATTTTGTTTGCATTTTTGTCTACAACAAAAGTATAAGTTTTGTTTGGAATGTTTGCATAACTTTTTTCGCTCATCAGAGGTTTTTTTATAATGTCATATGCTTTCATATTAAATTCTAACCTCCTCTAATCTTTTAATTGCATTTTTTGAAATAACTACATTTTTGTTTTTTACAATTTCGCCAACATTCAAAAGGTCTGCGGTTGTCAATTCCAAATTTGGAATGTTTGCAGTTGCTTTTAAAATGTTTTCGTTGTTGTCTTCAATAACCATAATGGTTTTTCTGTCAAACTTGAACGCGGTCATCATATCTGCAATAAGTTTTGTTTTTGGCTCTGCAACTTTGATTTCGTCAATAACAGTGATTTCGTTTTGAGCAAATTTTTGACTTAAAGCAGAAACAAATGCCAAATATTTTACTTGTTTGTTGATTTTTTTAGAAAAATCTCTTGGTTTCATAGCATGCACAACTCCGCCACCTTTGTATTGTGGGGCTTTTGTGTTACCATGACGGGCATTTCCCGTATGTTTTTGAGCGTAAGGTTTTTTGTGATGTCCTCTAACTTCGCTCACTGAAAGAACACTTTTTGTTCCTTGTCTTGCATTTGCGTTTTCAGCAACAATAACTTGATGAATAACGGGTTCGTTATATTCCACTTTAAAGACTTCGTCGCTAAGGGAAAGCGAACCAACTTCTTGTGCAGACATATCAAAAACTTTTATTTTAGCCATTATTTGTTACCCCCTTTGACAGCAGATTTAATAAATATTACAGAACCTCTTGGTCCAGGAATGCAACCTTTTATTAACAAAAGATTTCTTTCTGCATCAACTCTAACCACTTCAAGATTTTGAATAGTTACTTTTTCATGACCGTAATGTCCGGGCATTGTTTTACCTTTAAACACTCTTGCGTAGGTGTTACCATTGCCTTGTGAACCAACTTGTCTGTGAGTTACACTGACACCATGGCTCATTCTTAATCTTTGGTGATTCCATCTTTGAATAGCGCCGGTAAAACCACGACCGCGTGTTATGCCTGAAACATCAACTTTTTCATTTTCGGAAAAAATATCGCACTTGATATCTGTGCCAATTTCATAATCTCCGTCAATTTTCAATTCTTTTACAATTCTTTTTGCTTCAACATTAGCTTTTTTAAAAGCACCAAGTTTGGCTTTGTTAAGTCTAGCCTCTTTGATGCTGTCGTAACCGACAACTAATGAAGTGTAGCCGTTTTTCTCATTGGTTTTCTTCGCCAAAACACTGCAAGGACCAGCCTCTACTACTGTAACTGGAATAACCTTGCCATTTGGAGTGAAAACTTGAGTCATACCGAGTTTTTTCCCGATAATTGCTTTTTTCATTCTAACTTTCTCCTTATTTGATTTTGTGTTTGTTGTTTTTTCTGAAATTGTTTTGCGGTGGAATTAATTTTTAATGTCGCAAGTTTTATGTTTTTTAAATAACGTTGGATTTTTGATGAAATTTAGACGCTCGGCCGCTCTGCTTTGGCTCGGTGCGTACATTGACGTACGTACCAGTCAAAGCAAGGGCGGACAGAAAGTTTAAATTTCGCAAAAAGACAATGTTATTTAAAGTTTTATTTTAATATCAACCCCAGCCGGCAATTCAATCTTCATAAGTGCATCAACAGCCTTTGCACTTGGACTAACAATGTCAATCATTCTTTTATGAGTTCTTGACTCATATTGCTCTCTGCTATCTTTGTGTTTGTGCGGTGAGCGAATAACGGTGATAATTTCTCTGTCTGTTGGTAATGGAATTGGTCCCGTTACACTTGCTCCGCCTTTGTTAGCAGTGTCTATGATTCTTCTGCACGCTTCGTCAAGAAGTGCGTGGTCATAGGCCTTTAATTTAATTCTGATGTTCTCTGTTGCCATAAATTACAAAATCCTCCTGTTTGATTAACTGCATTTTGCTTGCAATTTTCTAGTACACTTATCCGTGTGTTTCGGGCATAAAGCATAAAAAAATTGCTTTTAGCTTTGGTTAGTATAACCCACCGCCAAGCAATTGTCAATAGTTTTTTCAAAAAAAAGTTTGTAATATAAGTTAGAACGAATTTTGGTGTAAAGCCCCCCCCCCGCATATTTGGTTTTAATGATTAGTGAAGTATAAAGAATTATGGTTTTTGTTTTTCATTAATCATTTATCACCAAAAAATAGTGCAACTATTTTTCATTAAGGCGGGCAAGAACAAAGTCAAGGTCAAGTTCATGCACTTCGCAGGCTTGTTCAAGCGTTTCCATTTGGCTCATTGGGCAACCACAGCAGTGCATTCCAAAACCCATTAAAATAATTGAATTTTCGGGGTCGGCGTTCATAATTTGCCCCAAAGTCATATCTTTTGTGTATATAATTTTTTTCTTTTTCATATTTTTTTCCTTTTCGCTTTACATTATCAAAATTTGTTTTTTTTGTCAAGCGATATTTATATTGTTATTATTACTAATATATACTTATTATATATTACTCCAACTCAACAAACTTTTTGGGTGATTTGTTTTCAGGTTGATTTTCATTGTTGAGTTTGTTTTCAATACTTTCATTTTGAATGTTTGTTTTTTCTTCGGCAACTTGACTTTCAAAAGTTTCCAAACCTTGCCAAGTGTTCTTTGCTTGATTTTCTGCCAATTTTTGCAAAACTTCTTTTGTTTTTTTGCTTTCTTTGCTTTTTGACATTTTTATTTCCTTAAACCTTAAATCAATAAGTTCAGCACCAATATTTGAAAGATTTTTTTGCACTTTTAAAAACAAAACTTGCAAAAGTTCGGCTTTGTTTTCTTGAAAATTGGAACGCATATAATCGGTTTTTAACATTTGCGTTGTCACAAAATCGCTTAACCAATCGCCCAAAATGCTTTCGCTTTCATTTGGTTTTAGGTAAGCATATTGGGTCAACAAAAACTGCAAAAGTTTTTCGGGATTTGCCACTTTAAAATCAATTTCAAAATTTATGTCAACCCAAAATTTTCCATCTTTTTCGTTTTTGTATTTTAGTTTTTTATAGGTCGAAAATTCAAAATTTTTGTGTTCTGACAAACTAACAAAATAGGCATTTGCTTTAAAATCCTTGGGAACACTGCCATCTTTGTTTAGTTTGTAAAGTTTAAATTTTTTACTGCATTTGGGCAAAGTAACTGCCCCAAGCATTGTTTCGCCCGCTTGCAAGCAATCAAATGTTTTTCCATTGCTACCAAAAACAAGAACGGTGTCTTGCGGAACAACCGCTTTGCAATTCAAGTATATTTTGTTGTTTTTCGCCTTAAACGGAAAAACAAGGTATCCTGAAATATCTTGCTCCGTTTTTATATCTTTTGAAAACTTTTTTTTGAAATATGCAATCAAACCCATAATGTTTTTATTGTTTTTCTAATTCTGCTTCCTTTTTTCTTATTTTAACTTTTTCTTCTTTGCTAGAAAACCCATACAGCAAATCACTTTCAAATGATTTTGCCAAGTCAAGTCCCATTTTAAAGCCTTGAACAACATTGATTTTGTCAACTGCATTTAAAACTTTTTCTTTTGTTGTTATTTTTTTGCTATATTTTGCCATTTATTTTCCTTTTCCTTTTGTGCCTTCAATTTTTCTTCTATTTCTTTTTTCAATTTCTCTCTAGCAGCGTCTTCACTTTTAAGTTTTTCATATGCATCTTTGATTTCTTTTTCTTGTTTTTTGGCCTTATCAATTGCACCAGAAGGGTTACCCATTGTACTCAAAATTTTGGCAAAACCGCCCGCATCACTGAACCCTTTTGTAAGCCCATTTTCTTTGAATGAGTCATATCCCATACCATACAAATTGCTTATACTTTTTGTTATTGGAGCAAACATAGGACTGTCAACCCAATCGCCAATACCTTTTCCCGCTCTCAATGCTCCGCTTTTTATACCTCTGCCAATGCCAGATGCTCCGCCTTTTATACCCGCCTTTGCTGCCGCCAATGGATGTGCGGTGTAGTCATAATAATCTGGTGCTTTGGTTTTGTGTGTGTCAAGCGCATTGCTTGCAGAGGCTCGGTCTGCTTGTGCTTGTTTTTTTGCTGCCGCAGACAAGGCTGTATCTTGATACTTATCTTTTTCGCTTTGGTATTTTGCCCTGTTTGCATCATCGCTTTTCCACATACTATATGCCATATCATCACTCCCGTTAAAGCCTTGTTCTTTTGCAAAAGCGTTTTCTGCTTCTTTGTCAATCTCCGCCATTTTTGCTTCATCGCTTCTAATGTTATTTGCAACTTCGTTTTCATAATCAGGGGCTTTTGTTTTATTATAAGCATCAGACAATTCAGTTTCTTTGGAAGCGTGGTCTGTTTCTGCCTTTGCAAATCTAGATTTTGCGGTTGCTGCTTTTTTTATTCCACTGGCAAGCGACTTTCCGCCTTTGTAACCTGTTTTTATACCTCTTGCACCAAGTTTTCCTACCGCCAACAATCCTGCGCCGCCGGTTGCAACTGCCGCTGCGGTCATTAAGCCCGCTTTGGCAATTGTTCCGCCAACATCTTTGGCAATCGCACCACCAGCTGCTTCTGCGTTTTCTGCACCAATAAAGTCGCCAATAAGCCCAATAAAACTTTTTACCGAAACCAAACCAACAATAATAATAATTGTGGAAATTATGCGGTCAATAGGCAAAATGTTGAAAAACTGAATTTCGTTAAGATAAGGAAAGATTAAGAAAAAGATATTCATACCGCCCACAGCACCATACGCCATTAATGTCTTTTTAATAAAACTTTCTCGCCATTTGTTGTAACCTTTGCCATCATCAAGTGGCATTAAGGCAACAAGTGGTGCAGAAATTAAGAATAAGCCAAAAAGTTCAACAATCCTTTTCATAAGCCCAATTATGATATTTATGAAAATAACAATCATAACAATGCCAGCACCAAACGCAACAATAAAGTTGTATTGCCACAAGTCATAATAATACCAAACCAATTCAACATTGTATCGGTTGATTGAATCAATCACCACATCTTGCATAGTTGCAAAAGGGTCAAAATCTCTTAGGTTGTAATCTTGTATGTATTGTGAATCGTATTTTAATTTATAATTGTCGGAACTTCCGGTAATTTTTAGTTTAACAAAATCACAAAATGCTTGGTCAATATATTCGGCAACCTTATCGGCACTGCCATTGTCATCTCTAAACAGTCCGTTCCAGTTGTTTGCAACATTTGCTTGAACAAGACCAAAAAAACCATTGTAGTTTATTCCGCCACTTTCAATTGTTTGATTTAAAGTTGTTCGCACCCTGTTGGCGTTATAAGCAGATGCTTTGAAAACTACTCCGCTAAAAGTTGCGGTGGTGGTGGCAACAGGAATTCCAAAAAAATTGTATGCAACATAGGATTGCACAGTGGAGTCGGACTCGCCTTCTTCATCGTTTACTTTTGTATATTTTTCCAGCAAATTTACTTTCAAAATTGTACTTGTTGCTGTTGATGGCGAAGTGACTTTGTCGACCGCGACCAGCACAACATTGGCAAGATAAACACCAAAAAGCACCACAATTGGAACAATGGCAAAAAAGAAAATTGATTTGAAACTTTTTCCAATAATTTTGCCTTTTGAATTGCCATCTTTTTCAGCAGTGTATTCGTTTCTAATAATTGAAATTATGGTTGACAAGAAAAGAAGGATAAAACCAAAGATAATCAAGCCCCAAAAAACATTTGTCAAAGTTGGGTATTCGCCCATTACGGTGCCTTTCAAGAATTGGTAAACAATGTCGCCTTCTTGATAATTTCCGTTGACATAATAGCCATCAAGCCCTGCCAATTTTCTGAAAAGAAGTTGGAATATATCTAAAACTGTTAAAAAACAATTTGAAAGCAAATAAGTGACTTTGGGTATTAAAGAAACAATGCAATAAATCATTTCTCCAATGCCAGCAGCAAGAGTGTTTATACCAAAACTGACAAGACTCATAAATACCTCTTTTTATAGTTTAGGTAATTATAACAAAAAAAAACACGAAAAACAAGGTTTTTGCGGTTTTAAAAAAGAATTTTTGTTTTTTTTGTGGAGATGCTTTTTTGTGAAACAAAAACAAGCACAAGGGCTACCAATTTTGAAACTAGCAAAAAGAGATTATAACACAAAATGTAATCTCTCTTTTATTTTGTAATAATTTCAAAAAATACAGACTAATCTCTAATTTACTTTTTATTAATAAAAAGTTCTTCGTAATTTGGAACAAACTTGAAATCTTTTGAAAGCCTGCCAAGGTCGGCATTTAATTTTACGGTGCCATGAAAATCGCTTCCGCCAGAAATTAAAAGTTTATATTTTTTTGCTAGTTTTCTAAAAAATTCAATTTGGTCTTTTGTGTGCGAAGAGTGATAAATTTCAATCCCTTGCAAGCCATTTTCACTTAATATTTGCACAAATTTATCAAGTTCTTCATATGAAATATCATTATCCTCAAGTATTATCCCAGGGTGCGCTAAAAACGATTTTCCGCCCGCATTATTTATTGCTTTTATACCCAAAATTGCATCAATTCTTGTTAAACTTTTAAAGTTTTTAAAATATTTTTTCATCGCCAATTCCGAGGTTTCAGCATAGCCTTTCGCTTTCAAAAGTTTTGCAATATGTGGCTTGCCAACATTATCAATCCTTTTAAATCTGGCAATCTCATCTTTGGAAAAAGTTATGTCAAAATTATCTTTAAGATAGTCTAAAATCGCCAAAAGTCGAAGTTGCCTTAATTGTTTTGTCAGTTTAACGATGTGCTTAAAACTGGGCGAGTTACTATCAAATTCATAACCCAAAATATGCGTTTCAATGTTGTTGAAAATGCAAGAAAGTTCAATGCCGTTGATATAGGTGAAATCAGTTCCCGCAATTAATTTTCTAACTTCTTTTTCCGCTTTAAGTGTGTCGTGGTCGGTTATGGAAAACGTTGTAATGTTTTTTTCTTTCAGCATTTGCAAAATTTTTGAAATTCTAAATTCGCCATCGCTATAAGTGGAGTGTATGTGTAAATCAATCATATATAATATTCTATCAAAAAACAACAAAATTATCAAGTGAAAATTTGTTTATTATTTTTTTGTTTACATTTACAATCTAATTTAATATTATTTGACTTTTTTGGAAAAATATCTTATAATTAAATATAGGAGTTTTAATATGATAGATTTACACATTCATTCAAATATTTCAGTAGATGGCGAACTTCCAATTGAAGAAATTCTTGAACTTGCTGAAAAAAAAGGGGTAAAAGCAATATCTTTAACCGACCATAACTCCGCCCTAGCACACGTTGTTATTGAGCATATAAATAAAGACAAATATTTCTCTGGCAAGGTGATTTCCGGTGCTGAGATTGATGCCTGTGAAGATGGTTTAACATTTGAACTGTTAGCCTATAATTTTGATGTGCATCCAGTTCAAGATTGGTTGTATAAAAAATTTGGCACTGTGTCTTCAAGGCAAAAAACAATTCGCGATAAACTTATGAAACTGTGCGAAGAAAAGGGTTTTAAAATAGATAAAAATTATCCTTGGGAACCCAAATCTGAATTTGCCCACATAAATGTTTATAACAACTTAATTTTTTTTAGCGAAAATAAAAAACGATTTGGCATAAATATTGTTGACGGAAGCGATTTTTATAGAAACAGCACATCAAATAAAAATTTTGCGCTCTATATGGATATGTCGTTTTTGTGGGGAAGTGTTGACGAAATAAATCAAATTATTCACAAAAATAAAGGCGTAACAAGTTTGGCGCATACGTTTGGTTATTCAAAAGATTTAGATACTGATAAACTTTTAAAATTGTGCGTTGAAAAAGGCGTTGATGGAATTGAAGTTTATCACCCTAAACACAGCCAAGAACAGAAAGAATTTTTACTTAAATTTTGCAAAAAACATAATCTTTTAATAACAGGCGGAAGCGACTTTCACAAAAAAGAAAATGAGGCAGATTTTGGATATGTTAAAAATGATAATTTGCTTGAATTATCTAGATAAACAAAAAGTTTGAGAATACTCAAACTTTTTTTATGAAAAATTGTTTATTATTTTTTTAAATCAAATCTATAAATTCGATTTGTTTCATTTCTTCCAAGTGGAGCGATTTCAACAAATTCCCACCCCAATTTTTCGTAATATCCTTTATGCTCTGTCATTAAATATAAAAATTCATAACCTAAACTAGGCGACTTTTTTTCACAATTTAATCATTTGTTGTTTTTCTTGTTTTTTTCTTTTTCACGTGCTATTTGTTCTTCAAAACTTTTTAATTTATTAACTATAAGTTTTCTCTTTTTTGAATTGTTTATTTTGCCTGCTTTTATAGAAATAATAATTGAATATGTTATATATGATAAAATACAAATTGACACAGTTATTACAACAAGGCAAAATGTTATTTTTTGAGTCATACTCCATTCTAAAATTACATCAAATCTTGAAAACAAATTAATATTTTCTGTTGCGGTGATAGTTTCTATTCTGTTTCCGTTTTCTAATGTATCGTACCATCCAATAAAATCGTATCTTAAATTGTTTTCTGTTGCCTTTGAGTCTGAAAACTGAGTTAAATCAACAACTGTTAAATATTCTACATTTATTTCATATAAAAGATTTGTTCCTAGTTCATCATAAAATTTAATGTTATATATTTTTATTTCCCAATTAGCAATAGCAGTTTTGTTTTCAGCAAAAGTCCAAATTGTTTCAGATAAAATTTCAACACCATCTATTTCCCAATTTATAAAATTATAGCCAGTTCTTTCCAAGTTAGGTAAATCGCCAATTGGTGAATCAAACACAACTTCTAATGTTGTATTTGTATCTTGCGAATAATTGTTATCTAAAGTAAGTAAGTATCTATTGGCAGTGAAATCAGCAAAAAGCGTTAAAGTTTGAGTTGTATGATTGATAGTGCTAAAAGGTATTTCAGCAGTAAAAATAGTATCGGTATTTATCAAAGTCCCCGTATCTTCACTATTGTTTTGTGGGTACCAGCCATTAAAAGTATATCCCAAATTATTAATTTCAGGCAAATTTGCAAGCGAGAAGTTTTCATTGTATATTATTGTAGTAGAATCGACTACAGTATCGTTGCTTGTGTCATAAAAAATTGTGTAAATGTTGGCAGTAAAGTCAGCAAAAAGCGTCAAAGTTTGAGTTGTATGATTAATAGTGCTAAAAGGTATTTCAACAGTGAAAATGGTATCGGTAGTTATCAAAGTCCCCGTATCTTCACTGTTGTTTTGTGTGTACCAACCATTGAAAGTATATCCCAAATCATTAATTTCAGGCAAATTTGCAAGCGAGAAGTTTTCCTTGTATGTTATTGTAGTGGAATCGACTACAGTATCGTTGCTTGTATCATAAAAAATTGTGTATACTTTGACAGAAAAGTCAGCAAAAAGGGTTAAAGTTTGAGTTGTATGATTAATGGTGCTAAAAGGTATTTCAGCAGTGAAAATGGTATCGGTAGTTATCAATGTCCCCATATCATCATTGTTATTTTGTGTGTACCAGCCATTAAAAGCATAACCCAAATTATTAATTTCAGGCAAATTTGCAAGCGAGAAGTTTTCATTGTATGTTATTGTAGTAGAATCGATAATAGTATCGTTGCTTGTATCATAAAAAATTGTGTATACATTGGCAGCAAAGTCAGCAAAAAGCGTCAAAGTTTGAGTTGTATGATTAATAGTGCTAAAAGATATTTCAGCAGTAAAAATGGTATCTGTAGTTACCAAAGTCCCCATATCATCATTGTTGTTTTGCGTGTACCAGCCATTGAAAGTATATCCCAAATCATTAATTTCAGGCAAATTTATTGGCAAAAAACTCTCTCCAAAAATAATTGTAGTAGTATCGACTACATTATCGCTGTTTGCATCATAAAAAATCGTGTACACATTGGCAGTATAATCAGCAAAGAGAGTCAAAGTATGAGTTGTATGATTGATTGTACTAAAAGGGATATCAATAGTAAAAATGGTATCAGTAGTTATTAAAGTCCCCATATCATCATTGTTGTTTTGCGTGTACCAGCCATTGAAAGTATAACCTAAATTATTAATTTCAGGAAGGTTTATAAGCGAGAAAGTATTGCCGTAGTTTATTTGAGTAGTATCAATGGTATTATCAGTATTTGTTTCATAAGTAATTGTATAAGTATAGCCAGTAAAGTGGGCAAAAATAGTTAAGGTTTGAGTTGTATGATTGATAATGCTAAATTGCAAATCAATAGTAAATGTCGTATCAGTTGTTATTAAAATTGCCGTATCATCATCATTATTTTTCGTAAACCAGCCATCGAAAGTATAACCAAAATTTAAAATATCAGGAAGGTTTGCGGATGAGAAAACATCTCCATAAACTATTGTAGTGGAATCAAGAATGGAGTCAGTATTTGTTTCATAAATAATTGTATAAGTGTTGGCACTAAAGTCAGCAAAAAGAGTTAAAATTTTGTTTATATGGTTAATAGTGCTAAAAGGAATATCAATAGTAAATAATGTGGCAGTAGTTATTTGTGTTCGCATATCATCATCGTTTTTGTGCGTATACCAGCCATTAAAAGTATAACCCAAATTAACAACATCAGGTAAATTTGTAGACGAAAAATATTCACCATAAATTATTGTAGTGGATAAAACTGTAATACTATCTGCGTCATAAATTATTGTATAAGTATCTCCCGTCCATTGTCCATATAGTGTAACGTCACTTGTTTTGTCCCAAGTTTTTAAACCTACCCCTGTATTTGTATAATATTGTTCACCGTTAGAAACAGCATCATAAATTCCGTTAAAATTGTTATAGTATAATCTTGTAGTGGTATTTATTGTTAAAACAGGCATATCGCTACCATAAGTAACTATAACTTTGTAAGGACTAACATAACAAGTTTCTGAATCAAAAGTAATTGTATAAGCAGAATTTGTTGTTATAGTTGGAAAACCATCATTAAGAGTTGAATGAAGTGTCCAATATAAATATTCTTCACTTGGGCTAAATGCCACCCAAGCATTAAGAACATTGTATAAATTGTTGTAATCTATTCCATCTATTTGGACGTTTCCACTAAGTGTTTGATTTTGGTTAAAAGAATAACAGTTTAACCCCGAATTTTGACCAAAAGGCAAAGTAGCAGTTCCAATTAACCAAAAACATTTATTAGCTGCGCCAACAACAACACGACCAGCTAAGCTACCAATATAGCAATCAGTACCAGTTGAAATTATTGTACCAATATTGTAGCAATTTTCAAAGCAATATCCATAATCAATCAATGGTCCAACTTCGTTAAAATTTCCAATTATTCCTCCAACCAATAATGAGTTGCCATTAGCAATAATTGTACTTGTATTAAAACAATTTTCAATAGAACTACCCCAATTGTAAAGATAACCTGCAATACCACCTACACTATCTTCCATAGAAGCATCAATACCATCATGATAAGTCATTACATAACCGCTGTTGCTACTATTAAAAACTTCAGCACTGTATCTTATTTGTCCTACAATACCCCCCACAGCTCCTTTGCCAACAACAATTCCATTATTTGAACAGTTTTCAACCCTTGCCCCACCAAGCAAGTCTTGTCCATTTGCTCCGACCAAACTACCGACCCTGTTAAGACCTATAACACAAGTATTTGTAAGTTTTGTATTTGAAATTGTACCCATAAGATTGACACCAAAAAGACCTTGATTTGAAAGAGCAATATCATTAATGTATAGACCACTAATAACAAAATTATTGCCATCAAAATTTCCTGAAAAAGTATATGTTAAATTCCCCATTGGAGTCCAAGTGTTTAAAGTTCCACCGTAACTACCCAAAGTTCCTGTTTGGTTGATATAAAAAACACCGCTTAAACTTGGAGTGGTATCGAAACTTGTATTTAAACCAGATGGATCCCCTTTAATTCCCGTTCCAATGTAAGCAGTATTAACACCATCGGTTACTCGTATTAATCCTGTATCAATATTAAAAGTAAAGGTTTCGTCATTCATTTCTATATTTGCAGTAAGTTTATAAAAAGCTTTACCATAGGTTAAAGTGCCTTCAATAATTGTGGAATTGTAAGAATTTATGTATGTTTGCATTTGTATTAATTCTTCTAAATTTGATATTGTAAAAGGATTTTCTTCTGTGCCAAGACCAGAAGGTGCAGTATCCCATACAGCATTAACAGTAAAATCTTTTAGTGTCAAAGTTGACAAACTAGGGTTGATAATTCCAGTGTTGTCAATTATTTGGGTTTCTTCTCCTGTATCACTTGCCAAAGAATAATAACCCCCAAAAGTAGAGCCCTCTTTTGTTGGTAACATAGATATTTGCGTAAAAGTCGTTGTACCCGCTTCATCCAAATAATAACTACCATTATACATAAAGAAAAATTGAGAAATGTTTGATGGTGTGGTAGGAGATTGGTCGTTTAGAGATACTTTAAATGTAGGTGTTGAAGATGTTAAAGAAGGTTGAGCGGTTCTTGTCCAATACATATATGTGTTGGGTGCTAGTAGGTTAAACAAAATGGGTGCATTGAGTGCATCGTATAATTTTGTAAAACTATAAGTTTTGTCTTGATTGACAAAGTCAGACGTATTTCCATTAACAAAAGTGAACTCTAAGCTAAACTCTAAGCAATTTACTGACTCTGTCCAACCGCTTTGGTAACCAATTCCAAGCGCTGCAGACCCTGTTAACCAATAACAATTTTCCACAGCAGCACTATTGTTACCTACAATAGCACCACAGTTTGTAGAACCTTGAATTATTCCCGTATTATAACAGTTATATGTTTTTGCAAATTGTCCAAAATTATATCCCACAATCCCGCCAATATTACCACTTCCAATTATTCTCATACTATTATGACAGTTTTCAATAATACCTTCATTATTATATCCTAATATTCCGCCAACAAAACCATCAACATTAATATAACCTTTGGTTGTTCTTACGTTAATTATTCTTGCAAGATTTTCTATGTCATCACTACTAACAAACCCAAACAACCCTTGATACATAAACGTATTGTTTGCTATATAAATTCCACTTATTTGAAAACCATTGCCGTTGAATGTTCCCCTAAAAGAATTACCACTTTGATAATCGCCAATAGGTATCCAAGAAGTTAAATTGGGGGTATCATAATTCCAACTTGTCCAATTTTCTGTGTTTGCTCCATTTAAATTTATATTGTCTACTAAAACATAGTGCAATGGACCATAAATTGGATTGGTAGAAATATCATTGACAATTTCAGACAAAGAAAAGAGTTGAGTTGAATTATTTATTTCAAAGGGACTAGCACTAGAGCCATCTCCACCATTAAAAATATTTTCCCACACTGCAAAAAGGTCGTATGTGCCATTTTGACCAACAGTTGAAAAAATCACATTTATTGTTTCGCTATCAATAATTTGTTCATCACTATATACAATCTCACCTTCCGAAATTGTTGCCCAGCCACAAAAATATTTACCCAACAATGAGTAATTGTTTTTTGGTAAGGTTACATCAATGTCATTGGTTGTTGTTAAAATGTTCATAAAACCATCAGCACCATTTGCATTGAAAATAATGTTGAAAGAATTTGCTTCCCAATTTGCATACAAAACAATAGTTCCATCACTAATAGCGTCAGTAATGTTTACCAAGTAGGGAACTGAATATGTTGTGTTTAAATCCAAATAAGTTGAAGTATTTCCAACTTTCCAAGAAACTAGAGTGAAACCCTCTTTGGTAAATCCACTACTTTGAGTAGTTATTTCGTCACTGCTAGTTACAAATTCAGGATCCAAACTTCCCTGCCCTGTATTGTTGTTATAGGCTATTGTAAAATTGTTATCTATTTGAATATAGGAATCTGCATATTTGTTGTCAAAATAAGTTCTAATTTGAACAAATCCTTGAGATATACCTTTTAGATTTCCATTTGCGTCAATTTCTACAAATTCTGAACCGGAAATTATTTTAGTATTAGCACTTATTTTATTTAGGTAATAAGTTGCTGTATCTCCGCTATTGTAGGTTATATTATATGATACATTGCTTATTGTACTTCCAGCAGAACAATGGTAAATATCGCTGTTATCACTAATAGAAGTTGCCCAATCTAATTCTGTAAGATAATCCCACCAGTTGTTAGAAAATCCTTGAGAATCTCGACCAGCAACATGTGGCATAATAGAAAACCACCACTTTTTATGTGATAAGTTGTTCATATAATCCCATGTACTTAATCCCGACCAAGTTGTTTTATTGACTAATTGTTTTTCGTTTGTAAGATTGGGATAGTTATATTTAAAATCATACCAAGAACTATACACATAATCGGTATTTTCCCATTGATAATCTTCATTGCTATTAGGTGAAAAATGCACATTTCCCGCAACAGAAAATCCATTGCTTTTTAAATTATATTGAGAAAATTTATCCCAGGTGTTTAGATTATCAAATTCGGTTTGTGTACTAATAGTTGGTATGCTAATGTTCCAATTATCTTCAAATACTCTTTGCAAAGTGTACTCGGCTGAATGTCCTAAACATTCTAAATATGTTTCACTTCTAGGCAATGTTAAAGTCATAATTTGAAAGTTTTCACAATTTGCATAAAAAGTTTCGCCATTATCCCAATAGCCAGATTTACCAACAATAACAGATTCATATACTCCAGATTCATTTAAATCACATAGCCAGACCATATCAAACTCATTGTTGTTTTTTCTTTCTATAAGATTAAAAGTATTGATTAAATAATTATAATTAAAGTCACCGAAATCGTTTGGCAAATTCATTCCTATATCCGTTTCCCAATAACCGTACCAGCCATTTTCCATCATTTCTAGCCATGTTTCTTCGTCAAGATTATAATATGTATTAGAACCATCAGACCTTGTTACTGTTTCATTATATGTTGGAAATTCGTTTAGCAATTCTTCTCCAACAATATTGATATTAACTTTTTCGTTTGAAATATAATTAAAATTAGATACATATTCATTTACTAATGTTGTATAATTTCTGTATAAAAAACTAGTATCAAATGATGCCAAATAATCACTTGCTCTTTCAGACTTCGAATTTAGCCAAGGGTCTATTCTTATAGTTAAAACATTTAATATTTTTGTTTGAATTGTTGAGTTGTTTAAAGAAGTTTTTGTTTCAGCGAAAACACTTTCGAGTAAATAAAAACTGTTATAATAATTTTTATTTTCTTCTAATAAAAAACTAAAACACAAAAATAATATTAGTATAATTGTAAAAATCTTTATTTCTTTCACAACTTTCCCTCTGTATAAAATATATTATACAACATTTTTAACAAATAAACAAATAATTACAAGGGACTTGATTTTGCGACAGCACTCGCACCCTTGACAAAGGGTGCGAGTGCTGTCGCAAAAATCAAGAGCATTGGGTGCGGGGCTTCGCAATCAAATTTTGATATTACTTATAAAACTGCACGGGTCGTTCCCACGCATTAATGCGGGCTTCAGCCCGCTCATCACGCACGCGTTAGCGCGTGCTTATCACGAGCACGAAGTGCTCTCATCATGTGTGCAAAGCACACTCATACACCTAATTAAAAAACACGCGTTCGCGTGCTTTTTAATTAGGTGTAGTTATCGGGCAAATCATTCCCAAACAACACCACATATTTCTTATTGGTTTGTGTTATTATTGTTTGCAATTTTTGTTTTGCTTGTTCCAAATTTTCGGCAAACAAAATGTTTTCGGGTTTGATTTTGGTTTTTTCAATCCCTGATTTCAAACTTTGCTCGTTGATTTTGTTGACAATAATAACAAAATCACAAACTTCGCCAAGGGTTTTGCCAAGAGTTTGGTTCACTTGATTTTCTTGCTTTCCAAGTTCAACAATGCCAGGTGTAACACAAATTTTTGTGTGATTTTTATACAATTTTAAAACTTGGATTGCCATATTTGCACCAACTTCATTGGAAGAATATGCGTCATCAAGCACAGTAACATTGCCATTTTCAATTGGTTCTAAACGATGGCTTATTGGTTCCAACTCGGCAACTGCGTTTGCAATTTGATTTAAAGAAACACCAAGTTTGATTGCAAGGCAAGCACTCATCAAAATGTTTAAAAGGTTATGTTCGCCAAGCAAAGAAGTTTTGCAACTTTGCTTTTGTTCGCCAAAAACAAGGTCAAATTCTATGCCATTGGTTGAAAGTTTTACATTTTCAGCAGAAACGCAAGATTTTTTGGTTAAAGAAATTGCAAATTTGTTTTTTTGCTTGCAATTTTTATAAAGTATACAACAATTTTCGCTATCACAATTAAATACAATGTTTGCATTTTCTGGCATTGCTAAAACGAGTTCGTTTTTTGTTTTTAAAATGTTTTCAACGCTTCCAAAAGTTTCATAATGCTGATTGCCAATACCTGTCAAAATTGCGTGGTGGGGGTTGATTAGTTTGCACAAATAGTCAATATCGCCCACTTGTTTTGCACCCATTTCGGCAATCAAAATGTTGTTTTCGGGTTTAAGATATTTCAAAACAACTTTTGTCAAGCCCATTGGCGTGTTGAAACTGTGCGGGGTCATACAAACATTAAACTTTTCGCCAAGCATTTTGTTAAGAATATATTTTACACTTGTTTTGCCATAACTGCCGGTTATTCCAATTTTTATCAAATCGGGTCTTTTTGCAAGCTTTTTCTTGGCTTTTATGATGTATCTTAACCTTATCAAACTTTCAAGCGGGATAAGAAGATAATGCACAAGCGGAACAATAAGAGGAAGCAAAAGAGGTGTGAAAACAATAATTCCAAAACGCAAAAATGGCGTGTAAACTGTTGCAAGCCAAATCAAAATAAATGTAAGAGCAAAGCAAATCAAAAACATTGCTGTCATCATTCTTGACATACGGCGAGTTTGAACAAGCGGAGTTTTTTGCGGTGCTTTGTTAACATTAACCCAAAAAACCATTGAAAAATAAATATAAAAAACCAAACCAAAATAAGAATAAAGTGCATCGCTGTTATAAACATCAAAAAGCGAATTTGTGACCCAAACGCAAGCAAAACTTAAAAAACTCAAAAGTGCAATTCTGGAAATATATTTGGCCTTGGTATCTTTAAGCCAAACTCTGTATCCGTTGATTTTGTAGCCTGAAATTTGTATTATTTGAAAAAACTTTTTTGCCAAAAGCACCAACAAAATAGCATTGATAATGCTAATAAAAATAGCAATAACGCATTGTATATTTCCCAAGTTTAAAAACTCTAATAAACTCACTTTTTACCCCCTGTAATTCAAAAATTGTTTTGTTTTTGAAACAAACTCGCTAAACTTGTCTAGATACGAAAAGTGCCCTGCGTTTTCTAGCAAAAGAAGTTGACTGTTTTTAATGTATTTGTGCAATTTTTTTGCCATATAAATTGGCGTTTCTTTGTCTTGTTTTCCAAAAACAATAAGTGTTTTGCAAGTTATTTTTTTGCAATCATTATCCAAAAACTGATTGACCGTTATGACAAAAGTTTTTTTCATATTTTCGGAAAGCAGTTTATAGTCAAGCGAGCCAGAATTTTTTTGCTGAATTCCCATTTTTTTGAAAAGTTTGTATTTAAAAATTTTAAACCTAACTGCAAAAGATTTTTTGGGTTTTATTCCCGCACTGTCAACAAGCACCAACTTTTCAACAATATTATAATTGCTGGCAAGCAAAATTGCAACTCTTCCGCCAAAAGAATGAGAAATTATTTTGATTTTTTTTATTTTCAAAAATTTTAACAACGCAAAAACCATTTTTACATAATCGTTTAAACTCCAACTTACATTTGGCTCTGCGGAATTGCCAAACGGTGGAAAATCAATGGTTAAGCACCTGTGTTTTGAAAACTTGGGATAAAGTGGCAAAAAACTTTGACTGTTTCCGCCCCAACCGTGCAAAAAAAGAAGCCAACTGCCCTTTTCGCCAATTATGTTATAAAAAACATTTATATTATTAAAATTAAAATACATATTTATATATATGAAAATCACATAGCGAGCGTGAACAAAAAATAAATAAGAAATTGTGCTTATTGTTTTAAACACTGAAACTCATAATCAGGGCGTTTTCGCCATCGGAATAATATCTTTTTCTTATAAAATCTATTTCAAAACCAAAAGTTTTGTAAAGGTCAATAGCGGTTTGATTTGACTGTCTTACTTCAAGCCAAAGATTTAATACTTTGTTCTTTTTTGCAAAATCCGCCAAAAAATTGAGCATTTCAGTCGCAAAACCCTTGTTCGTGCAATTTGATTTTGTTGCCAAGTTTAAAATATTGTATTCTTCGCCCTTTATTCCATAAGTGAACATAAAAAACAAAAAACAAACAGTTTCTTTGCCCACTTTTCCAACAAAAGCATAATGGTCTGGTTTGCCCAACTCTTCTTCAAAAAGTTCAAACTGCCAACCTTTTGCATCAAACTGCTCTTGCGAAATTTCAAAAACTTCACCTATTTCTTGTTTTGAAAGTTTTTTTATTAGCATTTTATATCCTTTTTTAATAAGTTTTCTTCTGCTTGCGAAAGTCTTAAATAAATTGGAGTTAAGTTGTTTAAATCAACAAAATTTTGACTTTTTATTTTTGCATTTGCAAATTCCAAGAGATTTTCTGGCGTTAAAAAAACATAGTGGTTTGCCATTTCAAGTTTTTCAGTTTCAAGCCCAACCAAAACTCCTTTTGGCACTTCATTTGTAAGCAAGTTTTCGGATATGGGCTTTCCCAAATTGTCAAATTTTGCAACAAAAAATCTGCCCGACAAAGCATTTTGAATGCAAAAAAACTCTTTTTTGTTTTGCGTTTTTGCAAACTCAAACGCCATTAAGTCTAGGGAATTTATTGCAACAACTTTCAAGTTTGGAAAGCAACACATAAAGCCTTTTACCAACGCAACACCAATCCTTATCCCTGTGAACGAACCCGGACCGACAACAACTGCAACAAAGTCTATGTCTGCAATTTTCAAGTTTTCCAAAACCAAAATGTTTTCAATTTCTGGCAAAACTTTTTCAGAACTTTTTGCATTTGCATCAAGAGTTTTTAAAACTTTTTTTCCGTTGTTTTCCAAACAAATAGTAGCCATTGAAAAGGCAGTGTTCAAACACAATATTTTCATTATATCAACCCCTTTGGTTCAATTTCAATCAATCTTTCGGTATCTGATTTTTTTACAAAATTTATTTGATAATGTCTTGCTGGCAAAATGCCCTCCGCATTGCTTGCCCACTCAACCAAAACCACCCCATCAAGTTTTGTCAAATCAAAATATTCTTCAAAACCAAGCGAGTGTGCTTCTTCCAAATCTGCAAGTCTGTAAAGGTCAAAATGATATAATTTTTTTTCTTTGTTTTGATATTCATTTAGCAAAGTAAAAGTTGGACTTGTGATTGTTTCTTCAATGCCAAAACCCAAAGCAAAACCTTTTGCAAAAGTTGTTTTGCCAGCACCCAAATCACCAACCAAAGAAATAACGCAAGGCGGAAAAACTGACCTGCCAAATTTTTGTGCTATTGCCATTGTTTCATTTGCATTTTTTGTTTCTATTTTTAATTTCATTTTTTAACCTTTTATTAAAAATTAATTAATTTTATTTAATTTTTTAATTAAAAATAATTAATTTTATTTAATTATTCAATTATTTTTTCAATTAATTTTATTTTATTTATTTTTTCTTTGCTTGTTACAACGCATTTTTTGAATTTATTTATTATTTTTTTTGATAAATCATTATTTGAATAAATTAAAAATATATTGTCATTTTTTTCAATTTTTTCGCCTGTTCTTTTTTTGATTTCAACACCCAAAAATTGTGGAAAATTTTTTGAAACTTCCTTACATAAGTATCCCAAATTTTCGGTTTTTATTTTTTTTACAAAACCATTTTTTGTTGATTTAACATCAAAAATTTTTGCTTGTATTTTTGATTTTGGAAGTTCAAAAATTCCACTTTGTGCAACAACAATTTCTTCAAGTTTTTTTAGTGCGTTGCCATTTTTTATTGTTTCCAAAACTTGATTTTTGGCATCTTTAAAACTTATGTTTTTTGCCATTGAAAAAAGTTTTGATGCAAACAAAACTGAAAGTTTTTGCAAGTTATTTTTTGTTTTGCCTTGCAAAGTTTTTATTGCTTCTCGCACTTCAAGTTGGTCGCCAACAAAATCGCCAAGCGGTTCTTCCATTGAGGTCAAAACCGCACAAGTTTTTTTGTTTTCTTTTTTTAAAATCTCTACCATTGACACTGCAAGGTCTTCCGCGTTTTTATAGTTTTTCATAAACGCACCATCACCAAATTTGACATCAAGCAAAACAATGTTTGCCCCGCAAGCAAGTTTTTTGCTGACAATAGAAGAGGCAATCAACGGCACATTTTGAATAAGTCCCGTTTTGTTTCGCAAGGCATAAATTTTTTTGTCTGCCGGAACAATGTCATCTGTTTGTGTCAAAAAGCAAGCGTTTGTTTTTTGTAAAACTTTTTTTGCTTCCTTAAATTCTAGTTGATTTTTTATGCCCTTGAACTGCAAAATTTTGTCTGCTGTTCCGCCCGTAAAACCAAGTCCGCCACCACTTATTTTGAAAACTTTTGTACCCAAACTTGCCAAAATTGGAACAATAATCAAACTTGTGTTGTCGCCAACTCCGCCGGTTGAATGCTTGTCAACAACTGTGCCAAGACCTTTAAAATCAAAAGTTTTGCCCGAGTTTTGCATTGCTTTTGTCAAAAAATATGTTTCTGCTTGCGACATACCTTTTTTGAAAACTGCTTTCAAAAAACTTGTCATTTGCTTGTCATCAATTTTGTTTTGGATATAACTATTTATTATTTCCGCTATTTCATTTTGAGTTAAATTTTTACCTTGTTTTTTTTGGGCTATTATACTTTTTATCATTTTGCAAACCTTTTTTTAAGAATAGCATTTTGCATTATAAAAGTAAAGCGAAAAATATGTCAATGGTCAACGCTCTCGTTTCAGTCACTAGCGTCCCCGTTGACCTTTGCATTCCCTTTTTTGCAACAAAAAAACGGGCTTTAAAAAAAGTCCGTTTTTTGTTTTTAAGTTTTTACTTGTCTACTTGTCGTCAGTTTTTTCATTGTTTTGATTTTGATTTTCTTGCTCGGCGATTGTTTGAACTGGCTTTTCAACCACGCCCAAAACTACTAACACACCGCAAAATCCCATTATAAGTCCGTTTATTATCTCTTCTGAAACTTCAAAATTTAAAGCACTTCCAAGAGTTTTTAACAAAATAACTAGCGAAGCAGAAAGTGCAACCCAAAATTTATAAGATTTTATTCTGTCTTTTAATTTCATTGCTACTCCCTATTTTGCTTTTTGTAAAGCAAATTGTCTTTTAGTTCCTTGACATCTTCTTTGACATCTTCTATTGTTTCAAGTTGAATAGAAAGTTTGTCAATAATGTCAATATATCTTTTTTCTCGATTGGAACTGTCTTTGAGTTGATAAAACAAAAGCCACACAAAAAGCCCTGCAAATATTCCGTTAGAAATTGCTATTTCTATTAAATTTTCCATATTTTATTTTAACCAAACACAAATTTATTTTTTTGATTTTTTTCTTTTATAATATAAAATATTATTAAAGATTAAATTTTGCATTTCTTTTGTAAAAATTTGATTTTTGCCTGTCAATCTATCACCTCCAAAACTAATTTGGGCGGAAAAATTTTTGCTGTTCCGCTTGAAGTTATTTGAGTTTGAATTTCATAACCTTTGACAAAAACTTTTATTTTTTGGATTTTTGAACTGCCCACAATGTTAAAACTTTTTTCTTCTAAATCAGTCTTTATTGTAAGCACACAATCATTATATGATTTTATGATAACTTGTTTAACAAGTTTCAATTTTTCGGGGCAGTCTAGATTTGTCAAAGTTGAAGACCATTGACTGTTTAAAGGTGTGTCAAAAATTTTGCCAGAATTGTCAAGCTTTGCAAAAGTTTTGCTATGCTCATTATAAAAACTTGCAATAACCGTTGACAAACTTCCTTCATTAAGACTTAAAATCGAATTTATGTCAACACCCCTTGTAATAACAAGTTCGTTTGTTTCAAGGTCAAGCGAAAGTAATGCGTTGTTTTTGTAACTGACTACATTTTCGCAACCAATTTTGTTTGTGTCAAAAAAATTTAAACGACAAGCAACAAAATATTTGCCATTGTTAAAGCAAGCAACTGCTTTGTTGTTGTCTATCACTTCAAACATTTTGCTGATGTTAAGGTTATATTTTTTTGTGGTCGAACCATTGAAAGAATATAAACCATTTTTTGATAAAAACACAATTGTGTCGCCACATTTTGTAACTGTTTCACCAAATATTTTGGAACTTGTTTGAAACAAATCGCTAACGCTAAAATCGCCAGAAACACTATATTTTGAAACTTTTGTTATGCCAAAATCTCTAAATATGTAAAGGTAGTCATTAAAATTTATCAAAGAACAAAGCGAACCGCGGTCACCTGTCAAATCTATTTTTGTTTCGGTCGCTTGCCAAGTTGTTGGGTTGAGATTTGAACTGTAAAAAAGTGAGTTTCGGTCGCCTTCCAAAATTGCAAAAAGATTGTTATAAACCACACACATTTTGACAAATTTTGCACAGTTAGGATTGTAATGTGCAAAAACATTTTGAGATAGCGAATACATACCCGCATCATAAGAAAACAACATAAAGTCGGTATCTTCATAGCGGTAATTTGCTCCAACAGGTTCATCTGCAAATGCTGGCAACGAATTAAACTCATAGGTGTTTGAATCATAAGTGAAAATGTTTATTGTTGCCAAATATCCGTTTCCATTAAACCACATAAGTTTGTGTTGTCTTGTTTTTGTATAAGGGTCAAAAAACTTAAAATGCCACAATTTTTTTATGTCGCAATCTTGATTTATTCTTATATTTCTGTTTATTACTGCACCATCATAAACAGGAAGTTTGAGGCTAGAAAAACCATAACCCGTTTCCAAAATACCGTTTGTGCAATTAAAATTGTAGCAAACAGTTGTTTGATTTTCGGGCATAATTGAAGCGTCATCATCTGTGTTTATGTTGATATTTAGTTTGTTGTAAGTCAAAGTTTTTTTGGTGGTTTTTTTTGTTTTTATGGTATTTTCATAAAACATTTAGTTCCACCTCCTTTCCCTTAATCTTATATTTGATTTTTTGCTTATCGCATTAAAAATTCCGTCTTTAAACTTTTTTTCCCAAATATCAGCGGTCGAATAATCCTCATTAAGCAAACAAAATTTTCTTGCAACACCACTTGCCAAAACTTGTGGCAAGACTTTTCCGCCAAACATATTTACGCTGTCTTCCAAGTCAAAATCTTGTGGAAGATAACTATAAACAAGGTCCGCTCTGCTTACCAAAGCTTTGACATAAGAAGGGAAAAGTTCATAAGCAAGATGATTGCCATTTTTGCTTGTAAGTTTGTGGATTTCCAAAATTTGATTTTGCAGATTTGCAAATTCAAACTTGCCATTTACAAATACAATTTCTTCTTCAAAAAACAATGGCAAATAACTTGATGCCACTTCTTTGTAAATAAAATTAAAGCATTTTGTTAAAAGATTTATGTCATTTGCTTGCTCCGTTGTTGGTGCTGTTATGCTTTCGTCATCAAAACTTGTTGTTGTCAAAAGTTCTTTTTTGTTTAAAAACAAAACTGCAATTTTTAAAATATTCTTAACTGTCATTTTAATACCTCCTTTGCTAAACTAAAAATTTCTTTGTTTTTTTGTGTTTCTTTTTTTTGATTTTCTTTTTCAATTTCTTCCATCAATTTTTCAAAATTTTTTGTTTGGGTTTTTCGCACCAAGTCCAAAGTTCTGCTATCAAGTTCCGCAAAAGGCAAACTCAAACAAAAAGTGTTGTCAAGTTGCCCCTGGTTATGAACTTCAAAATTTTGGGATTTTGTGTTAAAAACAACAAAATAATTTGGGTCAATTTCTTTTAGTCTTTGTGCAACAAAAAAATTGTCTGTGTTTATGTTAATTAACATTTTCTATCCTATTATATTTTTTTTATGGAGTTGTGTTTGTAGCAATAGTGCCTGTGTTGGTTGCCGTTGTTGCGGTATTTGTAGCAATGCTTGCAGTGTTGGTTGCAACAGTATCAACTGCTGTATCTACGCCACTGATTGCCGAAACAATGCTTGCATAAGGGCTTGCAATAGTTGCACTAATGTTAGAAATTTTTGCTTGTGCAATTGGTCTGTCGCAAATAAGGTCTGCATATTTGACCAAAGTTGCGTTGTATGTTGGGTAACCCGCAACTTGTTTTATCACTCTGCCATCTTCGCCTTCAAGCCATTGCCAATCGCATAATTGATGTAAAATAAAATCTTTTGTGCTTAACAAATACGCTGTTCCGCTTTCAATAAATCTGTCTGCAACCACAGGAATTCCGTTAAAGGTAATTGCCTTAAACCCGCCTGCAAGTTCCATAACATCAATGTTTCTTTTGTAATTTGCCAAGTATGTTTGATATGCTTTTCGCACATCTTTTGAACAAGATATAAAGTCAACTTCGCTTCCCGCCTTGTCTTCCAAAGCATCAATCGCGTCTTGCAAAACAATGTCAGATATTTCTGTTCCACTTGAATTGTGGTGCGGTGTTAACCAAGGGTAAGCCGTTCTGCTTAAACCATATAAATCTTGCGAACCAAAAATTGCTTCAAGACCTGTTATTTCATTGCCTTTTGAACCTTGAACATACAAGTTTGCACCCAAAGCAAGTTCTGGGCTTAATGTCAAATTTTCAGGAAAGTTAAAATAAACAAAATTTTGCGTTCTGTCTACAAAAGTTATGCGGTATCCGCTTACATTTGTGTTTTTTACATCGCTTGTAAAAATGTCTACAACCATTCCTTCAATAAGATTTCTTGTGTCTGAAACTTCTAAATAATTTCCGCTTGCAAAACTTGCGGTCGTTGTTGCCAACAACCCCGTTCCATCGCCATAAATCATTCTGCCAAGATTAAAACTGCTGGCCTTGATAAGACCTTCCATTTCATCGTTTAGCAAATTTACAAAAGCACCTGCGTTGTTTTCTGATGCCCTAATTGCCTTGTCGGAAATTTCTATTTTTCCATAAAGATTTTTTAAGGTTGTTTTAAATTGAACATATTTGTTGCTTGCTGCTGTTGGTAAAGCACCATCTTCTGTGCCTGCGCCAATGCCACCATTTATTCCATAAGGTGCAAGTTTTACAATATCTTTGCCCCAAATATTTGCACTTGATTGCTTGATTTTGGCAAGCAAAGGATTTGCGTTTATGTTTAATTGGTTTGCAACAACGCCCAAATAAACACTTTTTAGTGCTGCTTCTGCACTTGTTAAAGTAACTGCCATTTTTTCTCCTTTTTGTTATAAAAACATAGTACTTACAATCTCTTTTGCTTCTTCAAGACTGGTAGGTTTTGGTGGAGTCTTTAACGGTATTCCACTTCCTATGTTGCTTGAAATAACTTTGGGAGATTGATTTTTTTGAAGTTCTTCTAAATATGCTTTTAGCAAAGTGTCTTTCAATTCTTGATTTGAAGAAACAAACTCTGCCAAAGTTTTGTCATTTTTTATAAGTTCTTCGTGGGTAGGTTGAGTTGGCTTTTCGTTTTCAAGTTCACTCAATTTTTGACACTTTCTGGTAAATTCGGCCTGCAAATTGTTATAGGCACTTAACAAACTTTCGGTGTCTTTAAATTTTCCTATGGAGCCATTTGAAGATACAGGGGTAACATTTTCATTTTCTTTTACTTCCGTAACATTTACTTGTTCTTCATTTGGTTGTTCCATAATTGTTTGATTATTTTCCATTTTTTTTCCTTTTATTTTTTTTAATAAATAAATAATTAATTAAAAATAATTGTTTTTTTATTATTTTTTATTAAAATTAATTATTTTTTATTTATTTTTATTATTTTTTAATTACATATTTCATAAATATTATTATTTATTTTTGTTTTATGATTTTTTATATGTTGCAATATTTTGATTTCAAGGTTTGGATTTTTTTGATTTTGTTTTTCAAATTCATTACCCAACATAAAACTTATGTGCTCATTTATGTGAATTTGATGGTCATCAATTTCCAAAATTTTTGGGTCTTGATTTTCCAAAAACAAAAAATTTTCTTTTGATGCTTTGTTGGTGTGAAGTTCATTCAAGTCTTGTGCGTTTTCCCAAATTCCAAAACCCAAAAGTTCCAAAACTTTGACTTTCATTCGGTTTGTCAATTTTCCATTTTCGTCATTCAAAAGTCCATTGTTGAGCAAATCAAAAATCATTTTTTTGTTTTGCGTGTAAGAGTCTGTCATTTCATTTTTTGTTTCAAACACAATATCGTCAGAAGATATGTCGCTTGAAGTAAAATAAAACATTTCCATTTCTCCGTTGTCGCCAACAATTTTTGTAAGTTTGGGAATTTTTACAAATTGTTTATAAAGTCTTAAAATATGTTTGCCTATTGTTTTGATTGCAGATTTGGTATTGTCAGAAGTTATGTTTGTTTTGTTTTCGTCTTGTTCAATAATCAACTCTAATGCTGTACCGCTTAAATTTCTTGTTGAATAATTTTCACTTGACAAATCTGTTATTCCACTTATTGAAACAAATTCGTCCAAAATTGATTTTTCTTCTGCGGTAAAATCATAAGGCATTTTATCGTTTTCCATATATTTGGGCGAGGTCGAACCTTGGCGATAAACCAAAACTTTGCCGGGGCAAAGTCCATCTTCTTCCAAATTTTCTATATCAACCGAACCATCTTCAACCGCCAGAATACCCATAGAAATTCTGTTCAAAAATTCGTGTTTGCGATTTTTTACTGCATTGTAAGAGCGTTGAAGAGGTATCAATCTTTCTACCAAACTTGTACCCCAAAAACAACCCGCTTGTGAAAAAGCATCTTGCTTGATAAACGGAAAAGTTCTTGTATTGTCGTTGCAATTTGTATATGGTAATTCGCCCACAAAAAGCAATTTGTTTTTTGCAATTATTATCAATCTGCCATTTGGATATTTCACGCTTGGTGCTTCATATTTTTCCACCACAATTGCATAATCTTTTCTTACGCTTTTCAAAACTTTGGTAGAACTTCCCATTCCCAAAACGCTTGAATGACTTTTGTCAAGTGTAAAAATATTGATATCTTCGCCTTCAATTTCAACGCCCCATTGATTTTTTATTTCTTCAATATGGTAAGCCCTTGCGTGAATAATACTTCTTGAATTTTGAATATCGCTTGAAGAAGAACTTTCAGGAAAAATTTCAAAAGACGAAACTGCTGTGATTTCCACATCGCCAGATTTAAGTGGAACACCGCTTTCTAGTTTTGCCACAACATTGCCCAAGTTTGTGTTCCAAATAACCTTATAAAAACCACTACCACAAATTTCACTCCATTTTGTTGCTTCCATAATAATGTTGCTCATATCCGTTTTGTTGTAAATTGAATTGATAATTTTTTTGGATATTTTTGCAGTTTTTATGTCCCCGTCATTGTTAGAAGCGGGAAAAACATTCATTTTGGGTCTTACTTTTTGAAGTTTTGAAAGTCGCCTTTCAATGATTGGTAAAATATGATTAAAAACTTCTCGCTCTTGCCAAAAATATTTTTTTTCATACTCGTCAATTTCTCCATTTTTTCTTATGTCGCAATATTGATTGCCCATCAAAAAGTTCATATTTAGTTGCCACTGTGCTTCAAAACTCCGCCTTTCTTCTTGCCTTTACCTAAAATCTTTTAGCACCTCTTCAACCAACAATTTTTCTGCCAAATCTTGCTCATCTTTGATTTTTTTTACAATTTTTTTCATTTTTTCTCCTTATTTTTTTTAATTTGCGGGATTATTTTCATTTAACAAAAGCAATAACGCATCTCGCTCTTTTATAAGTTCTTCATCGGTCATATTTTCCAACTCATCAAAAGCCTTGTCGCCATAATAAGCAAGCAATGCCTTTATTGCAGAAACATCGGGCGGATAATGTTTTGTTACAACCTTTTTTTTGCTTGAACATTTTTCGCCATTTTCGTTGTAATTTATTTCTTCCGTTGTTTCTTCGGTGTTGTAGCCAACTGCTTTCTTTATTAATGCCTTTTCGACTTTTTTTTGATTGGAGTTTTGCTTCATAAAAATATCCCTTTTGTATTAAAAAACCCACAAAGTTTTTAAAAACCTTGTGAGTTTATGATTTGATTATAGATTAAAAAATTTAAACTTGATAAAAAAAGTGACAAATATTTTTTAGTAGTAGTTCAAAAAACTTTCGCGTTTGACTCTTTTGGTAATCAAAACAACTACCAAAACAACAAGCCCAGTGCCACCAAGCCCGCCAAGAATAGCCCAAAGCCAAGTCAAGTCAGTGTTTTGACTTGCGTTTTCGGTTATGTCAATATACAAAACAAAATCTTCGGCAACTGTTAAGTTTAAAGTCGTTGAGTTTTCGTTTTCAGTTGTTGCAATAAATCTTGATAGATTTACACCCGCATCGGTCTGCCATTTTTTGAAAGTAAAGCCCTCTTTTGTTTCTATTCTTATTTCAATGGGAACGCCCACCTGTACAGACTCGTTAAAGTCATTTAGCCCCAACATTCCGTTTATGTATAGATTGAAACTGTCTTTTTCTAGCAAAGAAACTATTTGTAAATTGCACACATTTTCGCTAAAATTTGCTTGAATTGTAAATGTTATGTTGCCAGAAGTGTCTGTTGTAAATGGAATTGTGCTGTTATTTGAAATTGTCAAATATGTTTTTGTTGTGTCTGTTCCTGTTATTCCAAAACAAATGTTGATTTGTCTGTTTGCGTTAAGAGTGCTAGTTGCTCCGCCCCTTGTTGCAGGTAATAAGTCATTTTCAGAATTTAGCCACGCCCAACTTGAAAAAGCAAACGAACTGCTAATTGGGTCTGCAACAAAAGTATATTCCCCGCCATAAACGATGTTGTAGGTAATTGAAGCTTGCGAAACTGAACTGCCATATCTAACTTTGCCCTTGTTAATGCTTTCGGATATAACTTGAATTTTGTATTGAATGTTTTCAGTTGTTGCATAAAACGAACCGGAAGTGTTATAGCAAACAACAAAATCATAAGTTGCAATTTGATTGTTTTCGGCAAAATCAAAATCTAGTGTTTGGGTTGAACTGTTTTTTACTATTGATTTTATAACTTTGTAATATGCGTAATTTGGATTGATTTCGGCAGTTATTTTCAAACGAGTGCCATATTTAAAAGTGCCTTCGCTTGCTATATTAACAAAATCGGAACCCGTCCACTCACTTAAAGAACAGGTGGAAAAAATCCCACTAGTGACTGAATCAATGTTTATTGAAAAGTTTTCAAAAACTTGCAAAACAGGGAACGAACTTGCATTTGTTTTGCACCAAACACTTGAAGTGTTCCAAACAAATTCATAATTCCACATAAGATTTCCACCCAACATATAAGTTTCGGCAAAATTTAACATATCACCAAACTTTGCTTTTTCCAAAACTGAAAAATTGGTTTCTGTGTATGCGTTGTTTTTATGCCCAACAAAATTTTGAGTTGCAGAGTTATAAGTATAACAAAAAGACAAATTGTCGGCAGAAAAATCATTGACTTGACCAAAGATTTTGCCCGCATATAATTTTGTCAATTCTGCTGTTGGAGTTGTAATTGTGCCACCGCAAAAAATGTTTGAAATTTGACCTATCGCACCTTTGACCGCACTGCCAACAAAACCGCCAACAGCAAACAAGTTGCCTGAACTTGCCAAAGTTGTTTGAACTTCGACCATTTTTGTGCTTGTTGGAACAGAATAGCAGTTTGTTATTTGCGAATTTTCCATTGCCCCCAAAAAGCCACCAACAATAGTTTCTATTGAGTTGTTTGTTTGTGTTAACAAAATGCTAGAATTGGTATAGCAGTTGTTTATTATTGTTCCATCAAAAACTTTGCCAATAAAGCCACCAACATTGGCAGAAGTTTTTACTGTTACTTCAACATCACCTTTGGTAAAAACATTTTCAATAAAACTAGCCCTTGCTTCTTGTGCCAAAAAACCAAAATTGGAATTGACATTTATAAGGTCAGTTGTGTCAAAGATATAAGTTTCATCAATAATTATTCCCAAATTTTTTATGGTTGCGGTATCAACAATGGCAAACAAGTTGGTTTTTAGGGTGATTGTGTAACCGTTTCCATCAAGGGTTGCACCAAAATTTATTGGCGTCCATTCTTCCAAAACTATATTTTCTTCCAAAATATAAACAGCGGAATTGCTGTCAGAAAAACTTGAAGAAAAGTTGTCATTGGTTAAAGAAAAGATAGGGGTATCTTCTGCTTTGGCATTTTGAGTGTTAACAAAAAAACAAGGCAAACTGCACATAGCAAAAACAAAAGCAAAAAAGCAAAAAAGTTTTTTCATCTTTTCTCCCAAATTACTTTTATTATACCATATTTTAACAAAATTACAAATAATTTCGACCTTTAATTTTTCTAAAAAGCATCTCTTTGTTCTTTTGAATAATTGATTTTTCAGGTTTTATTGGTTTAATATTTTGTTTTGTCATTATATAATATCGAAGTTCATCAAGTGCGTGGTCATCTTTTTTTGTTGGCAAGTCGTCATTACCCCAAAAATAACCTTTGATTTCCCTTATCAAATTAACACAGTTTTTAAAAATATATAATTTGCTTTCACCTTGTGCATTTTTTAGAAAACTTTTTACTCTGTTTATTCCCGAAAACAAATCTTTGTTTACTTTTGTGTTGCAATTTATCCCAAAATCGAAAAAAAGTTCTACAACTGATTTTGTTCCGTTCAAGGTTCGCTGTCCCGCCGCCGAATCAATAAGTGCATCAATTTTTCCATTAAACCCCTTTTGCCAACCCAACCTTTCGCAAATATTTTTTATGGCGTTTGAATGATATTCCACACTTTTGCCCGCCTCATAATGCTCTGCAACAACAAAAACATTTCCATCAAAATCGGTTGCATACCAATGTGCTGAAAGCGGATTTTTTAAGCCCGGGTCTATTGAGATTTTCTCATACCACTCGTGCGGAACGTCAAACGGCGTAATTACATTACCATTTTCATCAAACTCGCAATACACTTGCCCGCCATTGTTTACAAACTTTCCATAACGCCGACTTTGCAATTCTTCTTCCGACA
>JAQVWL010000016.1 GCA_028709705.1 Clostridia bacterium
CATTGTTGGCGTTGCAAATCTCCGCTTATGTATACTGCAAGAAGCGGTTGGTTTATCAAAACAACAGCAATAAAAGAAGAACTTATAAAAGCAAATCAAGGCATAAATTGGCTTCCAAATACAATAAAAGATGGCAGAATGGGAAATTGGCTTGAAAATGTTATTGATTGGTGCCTGTCAAGAGATAGATATTGGGGAACACCGCTTCCAGTTTGGAAGTGCGAGTGCGGGCATTATCATGTTGTTGGAAGCAAGGAAGAATTAAAAAAACTTGCAAAAATAGACGGCGACATTGAACTTCACAAACCATTTGTTGACAAAATAGAAATTAAGTGCGAAAAATGCGGGAAAATGATGAAAAGGGAACTTGATGTTATTGACTGCTGGTATGACAGTGGGAGTATGCCTTTTGCACAGTTTCATTATCCATTTGAAAACAAAGAAGAATTTGCAAAGCGATTTCCCGCAGATTTTATCAGCGAAGGGGTGGACCAATGCCGAGGTTGGTTTTACGCTTTGCTTGTAATAAATGTTGCACTGTTTGGCAAGTCACCTTACAAAAGTGTTATTTCCAACGGACTTGTTGTTGATGAACAAGGGCAAAAACTTAGCAAAAGTTTGGGCAACTTTACTCCACCAATGCAACTTTTGGAAGAAGTGGGTGCCGATGCTGTTCGCTGGACTTTTTATACAGAAGGTCAACCTTGGTCAAATCTTGGAATGACTCCTGCTATTGCAAAAGCAACAGTCAAAAATTATTTTGGCACGCTTTGGAATGTTTACTCTTTCTTTGTTTTGTATGCAAATATTGACAAGTTTAATCCAAGTTCTTACAAACTTGAAGATTGCAAACTTTCCGTTATGGATAAATGGATTTTAAGCGAATTTAACACACTTGTTGAAAATGTTACAACCGAACTTAACCAACTTCACTGCACTGAACCAGCAAGGGCAATGCAAGATTTTATCAACGATTTATCAAATTGGTATATAAGGCGATGCCGAAAAAGATATTGGGTTGGCGGAATGTCGGAGGATAAAAAATCTGCTTATATGACACTTTGGTTTATATTAACCGAATTTTCAAAACTTTCTGCTCCGTTCACACCGTTTATAAGCGAAACAATATATCAAAACCTAGTTGTGCAATTTTTTAAAGATTCGCCAATTAGCGTGCATTTGACAAACTACCCTGTCGCAAACAAAAAATATATAGACAAAAAACTAAAACAAGATATGAAAATAACTTATGCCTACACCGAACTTGGCAGAAAAGCCCGAAGCACTTATAATTTAAAAATAAGGCAACCGCTTTCAAAACTTTATTTAACTGATGCAACTGAAAAAACCGATTTAAGTGAAGAAATGACAAATATTTTAAAAGAAGAATTGAATGTTAAAGAAGTTATCCAAAATGCTGACCTAAACAAGTTTATGTCATATAAATTAAAGCCACAACTTCGCACCATTGGACCAAAATATGGGAAATTTTTGAATGATATAAGAGAATATTTAAATGCTTGCGAAACAAACAAAGTGGTTGAAACAGTCAAAAAAGGTGAAATTTATAAGTTTGAAGTTAAGGGCAACAAATTTGAACTTTCAAACGAAGATTTGTTGATTGAAGTAGAGCAAAAAGCAAATTATGCTTCAAGTATTTTTGAAAATTTTGCAGTAATTTTAGACACTACTTTGACAACCCAATTGATTGATGAAGGATATGTTAGAGAGTTTGTTTCAAAAATTCAAAATTTAAGAAAATCATCAGGTTTTGAGGTTACTGACAGAATTGAAATTACCCTAAACGGCGATGCCGATATTGTTGAAATTATTACAAACAATTCAAAAGATATTGCCGAAGATGTTTTGGCGGTTAAGTTTGAAAAATCAATTCAAAAGCAAGCGACAATTTTAGACCTAAATGACAAAACCATATCAGTTTCCATAAAAAAATCAAGATAAGGGTATTGACAAAAACTTGCAACTGTTATAGTATTAACATTGTTAAAAAAGGAAAAAATTATGATAAGAAGTTTAGATGAAACAACAGTAAAAAATTTGTCAAGAAAATACAACTTTTTGAAAAGCAGTTTGAAAAATCACCCTATTAAAAGAGAAGCATATTTTGCTGTGATAAAAAATAGCAAAATTGCCAACTTTGCAGTTGTTTGCCCATCGCCAGAAAAATTTAACAAATATGAAGTTTTATTAAGAGATGTGTATAATGTAGGTTATGAAAATGTTGGAGTTGTTGCCATAAATGACGAGTTGGCATTATCAAAGTTTATAAAAAGTTATAAAAAACCCGTTGTTGTTAAAGAAGAATATTTTGAAAAATAAATTCTGTCAAAATTTGACAAAATAAATTGCTTATGATATTCTATTTTTAATAAAGGAAATAGAATATGATAAAAAGTTTAGATGAAAAAACCTGCCACAAACTTTCTGGCAATTGGTCAGCACTCAAATTTGCGTTAATGGAATATCCATTGAAAGAAGGCAATGCTTATTATGCCGTAAGAGATGACAAAAAGCAAGATTACATTGCGGTTGCAACACCTTCGTTTGTTAAAAAACAATGGTATGATGTGCTTTTAAACCGCAGGGGTGAAATTGGTTTTTGGAAAATTTCCACCGTTGAACTTAACGACGAAAACGCAATTTTCCAAGCCATAAAAACCCACAACGCAAAAAAGAATATCAGCGAACTTGTGTTTGATTAAAATAAAAATAAGGTTTAGGGGAAAATTCCCTGAACCTTGTTTTTATATTAAATTGTAATGTGAAAAAAACAAGCCCAAAGGACTTGCAATTTGGAAATAAAAAACCAAACAAAGACTTCGAAGAACTGCTATGCAAAAGAGAGTACGGACAAAACCGCCAATGCAATGCGGTTTTCGATTGGTCCGTAAGGGCGAAAGCAGTCCGACAAAGCGATGCTTTTTTTGTGAAACAAAAAAACAAGCCCAAAGGACTTGCTTTCGCCCTGGCTCCCCGAGTAGGGCTCGAACCTACGACCTGCCGGTTAACAGCCGGATGCTCTACCACTGAGCTATCGAGGAATATTTTGTTGTTGTGCTGTCTTGAATAAATTTTTTTTAATAGTTTTTCCAAACAGCTAATATTTTTTAAACAACAAACGAATTTTAGCACACAGCACTTTGTTTGTCAATATTTTTTAGCAAAAATTTTTGTAAAAAAGTTTTTGTTTCTTTTAACCAAAAATAAATAATTTTTTGCAAAAAAATAAAAATTGCATACGACATAATTATAAACAAATATATTTGACTTGATTTGTGCAAAATGATAATATATGAATATGAAAATGGTTTTAAAAAGTTGGAAATTTTGGGTTGTTATGGTCGCGGGTTCCGTGCTTTCTGTTTTTCTTGCTTTGGGAATAATATATAACACTTATGCTAATATTAAACTTTCAACGCCTGCCAATCTAAATGTAATTACTCTTTCAAATGGCGAAGTTTATGCAGAAGTTGATGCAAACAACAAAGCAATAAATTATGAATTTATTATTTGGACAAGTTCAAACAATATAAAAAAATATATAAGCCAAACAAACATTCTTGATATTTCTAACATAATCAAAACGCCAAGCAATTATCAAATCAAGTGCAGAGTTTTGGGTAGAACGGAAAACTCAAATAGCAATTATTGTAGAGCCATAGAATTTAGCAGTGCGGTAAAAATTGCACAACCAACAATTATGCTAAAACCAGATGACAACACAATACTTTTGTTTTCACTAAACGATGATTTTTCCCAAAGTGTAACACTTGGTTTTGAACTTTATTACAAGGCAAATAGTGCAACTGAGTTTTTAAAACACACAACTTTCTTTATAACTGGTGGAACATCAAATGGTGTTTCTCAAGGTTATTTTAATTTAACATTTTTGAATGATGTTGGGGCGGGGGAATATAGTTTGGGCGTGAAAGCGGTAAGCCCAAGCAATGAATTTTATTTGGAAAGTGATTTGTCAAGTCAACTTGTTTATATTGTGGAATAGTATAAAATAAAACAAAAAAAACATACTAACTTTTGGAGTTTAGCGTGTTTTTTTATTGTCAAGAAAATATAGATTTTTTAAAAAAAGAAATGCACAACAATGCTGATATTGTTCATAAAATTATTTTTGTAAAAAACACAAAAATTGGCATTTTTTATGTAAAAACACTTATTGATGAAAAACTACTTTCGTCCATTGTGTTTGAACCTTTTACAAAATGCTTGATAGAGGAAGTAAATTCAAAATCAATCGTGGCAAATATTTTGAACACTGCCGATATGGAAGTTGTAGAAAATGCAACAACAAAAAAGCAAGATGACCAAATTATTTTAAATATTCTTAAAGGGCAAGTTGCAATTTTTGTGGAAGGTGAAAATAGTTTTATTTTGGTTGACGTAAAAAATTTCCCCGCCAGAAATCCAGAAGAACCGCCAACATCAGCAGTTATTTATGGACCAAGAGTTGGGTTTACAGAAAGTATTGAAACAAATTTGGCAATGATAAGAAAAAAACTGCCAACAAAAAATTTTGCGTTTAAAGATTTTATTGTTGGAAAGTACACTCAAACAAAAATATTTCTTACATATATTGATGGAATTGCTGATATAAAAATTGTAAATAAAATAGCAAAAAAAATTGAAGCAATAAATATTGATGGGGTTGTTGATTCTTATTATATTATTTCTTTTCTAAAAAAAGATAATTATATTTTTAAACAAGTTGGGGTGGCGGAAAAACCTGATGTTATAACTGCCAAAATGTTGGAGGGGAGAATTGCAATTTTGGTTGATGGTTCCCCAATTGTTTTAACAATTCCTTTTATGGTTTTTGAAGATATTCAAAATTCCAATGATTATTACACAAACAATGTTTATACAACTTTTATAAGAATAATAAGACTTTTGGGGATTTTGGTTTCTACTGTTGCCCCCGGGATTTACTTGTCTTTAAGGTTATATCATTACAAAATTTTGCCACTAAAATTTTTGATAACAATAAGCAACACGACAGAGGGTTTACCTTTTACTCCGTTTGTTGAATTGATTTTTATTTTAGTGCTTTTTCAAATTTTGTATGAAGTCAGTATGCGTCTTCCGAGATATCTTTCTTTGGCAACTTCTATTGTGGGTGCATTGATTTTGGGGCAAACGGGTGTAAACGCTGGGTTGATTTCGCCACCTGGTGTTGTAATAATTGCTGTCAGTATTATTGCAATATATACGGTTTCTGACCAAGCACCACAACTTACAATATTAAGAGCATTGTTTTTGTTAATTGGTGGCACAATAGGAATATTGGGCATAGTTGGCACTTTGGTTTTTTTGGTAGATGAAATGGCGACTATAAACAATTATGGTGTGCCATATCTTTCGCCTTATGCTCCAAGAATAAAACAAGATTTAAAAGATGGAGTTTTTAAAAAATCAACAATAGAAATGAATACAAGACCAAAAAGTTTAAACAATAAAAATGTTGTAAGGTTGAAAAATGACAGAGAAAATTAATCCAAGACAGATAGCACTTTTTTGCTCAATGCTTTTGTTCACTTCAAAGTTAATTACTTTGCCTTCTTTGTTTTATCAATCAAACGGAACGGCAAGTATTTTTTCTTTGATTGCAATATTTTTTCTTGAAATAATTATTTTATATTTTTTTATAAAATTAAAAGAAAAAAATAATAATATTTCAATTTTTGATTTTTTATATAATAAAATAGGCAAATTTATTGCAAAAATAATTATTTTTATTTTATTTTTATTTTTTATTTTTAAAATTTTATTTATTTTGGAAGAAAAATTTAGTTTTTTAAAACAGGCATTATATGGCGATGCAACTATTTGGGTTTATTTGATTTGTGTGTTACCGGTAATAAATTCTTTGGTCCACAAAGGTCTTAATTCTTTTTCAAGAACTTTGGAAATCTTTTATCCTTTTATAATAGCAGGTTTTTTATTTTGCACTGTTATTTGGATATCAACAACTTCAAATTTTGGATTTGATATTTTGTATAACAAAGGTTTGGCGGGATTTACTGATTCGTTTTTTTCCTATACTTTTTGGTTTGGAGATTTTTTGTTTTTTATAATAATTTTAGACAAATTAAAAATACAAAAAAATTATGGTAAAACAATAATGAAGTTTGCAATTTTTTCTGCAACGCTTTGTATAATATACTTTTTATCATTTTTTTATATTTTTCAAAGTTCGGCTTTTTATCACACAGATGCAATTTTGGATATAATTCAATTTTCTTCTGAACTGGGAAATGTTGGAAAACTGGATATAATTGCTTTGACTTCTGTTATGTTTATTTTGTTTTTTCAAACTGGAATGTATTTGTATTGTGCAAGAGATTGTTTGTGTCAGTTAATACCTTTCAGAGAAAAAATACAACCAATGATTGTGTTAAATTTGATAATGATACTTGGAATGTATATGATTTTTAACAACACAAATTTGGCACTTTTGTTGACAAGTGTTTATCTAAAATATTTGGCTTTTTTGGCGGTTTATGGAGTGCCAATTTTATTATATTTTTTAAACAATAAAAATAATAAAAATAAAAAATATTATAAAAAATCAATAAAAAATATTAATTTTAATTAAAAATAATTAAAAAAATAATAAAAAAGGGGTAAAAATGATAAAAAAATTAAAAAATTTAATAAAAAAACCAATTATTATTGTTTTAATTATTATTTCAATATTTTATTTGCCCAAAGGTTTGGCTGCCCCTCCGGAGGGTTTGGAAAGATTGCACGCAACTTCAATCGGAATTGATATTGCAGAAGATGGAGGATATGAAATAACTGTTTTGGCTTTTGTTGCGTTTCAAAGTCAGCAGTTTAGAGAAGGGTATTTTATTGTCACTTCAAAGTCTGATTCTTTGGCAACGGCAATAGACAAAATTGGGTCTTTGGCGGGCAAAAAAATTGCATTGACACATACTTCAGTTATTGTTTTTAGTGAAGAGTTGGCACAAAAAGGATTGATAGAACCACTTGACTATTTTTTTAGGGATAAAAATTTGGGCGGAGATACGCACATTGCCATTACAGATGGAAAAGCAAAAGATACTTTAATTTTGGAGCAAAGTGCAATAGACAAAGTTGGAATAAGAATTGACGAACTTAATTCTTTTAACAACAAATTTAATTATTTTGTTGACACAAATTTAGAGTCTTTTTATCGGGGGTATTTTAGTCCCACAAAAACTTCTTTGGTGGGAATGATAAAACAAAATCCCGAAGTTCTTGCAAAGTTGAAAGAAGGTTCAAATGCAAGTTCACCTACGGAACAAGGCGGGGGGCAACAAGAAAATTTTATTAAAGCCGAAAGCAATTTGGGTGTTTTTTTTGAAGGTAAAATGGTGTATGTTTTAAACGATAATGAAATAAGAGGTTCAAATTGGATAAATGGAAAAACAACGCAAAAAAATTTGAAAATTGATAACGTAACTGACCGATATTTTGACAATGCAAGTGTGATTTTTAACACAGAAAAAAACATTGTCGACAAAACTGCATATTTTGTTGGAGAAAGACCGATTATTGAATTTAATATTTTGTTGGGCTTAAAACTTGATGAAGTTTTGCAAGAAAATATTGAACAAAAAAACTTTTCAACAAACGCAGATTATTTGTCTGATGTTGTAAAACAAAAAATTGAAAATAAAGTAAAACAAGAATTTGCGGAAGTTCTTAAAAAAATGATAGAATACAAAACAGACATTTTTGGCATTTATGTTACTTTTTCTGAACAGCAACATTTTCAATTTTTAGATTGGTATAACAATTTGGAAAATCCCGAAGATTTTTTGAGTTTGATAGAATATAGAATGTCAGTAAAGTCTGTAATAGCATATTAACAAAATTTTTCATATAAAATTATAATGGAAGTATTAGGTTCAAAAAATTTTTGTTATAACAAAATGATGTGGTTGCAACCAAATTCTTTTTATGCGGGCTTGTTGCAAGACTTATATGCTGGCGACAGTGGCGAAATTGTGTCTTTTTTGCAATATTCTTATCAAAGTTTCGTTTTGATGCCTTTTGGGGAGGATTTTGGCAAAATTTTTGAAAGATTGGCAAATGAGGAGTTTTTAATTGCAAAAAAACTTGCCGAAGCAATTGTTATGCTGGGGGGGAACCCAATTTTTGCAAATTTGCAAGGAAAATATCTTGGCGGTAGGGCGGTTTCGCAAACAAAAGATATAAAGGGAATGCTTGTTGACGACATTGAACTTAAAGAAAAAAGTTTGATAAATTTTAAAACAATTTTGTTGAAAATAGACAACCAATATTTAAAAAATTTGATAAATTCAATCATAAAAGAAAAAGAATTTCAACTTGCAACATTAAAGGCGTATTTGGAAAGTTTGAAAGATGAGCCCGCTGACGCGGGCGTTTAATGCGTGGGACTGACCCGAGTAATTTTTTCGCGTTAGGGCGGAGCGATTGCCCCAAATTCTGCGGGGCAAATCACTTCCGCCCCTATTTTTGTAGTAAACAGTTTTAGTTCAGTTTGTTTTTTTAGCAAGGGTCAACGGGGACGCTAGTAACTGACACGTAGCGTAGGTCAACGGGGACGTTAGTAACTGACACGAGAGCGTTAGCGGTAGGGTCAGTTGACTACGTCCCCTTGACCTGTTTTTTGTAATACCGCGTTTACGTGTCACGGGGACGTAGCACGCTTGACCGTTCGCCTTCGGCTCCTGTCAATTGCTAGCGTCCCCGTTGACCCTTGCTACTATCTCACCCCGTTGACCCTTTACCGCTTTGTGTCAGTTACTGCCGTCCCCGTTTACTTCGCTACTCCATCACCAAATTTTTAAAATAAAAACCTTAATTTGCCGAAAGGCAAATTGCATATGCGTTAGCATATGGCATTCACGCAGTGAATTGCACAAATCCGCAAGGATTTATTGCATTGCCAAGTGTGCGAAAAGCACACTTGGCACATTCCCCCAATTTTGTTGCCAAGGGGCAATTTTTATGCTAAAATATTGCCATATATTATATAAAATAAAACTATTTTAGCAAAAAAAACAAATAATATCAAATTTATGCGTTAAATTAATTGATTAAAAAAGACTTAATGTGATAAAATAAGACAAGCAATCAACGGTTTTTTTTGAAATAAAAGATAAAAGTTTAGGGGGAATATTGATGAAAAGGAGTTTTGGCAAATTTGTTACAATTGGTTTGGGCATGTTATGCTCCGTTTTGTTGTTTGTTGCAGGTGTTCTTGCCCTCACAACAAGAGAAATGTCTTTTGGCATTCAAGTCAACGTTTCTTCAAACATTTTGGTGCAAGTTGATATGTCGCTTGATAACGGTTCCACCTACACCACAATTTTCAACAACGCAAAAACCGCGGTTCCCACAAGTTCAACGGTCAATTCTTATGCAACTTTAACAGGCAACACAGTTTCGCTTGACACACAAAATGCAAACAGCCCGTTTTTGAATCTTAACCTAAAATCGCAAGACAGTTTCATTTTCAAAATAACCAATTTTACAACCAGCCAATATGTAAGCGATGCGACCACCTACCCCAACGGCCCATCGCTTATGGCAACAGCAACCGCAACTTCAATTCAAGGTTCAATTATAAAACAATATGTCTACGACCAAACAACAGCCCCAATTAACGGCGTTCAAAACATAAAACCTTTCACAAACGGTGCAAACGCAAGCACTGCGGAAAGCAAAAACTTGACACTCAACTTTGGTGTTTCGCAGTCTGCTCTTGTTAGGGTTAACCTTGATTTAACCTTGAAAAACTATGCTGACAAAGAAATCACAACCCAACTTGAAAACATTACTTCCAGCAACACATACAGTTTTTCCCGCTTAACAGTGGATACATACACAACAACCTTAATTCCAGCAACCAATATGGCACTTCCAGCAGAATTGGAAATTTATGTTGGTGCAACCCTTTTAACCGCCGGCGTTGATTATGTTTATAACAATTCAAGCGGTGTTTTGACAATCAACAACACAACCGCAACGCAAACCACGGGCAATATCAGCATAAAAGCCAAGGCAAAACCGCAAAATGTTTCGGTTAAATATAACCTGGCAACCGGCACAACCGCATTGCTTAACACCACAACATTCACAAACGGGCAAACCGCCTCGGTTCAAGTTTCTTCAACCCAAGATTTTTCAACAACCATAATAGCACAAGGTAACAAGCAAATTGCTTATGTTGTTAAGGTTGATGGCATCGCTCTTGCCAAAGGCGTTTCTTTCGCGAATGGCACTTTAACAGTTTCAAACGAAGTGATAACCGGCAACCTTGAAATAATCGCCAGCGGAGTTGAAGTGTGGGACGGCGTAATGCCAACCGCAAACTTATCTTACACTTTCAGTGGCGGAAGCGGAACCGAACTTGACCCTTATCAAATTGCAACCGCAACCGACCTTGCTTATTTATCATCAAATGTTAGTGGTGGCACAGATTATAGTCTGGGCGTTTATTATAAACAAACCGCAGATATTTTGTTAAACAATTATTTTATGAGTTTTGACACCGCAAGCGGATTAGTTTTAGTTAAAAATGCGAGTGGCGGAGATGTGTGTTGCATAGGCACTGGCATTAATGGAACAATTTACAACACCAGCACCGCCGGCACAATGGGCACAATCTACACCTCCGCCGCCGCCACCGGCACACTATCAACAACCACCGCCCCCGCCGACCTTTATTCGTGGACTGCGATTGGGTATGATGCAACGGGTAAATATTTCAAAGGCACATTTGATGGCAATAATTATACTATTAGTGGAATGTATATCAACACAACAAGCGGTTTTCAAGGTCTTTTTGGTTATAGCTCTGGTGCAAAAGTTCAAAATGTTGGAGTTGTAAATGGGTATGTGAAAGGGGCAATAAATGTTGGCGGAGTGGTCGGTAATGCTTCAACTAATGCTATAATTATTAATTGTAGAAATGACGGAACTGTGATAGGATCAAGTTTTAGGATTGGTGGTATTGCAGGTCAAATGCACACAAACAGTATAATTAATAATTGTTATAATACTGGTGAAATTACAGGTGATTATGATATTGGCGGAATTGCTGGTTCTAATGCAACAACCAGCATAGTTTCCAACTGCTACAATATCGGTGCAATTAGTGGCACTTCAAGTGTTGGCGCTTTGGTCGGCACTAATGCTTCCGGTTGCACGATAAGTTACTCATATTATCTTGACGGCACCACCGCTGTTGGCACGCAAAGTGGCACAATTAGCAATCTTGCAACTTTTACAAACACCACCGAGGCGAAATCCCTTCTTCTCAACAACCTTAACACTTGGGTTTCCACCAACAACGCGAACGGCGATTATTCACCTTGGGTGGCAGACACCGAAGTGGTAAACAGCGGATATCCGTTGCTTGCGGAAGAGTGGGAAAATGTTGTGGACTCGGCTTATGCAGGCGGTGCGGGCACTTCGGTTGACCCATACCAAATTGCAAACGCCGACCAACTAAAATATTTTGCAAATCAAGTTAACATTGGCACAGATTACGCCCAAACCTATTTCATTTTAACTGGTCATATTTTAATCAACAACACCAGCAACTTGGCGAACTGGGGAACGCAAGCACCAAGTTATTCGTGGTCGCCAATTGGAAATGTCAACAACCCATTCAACGGGGTTTTTGATGGCAATGGTTTCACGGTTAGCGGAATTTATATCAACAACTCCAGTTTTTCATATTCGGGCTTGTTCGGCAATGTTAGTGGCGGAACAGTTCTTAACGTGGGCGTTTCCGCAAGTTATATCAAAGGCCGTGCCTATGTTGGCGGTGTGGTTGGAATGGCAAAAAATTCTGCCAAGGTTGCCAACTGCTATTCAAACGCCACCGTTTATGGCGGGCAATATGTTGGCGGGGTTGCGGGTTATGTTAACAACAGCACTGTTGCCAACTGCTATTTTGCGGGTTCGCTTACCGGCAGTTACAGCAAGTTTGGCGGTGGGGTGGGCTATTTAACCAATTCCAGCACCCTTGCCAACTGCTACAACTCGGGCTATGTGACAAACAAATCATCTTTAAGCACTGCAAAATTTGGCGGTGTTCTTGGCGAAAAAGCAATAACAGCAAC
>JAQVWL010000026.1 GCA_028709705.1 Clostridia bacterium
TTAAGGCTTAACACCCTAAAAATAGAAATACCCTTTGAAGCGTTAGGATTTAGCCTAAAACAAAGCTACTATCCGCCCTTAAAGCATAAAGTTTTTCTATTTTCTACCATATTTTTAGGTGTATTTATTTTAATCAATACATTTGTTTGGGGTGTTTTATAATGCATGATTTTATGAAAATTGCCATTAAAGAAGCAAAAAAGGCTCAAAAACTTGATGAGGTGCCGATAGGTGCTGTAATTGTATTAAATGGTAATGTGTTGGCAAAAGCATATAACAAAAGAAATTCAACTAAAATAGCGACTCATCATGCGGAAATTCTGGCAATAGAAAAAGCTTGTAAAAAAATAGGCGATTGGCGGTTAGAAAATGCAGAAATATATGTAACGCTTGAGCCTTGCCCTATGTGTGCGGGCGCAATAGCAAATTCACGCATAAAAAAATTGGTGTTTGGTGCATACGACACTAATGGAACAAATCAAAATTTGTTATATGATATATTAAATGATAAAAGACTAAACCACAAGGTTGAAACTGTGGGCGGGGTTTTTGAAGAAGATTGCAAACAACTTTTAACAGATTTTTTTAAAAAGAAAAGGTGATTGTTTCACCTTTTTTTAATTATCATACTTACTTGCATCAAAATCCTTGTATCCTTCTTTTGATTTTTCTTGAAAAGGAAAATTTTGATTAGAATTTTGTGCTAGAGCTACTTTTTCTTGGGAAGTGTTTTCATTTTCTTCCTCATTTTCCTCGTCTTTTGCTTCAACTTTTACCATTTTTTGTATTTTTTTAAAACTATTTTCTGTCAATTTTATTGTTCCCTTATTTTTAACTGCCATTGAAAGCAAAACAAAGGCCGCCATTCCTATCACAAAATAGAAAAATCTGCTAAACAAACTAGCTTGCAATCCAAACAAACCAGCAATAAAATCGTATTGAAATGCACCAATAAAGAACCAATTTAATGAACCAAGCATAACTATTATAAAACTAAAAAAAGTTAGCATAAAAATTCCCCTTTTGAATATAATGTGTTTTATAACAAAAAATATTCAAACCATAACAAAAACTATTTTATTAAAAATACTTGACAAATTTAATTTATTTTGTATAATCAAATTTGTAAAAATGTGTTGAGTGGGTTTTTGCTTTGGCAAAAACTCTTTGTTTAACAGGAGGCACTATGAAAACATATTTAACCCTTGAAGGAAAAAAAGAACTAGAAGAAAAGCTTGAATACTACAAAACTGTTAAAAGAGCAGAAGTAACACAAGCAATAGGAATTGCAAGAGAATACGGCGATTTGAAAGAAAATTCAGAATATGACGCAGCCAAAGAAGCACAAGCGGTTTTGGAAGCAGAAATATTAGAAATAGAAACAAAACTTCGTGATTGCGAAATAATAGACAAGAAAAAAATTGACACCACAAAGGTATCAATTGGTTGTTTCGTAAAAGTTTTTGACAAAGAATTTAACGAAGAGGTTGAATACAAAATTGTAGGCTCAACGGAAAGTAATCCGTTGAAGGGTTTTATTAGTAATGAATCACCTGTTGGTGTGGCTCTTATAAACTCAACAGTTGGCGATGTTGTTTCAGTTGAAACTCCATCTGGTATAGCAAAACTTAAAGTTTTATCTATTAGAGTATAAACATCTATTTTTCAATTTACTATTCTATTATTTAGTTGATTTTTAGGATAAATCATAGTATAATCATACTATGATTTATCAAGCATTGTATAGAAAATATCGCCCTTTAACCTTTGACGATGTCATAGGTCAAAAGCATATCACAGACACACTTTCCAATCAAATAAAAGCAAACAAAATTGTTCATGCTTATCTTTTTTGCGGCAGTCGTGGAACAGGCAAAACAAGCACAGCCAAAATTTTTGCAAAAGCAATAAATTGTCAAAACAACCAAAATGGTTCTCCTTGTGGCAAATGCAAGGTTTGCACTGCAATGTCTGATTCTATGAATATGGATATCGTTGAGATTGATGCCGCTTCAAACAACAGAGTAGATGAAATTCGTGATTTGCGAGAAAAAGTCAAATTTGCTCCAGTAAATGGAAAATATAAAATTTATATAATTGATGAAGTGCATATGTTGACAGACAGTGCATACAATGCGCTTTTAAAAACACTTGAAGAACCACCAGAACATATAGTTTTTATTTTGGCAACAACAGAACCGCATAAATTACCCGCAACCATTTTATCAAGATGTGTTAGATTTGATTTTGGACTTGTTCCTGTTGAAGATTTGACAAAACACTTAAAAGACATATTTGACAAAGAAAAAATCACATATGAAGAAGAAGCAGTCAAAGTTATTGCAAACGCAGGCGAAGGCTCTGTACGTGACACTCTTTCAATAGCTGATAGTGTATCTGCATATTGTGGAAACAACATAACTTTTCAAAAAGTGCTAGAAATTTTAAGCTTAAATGATAATGATATTTATATAAATCTTACAAACGCATTATTTGAAAAAGACATTGGCAAATGTTTGGAAATTATAGACAATACTTACCATAACGGCAAAAATATGAGTGTTTTTGCAAAAGATTTGAGTGTGCATTTTAGAAATTTACTAGTTATAAAAACTTGTAATGAACCTAACAAAATATTAATTTTGCCAGAAAATATCTATCAAAAGTTTTCTGCTCAAGCTGAAAAACTAAACAATGTAGACCTTATGAATGCTATGAAAGTTTTTGGAAATATAGAGGCTGAATTAAGGTATGCTCTTTCGCCCAAAATTTTAATAGAAACAGCCATTGTTAGCATAATTTCTAATACTGAT
>JAQVWL010000027.1 GCA_028709705.1 Clostridia bacterium
GGCAGTACATGTTAAAACAATGGCTGGATTTGGAATCAAAGGTTGAAATTCAAATTCTGGCATAAAAATCGGATTCAACGCCGATAAATAAAAACATCCAAAGTGGCCCATACCCAAACCAACTAATCCAGAAACAAAAATTTCCTTTGGTCTAATATTTTTGTAATTTTCTCGCGTTATTTTTAGCAGTTCATATTTATTTTTAATTTTCAATCTTTCTTCATCTTCCATAATTTTTTCCATAACTATTTCCCTTGTGTTTGTTCGCTTGCTAAATCAGATTTTTTTCCAAAAGGTAAAATGTGTCTTTTAGGATACAAAAGCCAAGCAACTTGACTTGCAAGACAAGTGGCCGCAGGAAGAAGCACTGTCGCCAACATTGAAGATTGCGGACTAATAGGCTCCAACATCTCCGACCACATTGGAGTAAAAGTGAAAGCAAAACCACTACTAAAACCAATTACACCAGCAACAAAAAGTGAACCGGACACCGCCTTTTCGAATCGTATTTCACTTCTAATTTCTTTTTGAGATAATTTCTTTTTTTGATTATATTTTTTTTCGTGTTGCATAATCTTTCTCCTATTCTTTTACTTGTATAATTTCTTGGGCAGTTTTTTCTTTTTTTAATAAAGTCTGTTTGCTAAAAGGTAGTTTTTTGATTGCTTTGGCAATATCGTCTTGTCTTTCAATTTTCTTCTGCTGTTTTTGTTGTTTTTTTGTTAATTCTTTTTCAATCTTTAGATAGCTTGCAAAATCTTCTTTTTTTACAATTTGTTTAAATCTTTCCTTTAAATTAAGGTCCAGTTCAAGGGTGTAATAGCCCAATTTGACCGCAACTTGCAATGGATATTTATTATTTTCATAGTATATTTTTCTAGTAAACTTGTTTATATCGGCACCATCCACTTCTCTTAAGAAACGATATAGAACAATTTGATACAACATTTTGTCTTTGTCATAATTAACATCTGTTTCACAATGATGCAATTTCATATCTAACAAAGCTTTTTGAATTCTTTCTGTGTTGATACCTTTACAACTTGCTGCCATATAAAACAGATTTTCTGCATCTTCAAGTCTTATACCATTCATTTTGTCAAAAATATATACAGGGTTGCCAAAGATTTCCCGCTCTTCATTAATAGTTTGTACATGATTTAATCTTTTGTATAACACATTAATATATGTCTCGACAAAAACTTGAATTTGCTTATTGGTAAAAGTATTGTTTTTGTTTGTCAAAAAACTAATATATTTTTTAATAGTATTAGGATTGTACTTGTCAAAATATGGAAAACAATCGCGTCCCACAAAGCTATTGGGTGTTGATTCGTGATAAAAATTTGTCCTTACTCTTTTGATTATTTCATCGAATATTATGTTGTTAAAAACAGATTGATTATAAACTTGTTTGTCAAAATTTGTTCGTTCTTTTTTTCGTAACGAACCAGCAAACTCTTCACGAAACTGCAAAAAGTTATTGTTATAAACCAAGTTTTCAAAATCTTTTGTAGACAACTTTGAAATATATTCTTCTATGCTTTCAAACTCCATTTTTTCTCATTCCTTTTTTTTTACTCCTTTCCTTGTGTTTGTTCTTGGGTAGGTTTTTCTTGTTTTAATAATACTTTGTTAAAAGGTAGTTTTTTAAAGAACTTTTTTCTTGCTTCTTGCCTTTCTGCTTTTTTCTGCTCTTTTTGTTCGTTTATTTTTTGTTGTTTTTCAAGACTTTCATATCGTGCAAAGTCTTGCTTTTTTACTATTTGTTTAAAACTTTCCTTTAAATCTTCTTTTAGTTCAGGTGTGTTGTAGGCAAATTCCGCCGCCACATTTGTATTGTAATTGAGGTTTTCTTTTATAATTTTTTCAGCAAATTTGTTTTTATCTACACCTTCTATTTTGGAAAAATCAAGCAAAACTTTTTGGTATTCATTATAATCATTCTTGCAAGTTGTGAAATCTTTTTGAACTTTCATGTCTAACAATACTTTTTGAAGTTTTTCCATTTTAATGTTTTTGAATTGAGTTGCTATTTTGCAAATCATTTTTGCATCTGCAACCCTTATGCCATTCATTTTAAAATATCTAGAAAAAGGGAAATATGCAACCTTTATGCCATTCATTTCGAAAGGGGACTCCTCTTCATCTTCAATTATCATCGGATGGGTAAGTCTTTTATACAAAACTTCAACAAATTTATCTGCAAATAATTGTATTTGCGAATCTGTAAAATATTTTTTTCTTGTCATAAAAAGATTAAATGAAACATCTATAAAGTCAATACATGAATTGTTTACATCATTTTTTCTATGCCCACGAAAACCATCCTTTGATGGGGTTGACTCGTGATAAAAATCTTCTTCAACTTTTTTAATTATTTTATTTAAAATTAAGTTTGCTATTGCAGAGCAGTATTTTTCATTTTTTATATTTAAAAAAGTTTGGTATGTATAAGCTGTAGCAGATTTTTTTGTGGACCTACAAAAGATATATCCTCGCTTCTAGCAAGTATCTTTTCTAAATATTCGCCGCTATTGATTGTATCAGTTAGATACTTAATAATTTGTCTGTCATATTCTTCTTGTCCATATTCCTTAATCAATGTTTCTTGCATTTTTAAATCTTTTTTGGTAAGTCTATTTATTTGTACTTGTTGTGCATAAACATTAAAGTTTATTTTAGTATCGTCATATTTAGGGAGTTTGTCCCCATTTACAAATGCAACAAATTCTTCTGGTACTAA
>JAQVWL010000007.1 GCA_028709705.1 Clostridia bacterium
AGTATGTTGTGCATAATATCCACGGCATTGGCAAGTGTGTTGGGCTTGAAAAATTAAAATTTTCTGACTATGAAAAAGACTATTTTATTATTGAATATGCAAATGGCGATAGGTTATATTTACCGACCGAGCAAACCGATACCATTTCTGCTTTTTATGCGGGCGAAAAAGAACCCAAGTTAAACAAATTGGGTGGCGTTGAATTTGCAAAAATAAAAGAAAAAGTATACAAAAATGTAAAACAAATTGCCTTTGATTTGTTAGAACTTTATGCAAAAAGAGAAAAGACCATGGGAAATGTTTATGTCAAAGATGATTATCTTATGGAAATGTTTGAAACCGCTTTTCCCTTTGAAGAAACCGCGGACCAACTTCAAGCAATTAATGACATAAAAACTGATATGGAAAGCAAAAAAATAATGGATAGACTTGTTTGTGGAGATGTTGGCTATGGCAAAACCGAAGTTGCCTTGCGTGCAATTTACAAAGCAGTTTTAAGTGGAAAGCAGGTTGCTTTTCTTTGCCCAACAACTATTCTTGCCGAACAGCATTACAAAACTTGTCAGTCAAGATTTAATGGTTTTATGGTCAAAGTGGCAAGATTTAACCGCCTTGTGAAAAAAGCGGAGCAAGACGAAGTTGTCAAAGGACTTGCCGATGGCAGTATAAATGTTGTTTGCGGAACGCACAAACTTTTAAACGACAAATTAAAGTTCAAAAACTTAACACTTTTGGTATTAGACGAAGAACAAAGATTTGGCGTTGAAGACAAAGAAAAAATAAAAAATATGAAAAACAACATAGATGTTTTGTCGTTAAGTGCAACGCCAATACCACGAACACTTCATATGTCTTTATCTGGCATAAGAGATATAAGCATTATAGACACGCCGCCAAAAGAAAGATTGCCTATTCAAACTTTTGTCACTCAATACACAGAAGATTTAGTCGAACGGGCGTGCAATCAAGAACTTTCTCGTGGCGGGCAAGTGCTTGTTATTTTTAACCGAATAGACAAAATTTATGATTTTGCTAACAAAATGAAAAAAATGTTGCCAAACGTAAATATTGGCGTGGCACACGGAAGATTATCCCAAAAACTTTTGGAAGATGCTATTATGAAATTATATAATCACAAATATCAAATTTTGGTTGCAACAACTTTGATAGAAAACGGAATAGACTTGCCAAGTGCAAACACATTGATTGTTGTAGATGCTGACAAATTGGGACTTTCTCAACTTTATCAAATAAGGGGAAGAATAGGTAGAAGCAATAAAACAGCCTATGCTTATTTGACATTTAACGCCAACAAACAACTTACAAATACCGCTTATCAAAGATTGACTGCAATAATGGAGCATACTGCACTTGGAAGTGGTTTTAAAATTGCAATGGCAGACCTTGAAATTAGAGGTGCAGGTAATGTTTTGGGCAAAGAACAGCACGGAAATATGGCAAAAGTTGGTTATGATTTGTATTACAAACTTCTAAATATGGCGCTTAAAGAAATCAAAGGAGAAAAATCAGAAGATAAAAAAGATATGAAATTGGATATAAATATAAGTGCATATATTGATGAAAATTATATCACAAACGAAGATGACAGAATAAAAGTTTATGGGCAAATAAGTTTGCTAAATTCGCAACAACAACTGCAAAATTTAAAAACCGATTTAACTTGTGTTTATGGCAAAATGCCAACAGAATTGGACAATCTTATGAAAATTGCACTTATAAAAAACCTTGCAACAAATCAAAACATAAAAAGAATAATTATAAATCAAAATGCTTGCAAGGTGTATTTTTATGACAACAAGGATATAATATTTTCTGAATTTTTAAGCGTAAATGACAAAATGGAACAAGTTTTGGAGTTTTTGTCTTCCAAAGCAACTTTGTAAAATTTGTTGCAATTTTTATGGGTATAATATATAATAGTCCTATATGTTTTAGGAGAATAGATGAAAAAGAAAATCGCATTTTTATTGGTCTGTGTGTTTTGCTTGACATTTGCATTAAGTGGATGTGATTTATTTGTGCTTGATTACAACAAATATTTATCTCAAACTATTGCCACCGTCAATTATCCAACCCAAAACGGAATAACCAACACAATAGTTATAACAAAAGAAGATTTGATTCAATCATATAACAAATATGGCGAAAATTTGACCCAAAATGGTTACACTACCCAAACAGCAGTTGAATATTTGGTGCAATATTTAATCAATCAAAAAATTATGCTAAATGAAGTTGAAGCATTGATTGAAAGTGACAAAATAGTTTTGACAAACAATGATTATAACAATATGTGGACACAAACTTATGAAGGTATGATTTCCTTGCTTGCTGATTATGAAGAAGAAATAATTTCAGATTGGAAACTAACCACCCCAAGTGTTTTGACGGAAGATGCAGAAGACACAAACACTTATTTTAAACCTTTTGAAAAACAAGCCGAATTGGTGAAAGACACAGATGGAAATTGGCATATAAAAACAATAGTTAACCCCGAAGAAGAAAATGAAGACTTGATATATACCGCAATAGGAAAAGAAGTTGAAACAATTATAACTGCTTTAACACAAAAAATTGGTGATAATGCAGTTTTGGTAGAAGCAAAAAAACGATATATTGCAGACCTAAAAACTTATGAAAAAGGCAAAAACCTCAGCACGATAAACAATGAAATTTTTGCTCGTGAAGTTGAAAGAGTTTATACAAATGTAAAAAATAATATATATTTAAGTTTATATTCAGAATATTTTGAAAACAAAACAGGTTATTCTCCAATAAGTGTTGAGCAAGTTTTAAATTATTTAACTGCTGATATGCTTGCAAGTTATACTGAATATAAAATTACCCCAGATGCTTACAAAACAGATATTTTAAGTTCAAGGGCAGATGCAAAATATGTTATGGACGGCAACTATTTTTATGTTTCACACATTTTGATTAAATTTACCGATGAACAAACAAGCAAATTGGAAGATTTGAAAACAAAACTTGAACAAGGAGCAATATCTTCATCTGTTTATAACACTGAAAGGCAAAAAATTGTTGACAGCACTCTTGCAAAAGAATACGGCGAAACAACAAATATAACTGCTTCAACCTTGTTAAACAATTTGAAAGATGAGTTGCTACAAACAACATCAGATGCAGACAAAGTAGATATTTTTAATGAATATATTTACAAATACAATGAAGACACAGGCAACAAAAATCAAACTTATGACTATGTTATTGGAACAACTGACTCCAAAATGGTAGAAAGTTTTACCCAATCAGCAAGAGAACTTTACAACAACGGTGGTGGTTCTTTTGGTGACATTTCTGATTTGGTGGAATCTGAATATGGTTTGCATATTGTTATATATCTAAATCCAGTTACAAATGCTTTTACAATAACCAATGCAAGTACTTTTAATTTGTTAACCTTAAATCAAGATGATTTAGATGAAATAATATATACAATTAACATAACAAAACTTAGTCTTTTAAACACAAAAACAATTTTTGATAATGTCTATGAAACTTTGTTTAAAGACAATTTTTCAAAATTTGAAGCAATGCACCTAAACACTTTAAAAGAAAATTTGACAATAGAATTATATTCAACCAATTATAGCGACTTGTATTAAAATTTGATAAAATCACATAAGAAAAAAACATTTTGACTTATGCGATTTTTTTTGTTATTATTAAGAAAATGAAATATAAAGTAAAAATTTATAAAAGAGATAAACTTTTAAAATATGCTAGCGGAACCTCAAAAGAAAGAGGTTTTGCTTTTAATTTGTTTACTTTACCAAAAAACTTTCAAAAAAATATTGATGAAGCCGAACAAGCCGTTGCAAAGCAAAAAAGCAAAAAGAAAAAATATATTAGTTTGATTTTTTTTGTAATAAATTTGGTGATTATTGCTGTTATTCTTGGAGTTCAAATAGCAAAAGCGGAAGATATGTCAATAACAACTTTGCTGAACTCAACTTTTTCCACAAGCATTTTTTTGGCAATGCTTGTTGTTTGGGCTTTGTCTATGATGATTGAATCTTTTAGGGCTAATATTTTGATAAAACGTTCAACGGGCAAGTCTAGACCTTTTTTAAGTTACAAAGTCTGTGCCTTGGGTAGATATTATGATTTAATAACACCGATGGCAACGGGGGGACAACCATTTCAAATTTTTTATTTGGCAAACAGGGGGCTTAACGCATCTTCGGCAATCTCCGTACCCATGGGAAGATATGTTGTCAACCAAATAGTGCTTTCACTTGTTTGGACCATTGCAATGATAGTCGGACTTCCAATGGATTTGGGACCAAATTTTGCCTTTATTAAACCACTTTGCGTTATAGGTTGGTTTTTAAACTTTGTTTTGATTGTTGGAGTTGTTGTTTTAAGTGTAAATCAAAAATTGGGAAAAAAACTTGTTATTTGGGTATTAAAATTTTTGCAAAAAATAAAAATATTAAAAAATTATGAAAAACAATATACAAGAGTTATAAAAACCGTTACCGATTTTCAAGCGACCATAAAAAACTTTGCTCGGGCAAAAGGTACATTTTTGTTGCTAGTACTTTCTTCGTTTTTTTATATTTTTATTGCATATTCAATGGCGTTTTTGGTATATAGTTCGCTTGTTGGTTTTTTTGATTTTTCTATGTGGCCATACATTATCTTGTTGGGTATGCTGATTGATATGGCGGCAAGTTTTGTTCCTTTGCCAGGTGGAACGGGTGTTAGCGAATTGACTTTTACAACACTTTTTGCTGTCATTTTGGCAAACAGTGCAATGCTTGTTTGGGCGCTTATTTTTTGGAAATTTATGACATATTATATTTATCTTTTGCAAGGTATTTTGATTTTGGCTTATGACAATTTTTGGGGCAACCAAAAATATAATTGGCTTAAAAAGAAATGGGAATTGGAAGCAGAGAGTATGAATTTTACACAAATAAAATTACACGAATTTAGTCAATCCAAGAAAAAAAATCCTAAAAAATTGGTATAAATTTGCTTGCAACACACACCATACTTTTATGGCAAAAATACAAGCTTTTGTTAAAAAAAACAAAAAGAAAATTTCAACAAAAGAAAGTTGGTATATTTTTTTTGTTGTTAGCCTTTCAGTTGCTCTTATTATCTTAATCTTGCTGTTTTTGTACAATCCCTTATCTCCAACTTATCCAACGATAAATCAAAGAATGATTGGCACCCCTGTGAATGTAACAGTGGAAGATAGTGGGGCGTTTTCGGAAACAGTTTTATTTTTTGGTTCTCTTTTGCCGGATTTTGAAATTCCGCAAGATGCAACTTTAACTTTAAAAGCAAACCAACAAAATTGCAGGGCAAGAATAAAAATTTTTATGTTTAATGACCAAAATCAAATTATAAATTTGTCTGCAAATTTTACTAGCAGTTGGGAACCAAATGCAGATGGTTATTATTATTATATTGAAGAAATAACTCCCGATTTGGTGTTAAAATTTTTGAACAGTATTCAAGTTCCAAGCGTGGAACAAAATCTATGTTCTTCAAGTATTTACAATTTTATAATAACCATTGAAACTTTGCCTGTTACCGCAGATTATCTCACTTTATGGAAATTGGCGGAAGTTTAAAACACATTTTTTCTGTCAACAATAAAAATATGAAAAGAATTGGTTTGTTGTTGGCGGTATTAAGTATATTTTCGTTTTGTAGTTTAGACAATTCAACCGCTACAAAACTTTTTTCATATTTTGAAAATGGCGAAGTTTGTTTTTTTTGCTCTTCTGCTGAAACTGAAATAAAAAATACAATAATTCAAGCGAATGGAAATGGTTTTATTGTTGCAACAAATATAAAAAATGCTATTCAAGTTAACAAAGAATTAACAAATTGCAATGGTTTTAGTATAAAAATTGACAAAAATGAAAACATTGATTTGATTTTAAAAAATATTGAAATAGTAAAAAAGGAAACTATCTCAAATATCAAAATAGTTTATGGTTACACTTGCGGTCTAACCTTTTGTACTTTTATTGATGGCAAAAAAGTCAATATTCAAATTGCCGAAAACAACGATTTTATTACTATTGGTTCGCCAATTATTTTGGGTTCGTATTAATATTTTGCAATTTTATTTCTTTTTTTGTCGAAACTGTATATAAAAATTTATAAAAGTTAACAATTAAAAAAGGAGGTAAGAATGGAAAAGGAAACATTTTTGAAAAAGTCGAAAAAATATGCTGGTTATCTTGTTGCGGGAACACTTGTTCTTGCGTTGGCAATAACAATAATTGTTACAGGTGGCAATTTGGCGAGAACAGACAACAATATTTCACCTGCAACCAATCCGGTAATAAGTGTTGGTGCCAACCCTGTAAGTGTGCTTTCATTTACATTGCCTATGATGAATGCTACTGTTATAAAAGATTTTTCTAGCACTCAATTATACTTAAATCAAACATTAAATAAGTGGGAATATCACGATGGTATTGATTTTGTTGCAAGTGATTTAAGCGTTTATGCTGTTGCTGATGGAGTTGTAAGTGAAGTTTATAGCGATTATGCGTTTGGAAACACTGTTGTTATAACTCATTCAAACAACCTAAAAAGTGTTTATAGTTCTTTAAGTTCAAATGTGTTGGTGGAAGTGGGCGATGATGTGCAAAAAAATCAAAAGATTGGCACTGCTGACCAAAGTGCATCAAACGAGCAAGCCGATGGCGCACACTTGCATTTTAAACTAATTGAAGACAACCAAAACATTGATCCAGCAAATTATCTTGACCTTGAAGTTAAATAATAATAATTTTCTTTACAAAGTTTTTTTCTTGTGTTATACTAAAAAATAGTAAAAATGGAGGAAAAAATGACGCTAGAAAAAGTAAAAAAACTTGTTGCATCTCAACTTAATATATCTCTTGAAAAGGTTAATAACAACTCAAAATTGATTGAAGATTTGGGTGCCGACTCGCTTGATATAGTTGAAATGTTAATGTCTTTGGAAGAAGAATTTGGTATTAGCATTCCGGACGAAGATACTGCCAATATGACAACAATTGAAGAAATTGCCAAAGTGATTGACAGCAAGAAAAAATAACAAAAAAAATAAAGAACACTATTTGTTATTAATGGCGAATAGTGTTCTTTTTTATTCTTTACTTTCATATATTGTAGAAAAACCAAATATGGAGGTAAAATGAATTTTGTGATTAACCAAAGGGCAGTTGCTCTTGGTAGATATATACTCAAAACAAGACAAACGGTTAGGCAGGTGGCGGGGGTCTATGGGATTAGCAAAAGCACTGTGCATTTTGATGTGTCAAAAAGACTAAAAAAAATTGATTATAATTTATATTTAAAAACAAAAAAAATATTAAACAAAAATTTTGAAGAAAAACATTTAAGGGGTGGAGAAGCAACAAGAAAAAAATATTTAAAAAATAAATAAATATTAATAAAATAAATAAAAAATAATGTTTTTTTATTATTTTTTTAATTAATTTAATTTATTTTATTAATTTTTTTGATTTATCAAACAAATTATATCTTTCAGTTTTGCACAAACTTTCTAACAAATTGTTTTTAAATTTTGGTATTTTTTTGTTTAAGTCTTCCAATATATTTTTCATATTTTCTCGTTCAGTTAATTTATTTGCGGGGCAACAACTTTTTATTATTGGCAGAAATTCACTATGCGAAATTATTTCATTTTCCCAAACATAAAGAAAAGGGCGAATAACAAACAAATCAATTCTTGACAAATATGACAATGGCCAAAAACTGCTCAATCTATTTTCTTTTGTTACGCTCATAAAAAAAGTTTGGATAAAATCATCTGCGTGATGACCCAAAGCAACTTTGTTGCAACCAAGTTCTTTTGCTTTTGAATTTAACATTCCTCGCCTTAAATTTGCACACAAAGAGCAGGGATTTTTTTCTTTTTTTATGTCAAAAACAATTTCTTTTATATTGGATTTTATTACAAAAAATGGAACTTTTAGTTCGTTGCAAAAGTCTTCTATTTTGGTATAATCTGTGTTTCCAAAAACATCAACCGAAATTGCGACAATATCAAAATCAAATTTTTGTTTGGTTTTGTAAATTGCCAAAGTTTGCAAAAGCAACAAACTATCTTTTCCGCCAGACAACGCCACTGCAACTTTGTCGCCTTGTTTTAGCATATTGTATTCAACAATCGCTTTGTGTGTTTTGGAAACTATTTTTTTTAAATTATTTATCATAAAAACATAATATCATTTTTGTTTTATAATTTCAATAAATAAATAAAAAAATGTCAAAATAATACCAAAAATATCTTTGCAATTTATATATATATTAATAATAAACTTTTTTATATTTAAGTTGACATATTTCTACATTTTTTGATATACTAACATTGATGATATTTTTCATTTGTGAGGGATAAATGAGTATAATTTTTAACAAAAATTTCTCAAAAAATTTAAGCAGAATTGTTTTAATGATTTTTTTTGTTTTTTGCTCAATATTTTTTACCGCTTGCAAAGAAAATTATGAAAATATGTCTATCACTTTATCAAATAACGGCGGGGAAGTTATCTTGTTCATAAATGAAGGTGTTTCCACAACCCAATCAGTTGTTGCAACAGTCAATGCAAACGCAAATATAGACAAGCGAATTTTGGTTAGTGCAGAAAGCAATATGATTTTAATAACCCCCCCAGAATTTGATGGCGAAAATAATTCTACCATAACTTTGACTGCTATTGGTGTTTGCAAAAATGTGCCTGTTAACATAACTTCTGTTGAAGGCGGAAAAACCGCTGTGTTTTATGTAAGTGTTATTATACCGCTTAATTTACTAAGCGAAACAACAACGCTTGACAATCTTTATGTGGTAAAGGGCGAACCCAAAAACCTTAATGTTGAAGAACTTGTCACATTTTCGCCAACCAACACAACACAAAAAGAAATAACCTTTTCTTTGCAAAATCAAATCGCAAATGTTACCCTTGAAAACAATGTTTTAACAGTGGGCGAAAATTTTAGCTCAAGCACTATTACCTTGGTTGCAACATCAAAAAGTAATGAAACACAAAAAGCCAATATCACATTAAACGTGCTTGCACCAATAAATGCCGATATGCTAAACTTTTCAGCCAGATACCCAAACCACACTCAAACTGTAAACTTGCAAACGCAAATTGAACTTACAAAAACATTTCAAAACAAAAATAGTGTTGAATTGACAGTTGTTGTTAACTCAATTGAAGATATTGTTATAAATCCCTTTATCAACAGCACATTAACTTTGGCATCAAACATTGCAAGTGTTTCCACCTACACTGAAACAAAAAACCCAATAAACACAACCTTTGTTTTTAGCATAAATGCACAAAACACAAACGGAACAGATGCAATATTTTTTGAAATTTCTTACAAAAACTACAATTATGTTTACCAAACACAAAAATTTAATATTTATAATTTTGACGCCGTTGCAAGTTTAAGGTATTTGGTTGATGGAGTTGTTCCCGAAAGTTATTATTTTACTGTCTATGACAAATACACCGGAACTTATGGAATGGAAATACTTACCGAAGCATTGCCAAACACTGTTCCGATTTCTGAATGTGGACTTACATTGACTTTGTTAACAGGTGCAAGCGATTATATTTATTACAACCAGTCTGGACAAGTTATTGTTTTTCAAAACAACAAATATACCTTTTTAAGCGGTTCAAAAATATATGTTGTTGCAAAAACTCAAAATTCTGCAAATGCACAATTTACAATTTCTTCAAACTCAAACACAGAACTTTCAAGATTGTTTAATATTAGTGCCGAAGCGGGCGAAACTGCAATTCAATTCAACAATTCGGTAACAGTTGGAACAAATCCAAATTATTATTATTTGACAACAAACACTTCAATGGAGCAAAAAATTGGTTTCAACGTTGCCAGCAATAATATTGAAAACATTACCATAACTTCGAGCGGTAGCGGATTTACCGTAAACAATACAATTTATCCAGATGTTAACTTTGGTTCTTATTATTTCTATATAAACTCTGTTATGGGTAGTACCAATCAAACAGGTACTTTGACAATAAGGGCGGGCAATGGTCTTACCGCTACTGCCAGAGTGGAAACATTTGTTGAGTTGGTTCAAAACTTGGTTAGTTTTTCTGTTCCCAATTCGCAAGCCAATTCTGCTGTTGGTCAAGTCAACATTTTGTCTGCAACGCAATTAAACAGCACAACTTTTGACACCAAATTTGCAGTGGCGGTCAAAATAGGAAACAACATAACTTTGACAAAAAATGTTAAAGGTTCAACAAGCATAAATTATTCTTATTATGATTTTCTTCTTGGCGAAGGCTCTGCCTATGATGAAGATTACATAAATTTCAATCAATTTTCAAACGCAATGACACAAGTTGCAAATTACAAAGATTATTCCAATGTTATTCGCCCAATATATTTAACTTCGTTTTCTCAAATTTATGCCGGGCAAATAGGCAAAGTTTGGGTCAAGGTCGAAATAAATGGCAGTCGTTTGGAGGGCGGTGTAAAAACAGCAACAACTTTTGCTTATTATTTTTTGGTAGAATGTTACCAACCTATTCAAAACTTAACACTTTCCAACACAACAATAAATCTTTATGCAAAAAATAGCGTTGGTGATGATAATTATGATTTGACATCAAAAAATATTGATGTTTATCTTAACAATAATGTAACTTACAATCAAATAGTTTGGTCAAACGTTTATGGTTTGAATTATACTCTCAACTCGCAAAAAGTTTATGAGTTTACAAACAACATAAATTCAATAAAAATTGAAGCATTTAGCACTCTTGCACCTTATGAAATGAACGGAGTAACTCATTTTGCGAACAAAAATTCTTTGACATTTTACTTTGTTGCCAAAATTTTTGAATTTAACAAAGTTTACAGCGTTTCATTGAAAGTAAACATTTTAAAAGCACAACAAGTTGAAAACATTTTTGTGCAAAATGTTAATGTTCAAAATGGAATTTATATTGAATTAGATTATAGCGGTCAACAAATAACATATCAAATTCTAGCCCAAGCACAAAAAGGCGAAAGCGGTATTAAACCTTATAACAACGCATTAGTTTATTCTTTTCAACAAAATGGAAGTACTTCTTCAACAATTTTGTCAATCAACAGTGCAAGCGGTCTTATTACTTTAACAAACAATGCAAATGCTGTTGGCGGAACGGGCTTTGTAAGAATTGCACCTGCTGATAGATATGTCAACGGGCAATATGTTGCAGGCGAAACAGATATTGCGGTTTATATCCCTGTCACTATCGCAGATGGCAGAAGTCGAGAAAGTTCTTTTAGAATATCAAGTTTGCAAGAAATTGATAATCTTAATTTGCATTACACTTTGATGATAAGTGACATAATCACAAGCGAAGATACTTATGCAATATTTGAAAATTTTGGTGGTGGATTGTATGGTTGTTTGATTGGGCAAAGCAATTTTGCAACAATAACAACAAACAAAACGCTTTTTGGTACTTTGTCAAATACCGCACAAATCAAGGATTTGATAATTGTTGGAACAATAACAAACAGTGGAAACGGTTTTGTTGCAGACACAAACAATGGTGTTGTTTCCAATGTTACAATCGAAACTTTGATAAATGAAAGTCAATACTACGCAAGCAGTTTAACAGTTTCAAATGCAAACGCAGTTGGCGGTATTGTTGGCACAAACAATGGCGAAATAGCATTTTGTAATTTTTATGGCAAAATAACGTCAACAAATTCAATTGTTGGTGGACTTGTTGGTATAAACGAAGGCAACATAAACAATTGCAAAGTTGAAATGTATAACTTTTTAAACGAAGATAATATAACCTTTGCAACTATAAATGGTGGCGAGTTTGTCGGCGGTTTGGTTGGCGAAATGTCAAACGGAACATTGACAAATTCTTATGCTTATTCTTATGCTTATTCTGGCAGTGAAACAAAAAATTATATGGGCTTAAACATTCTTGGCGGAACAAATGTCGGTGGTTTGGTTGGCAATCTTTTGGGCGGTTCTATCAATATTTGCTTTGCAAACATTAATGATATTACAACCTTAACGGGCAATTCTTTTACAAGTGGCGAAATTATAAATGCTTATATAATTTACAAAACAAGCAATGAAGCAACAAACGCAAATTATACTGTAAACAAAATTGCAAATTACAACTATAACACTCTTCCAATAAACTCAACTTGGGGGAAAGATATAAACAAAAATAGTGGATACCCTTATTTTAAGGCAATTTTGCAAGCAGATTCAATCGCATCAATGCCAGACACATTGGCAACAAATCTTGAAAATATTATTTCGAAAACAAATACTTCAATAATATATTTTTATGCAAGCAATTTGACACTTACTTCACAAGAAATCATTGCTTTAAACAAACTAAACACAATTTTGTTTGGTGATTTGCTTGGTGGCAATGCAAATGGAGTCAAAGCACTTACAAGCAACAAAAACATTTTAGATGTTTATGCAAATGGCATAACAATAAAAAACACAGGTTTTGCAACTTTAACTTTGTTCTCTAAATATGACTTTTCAATCATAAAAACTTTTACAATTTATGTTATTTATCCAATATCAAACTTGACTTTGGTTTATGAAAATTCGCAATTTGCAAATGGTGCAAGCATAAATGTTAAAATTAGCGATGGTTTTGCCCTAAATGGACAAACAAAAAACTCACTTTTGCTAGTAAACAAAGATATTTTAATAAAAACAAATCAACTTAATCTTGATTTAAGTTCAAATAATGAAAACGACTATTCTGCCTTTATTTTGGGCAGTGGTCTTGGTGCTTACAATTTTAACACACAGGCACTATACGATTTGGAAAACAATTCGCAAATTGCAATCAAATATAGCATTTCGCTTATTTCAAATACTTTTGATAGTGGAAAATTGACCGACATAAACTCAATGCTAAAAACCAAGTTTGACAGTCGATTTACAATCAATCTCTACAAAGGTGCAGACCAAATAACAACTTCGACTTCCAACGCACAAATTGAACCAAGCGATGTTTATACTTTTGAAACATATATCTTTTCCGACTTGCCTTATTTGCAAAACAACAGTGAAGAAGATGTTATTGTTTCTATTGATACAAAAAATTATAATACTGACTTATTTACAATAAATGTTAATTATATAGGAACTATTTATTACACTAACAAAACTGACTTAACTCAAACAACTGACAATGCAAGTTTGGCGGTTTATTTCCAACATATATTTAGCATTAGCATAATGGTTACTGAAAATTATAAGCATTTTGACTTTGATGGAGAAAGTTTTACTGTTTCATTAATTGCAAAATCTTCACAGACCAATTCAATAAATTATAATTCAAGTGTGATAGAAAAAAACTTTGATTTGACAATAAATTCTCAATCTATTGTAAGTGTTAATGCAACACATTTTGCGTTGTTGCCAAATGGCAAAACTTTGATAAGTCAAAATCAAAAAAATTATGTTTATTATGAATATTCAACTCAATCAAACAGTGTTTTGACTCCGGGCGATGAAGGCTTGCTTGCTGTCAATATTTATCCCGTTTTTGCCAACTATGATTATTTGACCATAACTTATACAACAACAACGGGCGAAAGTGCAAATCTTAGACTTGGCGTTATGAACAAGGAATCAAATGGCAAATTTACAAAAAGTAATATTGGCTTTGAAACTCTTGAAAATGGAATAAAAATTTACAATTTATATTCATATATAATTTCACAAATCAATCAAAACACCTTATATTTAAGCACTTTTATTCCTACTGAAATAGAAAAAGACACCGTTTTTATTATTACTATAAGAGCATATAACGAGGACAACGAATTGGTTTATCAAGGTGTAAACTTTAACTTGGTTGTGCAATATCTTGAAGGTGCCGAAATTTCAATTTCTGACAGCGATGGCAAAAAAATTAGCACAGTTGCAAGGGGAACGGAAGAATATCTTGTTATTACAATTCAAAAAGACCAAACTGTCGACCTTGAAAATATTAGTATAGATGGCAGGTTATATGACGGAGATGTCAACAACTATATAACATATTCAGGTTTTTCTATCAAAGAAGAAGAATTTTCCACTACAAGAACGTACACAGCATCTTTATATATTGGTTCAAGTCTTAAATTGGAAGACAATGCAAATTATATAACCGTTGGTGTTACAGTATCTTGGATAATAAACGGCAAATACCAATCAAAAACAACTTATATAAATGTTGGAGTGGTAGACTTTTTGATTGATGAAGTAAAACTTTTGACTGACAAACCTAACAAAACAAACTTGACTGCCTATATTGGCATTCAAACACCTTTGTTATTTGATTTTTATTCAGCAAACAACACAAATCAAAACGCTTCACTTGAAATGTTTTTGGCAAATTATTATTATGAAAACTTGTCAGGTGTCAACACATTTGGTGACTATGTTGTAAATCGTGGCAATGAAAACATTGGCAGTTTTATGGCAAATTTGTATTATGTAAATGGCAATAATTATTCTCAAATTTTGGGCGGAAATGGCAATATTCAATCAAACTCTTATTTCAATTTTTCAGTTGAAGAAGATGGCACAATAAAAATAACAGGAAAGCGAAGCGGTTCTGTTGCACTTTTGTTAAGAATTGAAGTCAAATTGCCAAGTGCAACGCAAAATGTTTATAAGTATGTTGACTTTTTGTTTTCAATTACCGTTGGTATTTATAGCGATGAAGACACGCCACTTATTATTGACAACGAAACTGCTTTTTATGATGCAATAAATGGCGAAGTGCGACAAAATTATATTTTGATGACCGACATAAATCTTACAAATTATTCGCCGGTTAGCACAAACGGAATAGCAAGTTTAGATGGCAATAACTACACAATCAATATTTTAAGTTGGAATACCGAAACCACAGAAGCAGAATTAAAACTTGCTTTGTTTGATACTGTAAATGACAATACAACCCTAAAAAATCTTTGTGTAAATGTTTATCATTCAAGCAATATTGTGATAAACACAACCAAACATACAACAATAAATGTTGCAGGTATTGCAATCACAAACAATGGCGTAATTTACAACTGCTCTGTTGTTGCATACAAAACAAACAACTCACTACCAAATCTTGCTGTCAGTGCTGGTTTTTCTTTATCATACTCTGTTGGGCAAATTTCTGAAACTATAACAAGTAAACTTGCGGGTTTTGCAATTACAAATAATGGAAACATAACAAATTGTAGAGTTGGCGGATACAGTGTTGACTATGTTAACAAAAGCAATGTAAATTTGGGTTCTTTCAATTTGACAGGTCAAGGCAATATTTGTGGATTTGTTTTTGAAAATAGCGGAGTTATTGCAAGCAGTTATTTTGCAAATGCAACAATAAAAAACAACTCAACAAGCGGGTTGACAACATATTCAACAGGCTTTGTTGGCAACAATAATGGCGACATAAACTTGTCTTATTCAAAAGGTGTGGGCGAAAACAGTTTCAGTTTGTCTGGTGGCGGAATTTCAACTTCAAGCATTAGTGCTGGCTTTGCTTATACAAATGGTGGCAGTATTAGTGATTGTTATTCCAACATTATGCTTGCAACAACAAACTTGGCAACACAAAACTTGTATGCAAGTGGCAGATTGACATCTGGTTTTGCTTACAAAAACGATGGCACGATTGACAGGTGCTTTACTGCAAGTAAAATTGAAGATGCAAAAACAACTCAAATGAATTTTGTTGGTGTTGACAATTTTGGTGAAATGCAAAATACAGGTAAAATAACAAACAGTTATTATTACAACCTTAATTCTGACCTTGACAATGCTTATGCAAACACAAATAGCAATATTTCTGTAAAAAGAATAAGTGAACCAGACTTGATTGACAATTATTATGGCTTTACTTTTGCTGATTCTGCAAGCAGTATAAATGGAGTTTGGTTTATTACCGCTTATGGAATAGACTTGGTAAGTGCAAATCAAATTGCAATATCTAATAGGTATGTGGCAAATGAAGTTAGGGACTTAATAACAAATGAATTGACATCTTATACTTTGCCATACACAAGCGGTTATGAATATGGCAGTAAAAAGAATCCTATTATCATAAGAAATGCAAGCGAGTTTAACCGAGTTTTTGGCGGAGATAACAACAATGCAGGCACTGCTATTGCAAGTTATTACAATTTAGACAATCAAACTGTGTTTGGCAATTACAGAATTGTAACCAACATAAATTTGGGCGAACTAATAGCAGATGAAACAAACAACATAAAAATAAAATCAAGCGATATGAGTCTTATTGGCGGAACAATTGATGGAAACTCTTTTGAAATAAGCGGTTTGGAATTGGTCGCAAGGGCAGAGTCGGCGGTAAAAAATTATGGACTTTTTGCAACTGTAAAAAACAATTCAATCATAATGAATTTAAATATTCAAGTTATTGCAGTAAATGCGGCAACCGTTCAAAATGTTGGTGCTATTGCCGGAACTTTGGAAAACTCAAAACTTATCAATTTGTCATTATATTCTAAAAATGTTGACGAAACTGCAACAATAATAGGAAACAATATTGTTGGTGGTGTTGTTGGCAAAATATTGGGCGAAAGCGAAGTAAAAAATATTTCTATCAACAACATAAATGTAACAGCAAATCATATTTCAACTTCAACTTCTCAATATTTTGTAAGAGACCAAAGCATTTCAAGTTTGTCAAACACAAATATTTCTTATGCTGGCGGTATTGCGGGCGTGGTTGATATTTATGAAAAATCACAAATAACAAATTTTGTTCACAACGAAGATATGTCAAAACCGCATTTGGCCTTTTTGAAAGTAAGTGGCTCAATGTCAATAAACGGTTCAACTGTTGGTGGTGTTTTAGGGTATATGGGACCAAGAACATATTTAAAAGATGCGACCCTAGAACTTTCAAGCAAACTTGACCAAAAATTGATTGCTTACAATTGTTATGCTGGTGGAATAGTGGGCGAAAACTATGGCGATTTGAATATGCTAAAAGCAGAACACGAACAAACAGTTCAAAAACAAATTGAATCACAGGTGTCTAGTTATTACAAAAATTCAAGCACGACAGTTCAAAGAGGAAATATGACATTGTTTGAATTTGGCAATGCACAAGATTATCAACCTATTGCAATTGGCGGTTTGGTTGGGCAAATGGTAAGTGGCAATTTGCAACACTCTTATTCAAAAGTAAATGTAAGAAATTCAACCGCACTTTATGCTGGCGGTGTTATTGGTATGGTTCCTTATGCTCCCAACATAAAACAAAATTATATTGACCTTTATGAAGTCTTTGCTTTTGGCGATGTTTTTGCAAGTATTGCTGAAAATGTTGTTTCTGGTGCTGGCGGTATTTTGGGCTATGTCAATTTTTCAAGAACACTAAACTTTACCAAAGTAAATGCAGTAAACTATTGGTCTTTAACACTTGACACAAAAACAAATACCTATTATTTGCCAAGCAATATTTACGATATTTATGCCGTAACGGGCAATACAAATGCTTATACAAACATTGCTCCAATAACTCTTAACAACCTTGTTGTTGACAACAGTGGTGCAATCTCCATAAAAGCAGAATATTTGAATTTGTATAACTTGCCAACTATTGCTTGTGCCGTTAACAGCGATAGTATGTTTGCAGTAAAAAATATTGATTTTGACTTAAATGGTGCAAATTCCACTTCAAAAACAAACAATGCTTATGCAAGTTTGGGGTCTTCTAGTTTTTACAAAATGATAAACGAAGATACTCAATCAATCACAAGTTTTTACACTTTTACAAGCACACAAGTTAGTGGCAGTGAAATGGACACTTATTTTAGAAACAGTGATTGGGACCCAAATTATTGGTATAGATACCAAAACAATATGCTTCCTTCACTTATAACATACTCTGAAAATCATATTTATTATATATATGTTGCACAAGACCTAAAAAATATGGTCGCTTATCCAGATGCAACTTTCATTGTTGTTGGTCAAAACAATAATGGAATTGTAAAAGTAGGCAATTATATAAGAAACACAGGTCTAAACATTGACAACTTCTCCGGCGTTTTGAAAGGTTATGACAGCACAGGCGATTATGGTTTTGACTTTGAAGGTTATTCGCTTACCTTTATTTCTTCAACAACCGCGGGTGCAAAAATTTATAACTTGTCAATAAAAAATTTGGGTTCAGCAAGTTCAATGTATCAAGAAAATTTTGGTTCGTTTGTTGACCAATCAATCCAAACAACTTATGAAAACTTAACATTTTCAAATTGTCAATTATATTCTTCTGCTTCAAGTGCCACAACAAGCATAGGTCTTATGGCAAACAGCATAACAGGTGGTTATATTTCAAACATAACATTTGTTGATTGTTCGGTAAACGCAAAAGCAAATGCTAATATAACAAACCTAAATGTTGGTCTAATGGCAGGTCAAATTACAACACAAAGCAATTCTTATGTTCAAATTTATGATGTTACCGCATACCTATCAAACGGAAACATAAACAATTCTATTCTTAACGACATCAATGTAGATGTCAATGGCAAAACGATAATCAACCTTTGCGTTGGAACAGTTGCGGGCAAAACAACAGGTTCTGTTATGCTCTATTATACCGCAAATTCTAACACAGAAACTCGAATAAAAGGCGTAGGTGTTTCTGGCACAAGTTCTAATCCTTACTCTGCCGATAGCAGTTTTTCAAGTATTTACAAAGGTATTGTTTTTGATGTTCAAGACAACAATTTGTCGCAAAATGGTGCAATAATAAACTACAATGCTGGTCTTGTAATTGGCGAAACAAATTCCCTTAACTTGTCTTTCCAAAGAAGCAGTGCAACACAAAAACTTAATATTGTTGGCGGTTTGACAAACAGCGGTAATGTTGACATAACAAATGCAAACTTGGGCGGTGCAATTGGTAAAGTGGCGAACAGTATTTCAATTTCCAACAGTGCAAGTTTTGTTGACAAATATGTAAATGTTGATTGTGATATAAACTTTTCTGCTCAAAAAGTAAATGCGGGAATGTTGATAGGTACTTCTGGAACAGTTTACACAATAGACAATATTGACACCTATGGAACAATAAATGTAAAAGCAACAGAAGGGGCTTCAAACATTGGTGGATTTGTTGGCAAGGCAAATGCAGATATCAACATTTCAAATGCAGTTAGCAGAACAAAAATAACAGTAGATGACGACAACAATTCTAGCAGTGCACTTACCACTGTTGGTGGGCTTGTAGGTTTGTTTAATTCAACAACAAGCAAAATGGTTATTGGTGAAAACAATTTCAATACCAAATATTTGGGAACAATTATAATTTCCACAAACAATGTTTATGCGGGCGGAATTTTGGGTTCTGCACTTTCAACTTCAAGTGCAGTAAACAATGACAATGGCATAAGGATAACAAGTGCAGTTTTTGGTGGTGATATAATAATTGAAAGCACAGCACTATCTTATATTGGCGGAATTATGGGTGCTTCAAATTATAACGGACTAACAAACAACGAACCAAAAAGACTTTTGAAAAACAATTTGGCTTATGGCAATATTTATGTCAATTGCGATTTGGCAGAAAACGAAGACGCAAGTTACGTTGGTGGATTGCTTGGCAAAGGTTCAAGTTTTACATATCTAAACAGCAATTATTCGGTTGCAACAATTTTCACAGCAGGCACTCAAACGCATGAAAATGCCAACATAAACGCACTTGTGGGCGTGTCAAATGGTTCAAAAACCGATACAGACACAAACAACCAAAAATATGTTAACTACTATTCAAACCAAGTTAGTTTGTGTTTGGATTATAACCCAAGTGAAAGTGTTGATGCTTTTGCAAGCGAAAATGTTTATTATTTGACAAACAATGGCACAGGCACAAGTACTATGCTTGATGTTTTAACAGCATACAAAAATCAACTTACAGAATTAGAAAAAACCTATGAAATATATTATGGTTCAAAAATAAATCCAATTTTGATAAACGAAAGCGGGTATTCAACCGCTAGCGGTTACTTTAATGACGATTTTGGTGGCAAGGCAAAATATTTTGTTATAAATCAAGCATTGTCAGAAAACAAAATGCAAAACATAACACTCAAAAATGCGTTTATTATTGGCGATGGTTTTACTTTGACAAACAAAAACAATGCAGTTTTTGCTGAAATAGATGCAAAAAGTGTTGTTAGTGGAATAAAAGTTAAGGCGGAAATAACAACGTCAAATACAAACTTTTTTAGCGGTGGAACTGTTTCAGCAACGGGTGTTGGAACACTTGCAAATGTCAACAAGGGCACAATTTATGCGTGCAATACCAATGAGGTGCAAAGTGCTTCGATTTATGATGTTTATGGAATAAAAAACACAAATAGCGGAGTTTATGTTGGCGGTCTTGTTGGTGTCAATGGCGGTTATATTTTAGATAGTTATGCCGATGTTGATGTAAAAGGTTCAAGCAATGCAGGCGGTCTTGTTGGCCTTAATGCTGGGCTTATCAGCAACAGTTATAGCACAGGCAAAGTTGTCAGTCCAACTGCTTATGCGTTCGGTCAAGGCAATGGTGGAAAAGTATATTATTGCTACACTTCTTCAATGGTTGAAGGCAGTTCTGCAAGCGTGTTTGGAAATAATACTGCAATTGGTTGCTATTATGATCTTTATGGAACAGGTGTTTGGCAAAACATTCAAAACGGAGATGAAAACACAATTATAACAAGCAACACAAACACAATGGCGGTTATTACCGAAAACACAGGCACAGAAATATTCCTATCAAACCCAACCGCAAGCATAAAATTTGGTTATGATTTTACCAAAAATTATGGTTACTTAACTTTTAACGGAGAAGCATACAGCAATTTCAGTTATATGCAAAATGGGTCAACAGGCAATGGATCAGTAAGTAACAACGCAATTTTGATTCCAAATGTTGGAAAATTGCAACAACTTAATGATAATGCCACCCAAGCAAAACATTACGCATTGATAAACGATATTTCTTTGACAAGTGATATGGCAAGCAGAGGTGCTGATGACTATGGCATCAAAAATTGGAAAGCGATTGGCATAAGTGAAGGTTCGGCATTTGCGGGAACATTAACAGGCGAATATTTTGTCAATGAAGAAAGCAACAATCACTCAATTTCTGGGCTTGCAAGCACAACGCTTACGGGTTATGTTTATGGTTCAATTTTTGGCGAAACAAACAATGCGGAAATAACAAACTTAACAATCAAAGATAGCAGTTTTGAAAATCAAACAGATTATATTGCAGGTCTTGTTTCAAGAGCAAACAACACAACTATTGAAAATATTACTGTTGAAAATTGCACCTTTAACTATACAGCAAGCGGAGGAATTAACCTTGGCGGTATTGTTGCAAAAGCAACGGGTTTGACAACAATAGAAAACTGCTCTGTTAGCCAAAGCACAACTTTTGGATATGGTCAGGAAAACAGTTCTTCAAGTTATACAAGCAATATTGGTGGTTTGGTGGGCAGTGCCTTAAATTCTGTATCTATTAAAAACAGTACAGTGGGAAATGCTTGTCAATTTGGTTACATATCTAGCGGTTCTGTCAAACTTGGTGCAATTTTGGGCAGTGCAGATGGTTCTCAACCAATCAACAATCAACCAATAAGCATTGAAGATTGTTCAGTTGGAAATGAAATAGTATTTAGTTATTCACCTGAACAAAGCGTAAGCAGTAAAAGCAATATTGGTGGCATTGTTGGATATTCAAAAGGACTTGATATAACAAATGTTGAAATGGGTGCAACAAATCAATTCAACTACCTTGCAAATGGCACAAGTTATATGGGCGGAGCGGTTGGCTTTGCAGACCAAAACACTTCTCTTGATACAGTAAAATGTGGCGAAGGTTATGCTTTTAAATACACAGCAACAACAGGGGCAAATTCAAGTTATATGGGTGGTATGTTTGGCAAGGCAAGCAATGTTTTAATCACTTCAAGTTCAATTGCAAACGCATACTCGTTTGAATATAGTTCAAATGGCACAAGTTATATGGGTGCATTGGCGGGTATTATAGATGCAGGTCAAGCAAGTTCAGTTAATTTGTCTGGCATTACATATGGCACAAATTATGATTTTAGTTTTGCAACAACCTTAGCGGGAACAAACACAAATTATTTGGGCGGTTTGGCTGGCAAAATTGATGGTGCAACAATAACAAATTCAAGCACACAAACAATATCAGGCAGTAGTTGGAATTATAAGTACACACTTTCAGATTCATTTTCAATTCAAAACTATGTTGGCGGTGTTGCGGGTTATATTGACAATTCAACCATAAGCGGTTTCAGTGTTGAAAATGTTAACTTTGGCGGAAGCATAAGCAGTGCAAGCCTAGGCGAAAATTATCTTGGCGGTGTTGCAGGCTATATTGCAAACTCAACCATAAAAACAATCAAAGTTTTAAGTTGCACGAATTTATGTTCTTATAGCGGATATGTTGGAGGTATTGCGGGCGTTGTTGAAAACACAGAAATAGGAAAAGAATTTACAGGTGGAACAGCAAATATTACACTTTCAAACTTGAATATTGATGGTGTTGAAACCGCCAAAATTGGTGGAGTTGCTGGAAAAATTAACAATATAAGTGAAGAAGAGAAAAATATTCAAAACATTTCTATTTCAAGTTGCCATATAAACAACCCAAGCTTATCCGCAAAAGTTGGAGGTGTTGTTGGCGAAAGCGATAGTGCAACCCTTTCAATTAAATATGTTGACATTGATGGCTCTTCAACTATAACAAGCAACAACACAGCGGGCGGAATTTTGGGCGAAGGTTCGATTGACACGATTTATAAGTGCAACAACAATGCAAGTGTTAGCGCTTATGCACAAAGTTTAGAAATTTCTGGCGGTGAAAATGATGATACAATTACCCCTTATGCCGGCGGAATTGTCGGAAAACTTGTTGCGGGAATTATAAGTGAATGCGACAACACAGGTTTAATAAATGCGGGTTATAATGTGCCTAATGCAAAATGGTTTAAATATAATTTTACAGATATGATAATTGGTGAAAATATTGAATATTCAAAGGGTTCAAATCAAAGTTTTGCGGGCGGAATTTCGGGGTATAGTGGAGCAGAAGTTGTTGTTTTAGATTCAAGGAACTTTAACTCGGTAACAGCAAAAGCAAAAATAACAGTTGCAATCAAAAAAGCCAATTACTCATTCGAAGTGTTTGGTGTTGGTTATAGAGCCGAAGGTTATTTGGGTGGAAAAGTTGAAAAAGCATACGCAAACGGCATTTCCTATATAAGCAATGGAACAAGTTTGCTAAATTGTTCTAACAGCGGAAGCATAATCGGTGGAGATTCAACATATTGGAATATGTTCCACAGCAATTATGATGACAGTTTCTATGTTATTGATTATGGTTACCAATACAATTCATCAAGCGCAGATGTTTATGCTTCTTGGGTGGCATATGATGATGATGCGTATAGTGGCGGTATTTTGGGCGGTGCAAGGTCAGTGTGGGAAAATGATTTTGGTTTGTATATGGTTTCAAACAGTTATTACGGTTCAAATGACATCAACATCATTATTTATGATGTTTGCTACCCAAGCATTGAAAATCTTTACTATGCAAATCAAATTTGCAATAACCCAATTGTTTCAACAAATAACATGAGTGGCAACTTTGGTTATATTCTTAATTGTCAATCACTTGTTAGTTATCCAACCTATAACAATGTTTCAGGTTGCACAAGTTATGCTTTAAATTATCCAATAAGTATGCTAGGGTCATTAAACGCGATACTTGAAAATTCAATAAGTGTGTTAAGAAATCAAAGCACAGAATCAAACCCACAAACAGATGTAAACACATCTGTTGGCAATTTACCTACAAACTATATTCACAATGACGGCGGACTTGGCATTGCATAAAATTTCAATTCAAAACTTTTAGGAGAACTTTATGAAAAAAATTTTGGTATTAATATTTGGTTTTTGTTTAGTACTCTCGGGAATGCTTTTCTCGGGTTGCGGGGACCCTTATGCCAATGTTTATTTAAGTTCAACAAAAAGTCAAATACAATTAGCAGTGGGCGAAACAAAAATTTTTGAAGTACAAATTGAAAATTATTTTGCAGAAATGAGTTCAAGAATGAGTGCAAACAGCGATGGCGAATTTGCAAGAATTGTAGACATAGATTATCAAAGCAACGGAAAAGCATTTATAAGTATTGAAGGTTTAAAAGTTGGAAACGGAGCAGTTCGTGTTTCAACCTATGAAGGTTCAAAAAGCGTTAGTTTAAATGTGGAAGTTTATCAAAAAGTAACAGGTTTTGAACTAAAAACAAATCCATATGTTGTTAAAGAAAGCGGTTTTGAATTGGTTTTAAAAAATGCAAACTTCTTTGATTTTGAACCAGTAAATTCAACCGAAACTCCAATAAAATATACTTATAGCAACCTTAGCGAAAATTTGGAAATCAAAAAAATAATTACTGTTGAAGAAAACGACCAAATAAAAATTGCTTTACTAACAGCAGAAAATGAAACAATTTTTATAACAGAAGATTATTTTCGGTTGTCAGCAACACTTACAGAATATCCAGAAATAAACCCAATTGAAGACTTTTTGGTTGATATAATTGAGCCAATCCAAATTGGCGACCTTAATATAATAAAAAAGGGTTATGACACAGAAAATTATTTGAATGGCGAAAATATAGAAAAAGTTGAAGAAAATGGTGAAATTACTTTAATTTCAAACAAAAGAGAAAACAGTTATATTGAACTTGAATTGCAAGTTCAAACAGCAAATGTTTTGATTGAATTAAGTTCTTCAAAAAGTGTTTTGTCGCCTATTTTGGTAAGCGAAAATGACTTTGATTATACTTCAAGTAACAGTTATTTTTTCAGCATTCAAGCCAGAGATTTGGGTTATGACACCTTAACAATAAAAGCATTTTATGAAAATTATGACGAATATTTGGTAGAAAAAAGTTTTGCAATAAATACTTTAATTATGCCAACAAATATTGTGGTTAATGATTTAAGTATGTTTGAAACGCCCGTTATTTTGTATGACCATAATTATGGCAACGAAACAGAATACAAACTTACAGTTGCAGTAAATTCCTTGGACTCGCTTTTTGAAAGTATTAGTTTTGATGTGATGACTTTTGCAGATGAAACATATACAAATCTTGAAAATTGGAGTCAATACTTATTTATAAAAGAAAAAGGTATTACAAAAACAACAAACTTTCAAATTCCTTATAGCAGTTTTTCGGGCAATGTATTGTCAAATTCAATCACTTTGTTGGGCAATGTTCAATATCAAGGCACAATTTTTATAAGACTTACACTTAACAGCAATTTGATTAGCGAAGGCTCAGTTGTTTTCTATATTCCAATTGAAATCAAAAAAGGTGCTTTTGGCTTTGAAGTTGAAAGTCAATACGCAAATGGCATTGTTTTGGACCTTAATGAAGAACCACAATATTTTGACGCCTTGTTAATAGACGACCCCGCATCTTATATAGGCAAAATGGCATTCAACTATCTTTCAACTGCAAGTTTATATTTCAAAGTTGAACAGTCTGCCTTTGGTTCTTTGCAAATCAAACTAACACCACTTGCGATTGGGCAGGGCGAAGTAAATTTAATTTTGCCAAATGGTAAATTTGTAAAAATAAAAATAATAGTAAAACAAAGTTTGACTGATGCAAACTTAACACTTTTAAACTCAAATTATATTTCAAAAATAACAACTGATGATAACAACAACTTAACAAGTTTTGCAATAAAATATTATTTGGAACCAGATAGCAAAGACACAGTAAAAACTTATTTAAAATTGCTTACAAATCCAAGCACAGCAAATCTTTTTTCGGCAAGTTACACAATTGAACAAGAAGAAAGTAATATAAGTTTTGATGTTAACACTTATGAAATTTTGATAAACAAAACAGGCAGTGCAATATTAAATATAAAACTTCAACTTTTGCGTGTCGAAGATTTTGAAATTGCAACAACAGAAAACGAAATCAATTTTTCTGTTGAAATATTAATCTATTCACCATTAAATAGTTTTGAATTTGAACAAAATTCTACTTCTGTTAGCAACATAGAAATTTATAGAAGCAGTGATGTTGGCTTTATTTACATACAACAAAACTATTCTCAAATTGAACTTGATTTGGTTGCAACTCTTCTTAATGGCACCCAAATTGAAAACATATTTACATATTTTTCTAGCAATGAAGATTTTGCAATCACAAAATCAAGCCAAAACACTTATACTTTTGTTGCTGATGACAACTTTGGTCTTTCTGGCACAATGTTAAACTTTGGAACCTATGCCATTAGTGGCAACAAATTAACACTTAATTGCAATGATGTTTTTGCCAAAACAAACATAAGTTTTTGGATAGCAATTTCAATCAAACAATACAACATAACAATTACAAAGGTTTTAAACATAAAAATTTTGGAATACACACCGCTTTATTCTGTTGGTTTTTATAATTATCAAGAAGAAATATACTTGTCGGAAACTTCTCCAAGTTATACATTTTCAACATTCCTTGACCCCAATGCTGACTGCCAAGAATTTAGGGCTTTCTTCAAGTCAAGAACGGGTGGCGGTGATGATTTGATAAATGTTATTGTCAGAAATGATTTTAAACAAGTTAAAATCGAATACAACAAAAACAAAGGAACAGGTTATGGAACCTTGTATTTTGTTCCTTTAACTTCATACACAAGTCAAGACACATATTCTTATTTTACCAGTCTTACTGTTTATGTTTCTGATGGAAGTGATATAGATAACCCTATGCCAATAAATACAGCACAAGAGTTTAAACAGGCAATGCTCAACGCTCAAACAAGCACCGCAAAACATTTTAAAATAACAACTACTCTTGATTTTGCAAATGTAAATTTATCTGGTATTGGCGAATTTAATGGAACAATCACAGGTGCAAACAGTTCAGCCAAACTTACAAACATAACAATAAATACTGTTTATACAACCGGCGATAATTCTTATTATGGTATTTTTCAAAAATTGGGTGCAAATGCTGTAATAAAAAATCTTGTTTTTGAAGGAAAAATTTTGATAGACATAAATTCTAGCAACAATTTTGCCATAGGCTTGCTTGCGGGCATAAATTTGGGAACAGTTCAAAATTGCAAATTTTTGTTAAACGCTTCAAGTATATTGATAAAAGACACGGCAAACGCCACCAGCACCAAAAATATTTTTGTAGGTTCAATTGTTGGTGTTAACAATGGTACAATAAAAAATATAGTTGATTTGGAAAACAACACATTCAACCACACTTTGCTAAATCACAACGGTCTGTTCGCTTGTGAATATCGTGGATATTCAAACAACACTGCAATAGGCGGAGTTGCAGGCATCAACAATGGCGTAATTTTAAGAGAAAATCCAAACGGTTTTGTTGTATACAATTCAAGTGTTTATAGCGCGGTTGAAAACATACTTTCAACGGGATTTTACACAACGGGCGGTGTTGCGGGGAAAAATAATCTAACCGAAATTGCCATTGGAGATTATACCAACTCAACAATTTCTGACTTGCTTGTTGATGGAACGATAAGAGCAGTTGGTTATGGTATCACAACCGAACTCAAAATTGGCGGAAAAAATGTTGGCGGAATTGTTGGAACAAATAATTCTTATATAAATAATTGCACAATTCGTACAAAAATAAGTGGTATCAATTTTGTTGGTGGAATAGTTGGCAATGACAATACAATTCAAGGTTATACGGGCGTAAATACCAACTATCAGTTTATAACAAATTGTGAAGTGCAAGCAATTTACAATGGCACTTTTGCATATATGATAACCGCGTTGGAAAACTTGGGCAATATTGGTGCAATAGCAGGCAACGAAACAACATTTTTAAATGAATATCTTTACAGCCAAAACAATAACAATGCGTATTATTATTACACAATAAGTGAAACTAACAAAATTTTCCCTGTTGCATATGAATATGCAAACAACAAATTTACAAAAATAAAATACAATTCAGACAATCCTTATTACAATTTATTTACATTCAAAGCAGTTGCAATAAACGTTCAAGAAATCACACCAGATTATGAAAAAGGTGCACAAAAACTTGAAGTAGAAAACACAATTTTTGACAACCTTGTTTGTTTTATGTTTTTCTACCAAGCAGAAAATACTGCTTTGCAAAGTACTTTGAATAGTTATAACAACAACCGTGAAATTCCTTTTGTTTTTGAAAACAGCAATAGTTTGATTTTGACACCTGAATCAACAAATATTTTAAGCATAACCCCCGAAGGCAAAATTAACTTAAACGGAACGGGTCTTGCAATTGTAAAAGTAACAAGTTTGTTAAACACAACAATAAGCAATTTTTATGTTTATATTTATGTTATCAATGCTTTTGATGGTTTTAAAGTGTTTACTTCAAACAATGACTTGATTACAACCAACGCTGTTTTGACAATTTATGAAAAAAGGCCCATTGAACTAAACTATCAATTTACACATTCAAATATCGAAGTAAGGGACAATTACAACCAAATTGTTTGGGCAAAATTGGTTAACAACACAAAAGGTAGTTTGTTGACAACCATAAGCGGAGACACTCAATATATAAACATAACACAAACGGGCAATTTGTTGATATTGTCTGTCAACACCGTTTCAGGACTAAATCAAAACAATATAATAGTTTTATCTCCAATATTTAGCAATTCCATAAATATTGTGGGCAATGTTTCAATTCCTAATACCGAATTGGAAAAGTTTATTTCAGCGACAAATGATTCAGTAACAATGCTTGCTTATGCAAAGCGTGGCACAGAAAGTATCCAAACAAATATTTCCAGCACAACAGTTGAACCAATAGATGTGTTTACAATTATTGTTAACCAAAAAACAGATTATCAAAATGATTATTTAAATATCACAAGCACAAAAGTTGGTGACACAAGTGGCAACAATGACTATTTTATAATAAAAACAGCAAGCGGATATACTTTTGATGAAACAAATAATGTTTATTTATATAATGGAACAAATGGCAGTTTTGCCTTCCAATTCAATTACCAAAAATATGTCAACACAGATTACGCAGGTCAATATTATATAACATTTATGGCAGACAATGGAGAACTAATAAATGTATATGTCAATATTGAAACTCAACAAGTTTCCAACATTATCCTAAAAAGTTTTTATAACATTGGCACAACTTTTGACAATACAATGCTAGAAAACAATTATATGGCAAGCAACGCAAACAATTTGCTTTTGATTGAAGTTTTTCCAAACTTTGCTAATTATGATTACATTTTCGTAAGAAACGATGCTATAAACACACAAAATGAAAATATTGTTTTGTTTGAAGTTGTTAGTCTTGATGAAGAAAATCAACTAAACTTTGTATTTGGAGTAACTTATACAAATGGCGGAGCAAAAATACCAAGAAGTGTTTTGCAAAACTTTGCTCCAAACAGTTACGGTGCAAGACTTTATGTAAAATATACAACAACTTCAAAAGCCAAAGTTGACAGTCAAGCAAAAATTGTTGTTGAAGCAATCAAAACTACAAACAACGTTGACACAGTAGTTTACAGCACTTCAAAAACAATTACAGTCATTATAAAAGACAATGTTTCATTCAGCATTGTTGGCAAAGAAATTGTTTCTGGGCAAAATATTTATTTGGCAAAAGGCAAAACTTATGAACTAAACCTTAATATTTATGGCTTTACTGAAAATCAAATGCAAATAGAAATCACAAACAGTTATGGTTTGAACACAAACGCAGTTGCAATAACCAAACAAAACAACAAATGGTATTTGACAGTAAATACTGATGTAATTTACACAACAGGCGAAGAAGGTTATTTTGTAAAAATTGCAACATATGGCGAAAACACAATAGATGGTTTGTATTATTCAAGTGGAAAATCATATTTAAACATAATCATTGTTGATTTTGTTATTTTGACAAGCAATATTGATGGTTTCGATTTTGAAACTGAAAATATAAGTGATTATGCAAAAAATACAATAATAAAAAACGCAACAAAGGCAGTTGCAAAAGTTGCAGTTGGAAACAAATACGATTTGGAAATTGGCTTTGAAAATGGCTTGACAATAGAATATGACACAACAAATGCAAATGTATATAACCAAGTTGTTGCTTTTCAAAATGCTTTAAAAACAAGCGGGGTTTGGCAACTCAACGCAACTGAATTTGGCATTGCAGGCGAATATGACTTGACAAAAATATTGACAACAGCAACAAACATATCAAATCAATATTTAAGAGTTTGGTCATCTAGTGCAAACACGATTTCAGTTAGTCCTATGAAGTTGATTGATTATTTGTTAACCAATTACTATTTCAATTTTTCAGCAAAATTTGAATATCAAAATGGTTTGCCAACAATAACAAGCAGTCAAAGTGGTTTTAGTTTTGAAACAGATTTTGTGCTTGATGTTTATCCAACAAGCACCGAAGAAAACGCAATTCCAATTTATACATACAATGATTTGCTAATAATGAAAGAAAACAGTTGGTATATTATGATGAATGATATACAACTTGAAAGCAGTTTTATCCCGCTTAACATAAATATTGCAGGTCTAAATGGAAATGGGTATTCAATAATTTATCCACTAACCTTAACAATAAACAATTTTGAAAATGTTGGTCTTTTTTCCCAAGTTTATGAAAAAACAATATTAAAAAATATTACAATAAAAATAAAAAACACTTCTTTAATTACTATTGAAAATGAAAATGCAATAAATTTTGGAATGTTGGCAGGGTTTAATAACGGAGTTATAACAAATTGCTCGGTATTTTCAGAAAATTACAATACTTTTACTGTTATTATCAAAGGTCAAGTTGCCAATTTTGCGGACAATTATGTTGCTGGTCTTGTCGGGCATAATGCCGGATATATTACAAATTCAAGAGTGGAAATGAACTTGATTGCAAGTGCAAACATTGCTGGCTTTGTTGGAATAAATGAGTCAAAAATTGCAAGCAGTTATGTAAAAAATACTTCAATCATAAACAAAATTTCATCTACAGCAAACTTTACTGCTGGATTTGTGGTAAAAAACGGAATCTCGGTAGATACAAAAGCAAGCATTACTTCTTGTTATGTGGGTCGTGATTCTAGCAGTACAACACTTTCTTCTCCTAGCACAACAAAATTTTTGAGTTCAAATAGTGAAGTTGCTGGTTTCGCTTATTATAACTATTCAAAAATTTCTAATTGCTATTCTGATATTTTTATCAGGTCAAGTTCACTTAGGTCTGGTTTTGTGTTCCACAATGCAGGCACTATTAGCAACGCATATTCAACTTCAAATTTTGAACTTAGTGGTTCAACTGCATATGGTTTTGTTTGCAATATCAGCATAGGTAGCAACAGGGGAACAATAACAAATAGTTTTTATCAAAAAAGTACAAACAACACAACAGTTACAAATCCAGTAAATTCTGGTGTTTTGGAATTGACAACAAGTCAGTTTGCAAGCACAGTAATATTTAAAGCGTTTGTAATTTCTTCATCAACAAACAAAACAGAAGGTGTTTGGTTCTATCCATCAAGCAACACAGAAGCATTGTTCAAAATTGATGGAGTTGCACAAAAATTTACTTATGGAAAACTTGAATTGGTTAGCCCAAATTTGATTGCAAGCACTCAAAAGAAATTGGATTTGGCAAACACAACTTACAACCAATCAACAGGCGAAACAATATATAAATATTATGAAACAAGAGAAGCAGATGGAGCATTACTAAATCCATATTTAATCTATTCTGCAAACAATTTTGAAAATTATATTTTGTCAAATTCATTAAGTTTTACAAACAGTTCTATGTATCGCATAGTATGTGATATAGATTATGTTGCGGAAGGAAAACTTACTTCCAATTTATACAAAACAACTTTCAAAGGTGTGCTTGAAGGCAATGATATGACTGTTGCAGGTTATGTTATAGACACAAAAGAAAGTTTGACAAATGGCGGTCTTTTTGCCAAAATTGGCAACGGATATTCAAATGAAGGTTGTGTAAAAAACTTGAACATTCAACCAAAATATATAAATATGCCAAACACATCAAATGTTGGTGCGTTGGCGGGAACATTGCAAAGCGGTAAAATTTACAACATAACAGTTGATGGTTTCAGATACGAAGAAACAGGTTTGGTTATTATAGGTTACAATTGCGTTGGCGGAATTGTCGGCGTTGCAAACAACAACTTTATTGTCAAAAATGTGACAAGTTCAGTTTCTGCTCGTGCAAGTTACAAGTCTTCATTGGTTGGTGCAAACTTGGGTATTTATTCTTCTACAAACACAACTCAAATTTCATATTCTGGCACAATTGTTGGAGTTACAGATAACTCTGGCACAATTTCTTATGTTAGCACAACAAACAATGTTGCTTCAATGGCAGAAATTGCAGGACTTATGTTTGGCAAAATTGGCACAAATGTCAAAGTAAGTGAAATAAATTTGACAATAAACAACGAGCAATTTGTCAACGCATCTAGTTATGGCGGTATCATTGCAGGGGAAAATAACGGACAGATAACCAATGTAAACATAAGTGGAACAGCAAGTCAAAACTTCTTCAAAACAAGCCCAATCATTCCTCTTGCTGTCGGTGGTGTTGTTGGCTTGAATATAGGTGGAAAGATTGAAACAGTTATTTGCAATCTTAACTTTGGTTGGTTAACAATAAGCCCAACAATTGTTAGCGGTCTTGTTGGCGAAATGCTTGGTGGAGAAATAAAAGACAGTCAATTTGATGGCGATATTAACATAATTGCTGATATCAATTTTGCAACTTCTTTTAGTGCAACAGTTGGCGGTATTGTTGGCAGAATTGCTTGTGTTCCAACAGCAAGCATAAGCGTTTATGCAAGCAATGCAACACTTTATAATTGTCACACTTATGGCAACATAAATGTAAGCACAAATAGCATTTATAGAATAAATATTGGCGGACTAATTGGCGAAACAGTCAACACATATACAAGCACAACATCAAACACAACAACAAAATATGCTTATACATTAAACAAGTGTACAAATGCTTGCAATATCACTCTTGATTCCAAAATGTATGATGGGGTTATGTATTGTGCAGTTGGTGGGTTGATTGGCGGAGCGTATGCCGACACAACAAAAACTTTTGCCGGCGAAATTATAATTTATGATAGTGTAACTGCTGTGCCACAAACAAACAAATACGAAAGCAGTTCCACCGCGAGATTTAATATAAGCATAAAAGATTATAAAAACAATGGTATTTTATATTTACAATATGGCGGAATTTTGGGTTATGGATACCCTGTAAGTCAACTTACAGTTGTTGATGAAGTACCAACAAAATCAAACTCTTGGGGACTTATGCTCCAAGGTGCAGACAAATCAACAACCGCACCAAGTTATGATGGTCAATATGACACAACAGACCCAGAAAACATTGTTCCGATATTGGATATGAAAACAACAATATATTTGATTTTAAACATCTATGTTATAGAAAAAAATTATATTGACAACAATTATTGGTTAGAATAAAAAATCAAATCAAACAAAACTTTTGATTTTTGAAAAATAGCGAGTTATAATAAAACAAGGAGAAAAAAATGAAGGGACTGCCTTTGTTGCAAGCGATTGCTTCCGTATTGATTGTGTTAGTGGTGGCGGGTTTCGGTGCTTATGCCGTTATTATGTCAATTGCAACAGTTCGTTCAAAAATCAATTTTGTTTTGATAGACACAACCAATATTAACTTGCATATTACTGCCAATGCAGAATGGGTTGAACCGAGTGACCAAAATTTTCAGTTTATAACCGAAACTCAAACAGTTGGTTTTACAAAAACTTCTTGGTCTATGCCTGACATAAATTTTTCAAACGAAGAGCCAATAATGAATAACGCGGTTTTAAGAATGTTGATAGTAAATAGAAATCAAGCGGGCGGTAATAGTGTCAAAATTATTTTGTCAAATATTGCATATGATGTGGCAAAAAGTGACCCTGTTAATTATAGATTTCGGTCAAAAGTTTCAACTTCACAAGACGATTTTTACACCAAACAAGAAATAATGGTAAATCAAGTTACAAAAGAATATACTTTGCCAGCAAGCCAAGCAATAATAATAAAAATTGAATATAGTTTGGCAATTACAAATTCAATTTTCAGCATAGATCAAAACATAAATATTGCTTTTGAAAGTATAATAGAATAAAGGAAGAAAAATGATAAAATTTGGAACCAGTGGGTTTAGAGGTGTTTTTGCAGACACTTTTACAAAAGAAAATGTTCAAAAAATTGGTTTTGCTTTGACCAAGCATTTTAAAAACAATTTGTCAAATTGGGTGTATGTTGGATATGACAACAGGTTTATGGGCAAACAATTTGCAATGTGGATTAGTGAAGTGCTTGTTGCTTATGGTGCAAAGGTGATGTTTTATAACAAATCAGTGCCTTCAACTCTTATTGCTTTTCAAACAAAAAATTTGGATTTTGGAGTGCATATAACCGCAAGTCATAATCCTTATACTTATAATGGAATAAAAATATTTTTGAAAAATGGTTGCGAAAGCACAACAGAAACAAATGATAATATTTCAAAAATTGCCAACAAAAAACCTTACAAAAAAATAAGAACAATGGATTTTGAAAGTGCAGTAAAAAACGGAAACATTGCAATTTGCCAAGACATAAAAACATATTGCAACAGTATGCTAAAATTTGCTTTTAAAATAAAACAAAACAACCCAAAAGTTTTGTTCAATGCAATGCATGGTAGTTCAGTTGAATGTATGGAATATGTGTTAGAAAAAAGCGGTGTAAAATTTAAGACAATAAATCAAAATATTGACCCGTTTTTTGAAAATATGCTTCCAGCCCCATATGAAAAAAATTTACAAGACCAAATAAATATGTTAAAATCTGGTGACTTTGATTTTGGTTTTGCACTTGATGGCGATGGCGACAGAATTAGTTTTTTGGATAAAGATGGAACATTTTATGACTGCAATTATGTTTCCGCATTGTTTTTTCAATTTTTTTTAAAAAACAAAAAACTTAAAGGTGGAATGGTAAAAAACTGTGCCTTAACTGAACTTGTAAACAAAATTGCAAAAGAAAACAATTGCAAAATTTTTGATGCAAAAGTGGGCTTCAAAAATGTTGCAAAAGCAATGCAAGAAAATCCAGACATTTTGCTTGGAGCGGAGTCTAACGGCATTGCAATAGGCAAACATATTTTGCACAAAGATGGTCTTTTGTCAGCACTTATAATGATAGAAATTTTTGCAACTTATAAAAAATCCTTAAAAGAAATAATTGCTGATTTAAAAAAACAATACAAATATCCTTGCGAAGTTGCAGAATTTGCATATTCAATTACGGAGCAAAAAAGACAAGAAATTTTGCAAAAAGTTTTTGCAAACAAAAACTTGCCACAAACTCCGCAACCAATCTTGCAAGCAATTTATGATGACGGAGCAAAATTTGTTTTTGAAAACGGATATTGGGCTGTTATAAGATTTAGTGGCACAGAAAATGTTGTAAGAATATTTGCCGAAATGAAAAACAAACAAGAATGCAACAAATACATAAAAATTTTTGAAGATTTTATCTCTGTAAAAACTCGCCAATAAAATTTGCCCAAATCTATTGTAATTTTAAAATTTATGTGTTATTATACAAAAGACTTTGGGTGGTCCGCTATGTAAATTATGTATGAACACCTTATATAAATAGGAGGAAAGTCGTGAATATTGTAGACATTATAGAAAAAGAAAATGAAAAAAAAGATGCCCCAATGGTAAATGTTGGTGACACTGTAAAAGTTTTCTATAAAATCAAAGAAGGCGAAAAAGAAAGAATTCAAGCCTATGAAGGTGTTGTTATTGCCAAAAAGAACGGCAGTGTTAGGGAATCTTTCACAGTTAGAAGAGTTTCTTTTGGTGTTGGAATAGAAAGAACATTTCCTGTTCATTCTCCACTTATTGACCACGTTGATGTGGTTAGAAAGGGTAGTCCACGCAGAGCAAAACTTTACTATGTTAGAAACCTAACCGGCAAAGCAGCAAAAATCAAAGGTTCAAACTAAAAAAAATCTTCCATTTAACTTAAAAGTTGAAAGGAAGTTTTTTTTTATTCTTTATACAAAATAAATAATTCTGTTGCAGTTTTCACATTCAAGAAAACCATCTTTTTTTAGTTTTTCAATTTGACCAGAAGGGAGTTCCATCATACAACCACCGCAAGAATTTGAATTTACTGCCACAAAAATAGGGAAAAGTTTGTCTTGCCTTTTTGCTTTATATCTATTCAAAACTTTTGGTTCAATGCTTTTTTCCATTTCTTTTAGTTCTTGTGCCAAAGCATTTATTTGCGGTTGTATTGTTTCAAGTTGAGTGTTAAATTTTTCTTTGTGAATTTTATGTTTTTCTCTTGCAATGTTATATCTTTTTTTTGTGTTGTCAAAATCTGCCAAAATAGCGTTGATTTTGTCCGCTTGTTGCAAAAGTTTCTTTTCCAAAATGTTCAAGTTTGTTGAAATGTTGTTTGCCAATTTCATTATATCGTTGATTTCATTTTCTGTTAATTTATCAACTTCTTTTCTGTTCAATGTTTCATATGTTTTTATATTATCTTCATAATTTTTTTTCATATTGTTGTATTGCAACAAAGTTTCTTCCGCTTCTTTTTCAAGCATTGCAGATGTATTTTGAGATTCTTTTACCAATTCAACCAAATTATCCAAAATTTTTTTGTCTGCACTTTCGTTCAAAGTTCGTTCAAGTTTTATAATTTCAAAGTCTTTGGTCTGATAGTCCAAAATTTTTTTTATATCCATTTTTTCTCCTTTTCTTGTAAAGCAATTATAACACAATTAATCACGGTAGTCTACAAGTTTTTTGGAACGGGTAGGGTGGCGTAGTTTTCTTAATGCCTTTGCTTCAATCTGCCTTATTCTTTCTCTTGTTACATTAAACTCTCTGCCAACTTCTTCAAGCGTTCTTGTGCGGTTGTCATCAAGCCCGTATCTCATTTTTATCACTTTTTGTTCTCTGGGTGTCAAAGTTTCAATAATAGAAAATAATTGTTCTTTTAGCATATTTTCGCTAACCGATTCCATTGGCGATTTTATAGTTTCATCTTCAATAAAGTCGGCAATTTTGCTGTCTTCTTCTTCGCCAACAGGGTTTTCAAGCGAAATAGGTTCTTGTGCAATTTTTTGAATTTCGCTAACTTTTTCTTCGGGTATTCCCATTGCTTCTGAAAGTTCTGAAACTGTTGGGTCTCTGCCCAATTTTTGAAGCAGAGTTCTTGTTGTGCGTGTAAGTTTGTGGATAGTTTCCACCATATGCACAGGTATTCTTATTGTTCTTGCTTGGTCCGCCATTGCTCTTGTGATTGACTGTCTAATCCACCAAGTTGCATAAGTAGAAAACCTAAAACCTTTTGTGTAATCAAACTTTTCAACCGCTTTCAAAAGCCCCATATTACCTTCTTGAATAAGGTCCAAAAAGTGCATATTGGACCTGCCAATATACCTTTTTGCAATGCTAACAACTAGCCTTAAATTGCATTCAGAAAGTTTTGAACGCGCAACCAAGTCGCCTTCGCCCGCCCTTTTTGCCAAGTCCAATTCTTCTTCGCCTGTCAAAAGTGGAGATTTGCCAATTTCTTTCAAATATACTTTTACGGGGTCGTTGACGGTGACATTGATTTGTGAAACTATGTTGTCCATATTTTCAATAGTTTCGGGTGTTGGGTTTTTAATAATTCTTATATCCATATCTTCAAGTTTTTTTATAACATCATCAATATCTTTTGCTGTTGCTTCGTATTTTAACATTCTAAAATAGATATCTTCTTCATTAATAGAGCCCTTTTTTTGCCCCATTTCCACAAATTTTTTTATTTCATTTTCAATTTTTTCTTTCATAAATTATAAACTCCCTAAATTTTTATTCATTAGTTGCTGATTGATTTTGTTTATTTCAAACAAAATATTTTTTCTATTTTCTTGTAATTTTTCTTCTGAATATTGTTTACTTAATACACTTTTTTTAAACTTTAACTCGCTTTCAACAACAAGCCAAAGACATTCATTAAAGTATTTTTCTTGATTTTCAATAATCTTAAAATCAAAGTTGATAATATCTTTTATATTTGGTTCATTGTCAATATCAAACTCATCAAACAAGCAAGAAATTATCAATTTTTTGTTTGCTTTTTTCTTGTCCAAAATCAAGTTATAAAGTTTTTTTAGAGTTGGGTTTGATATGTAAGGTTCAATATTACTTTCAAAATTTACAAAAGATTTGTCTGTCAAATAACACGCCAAAACATATTTGATTGCTTTTGTTGTTGCATCTTTTTCGCTGGTTAAAGGTTCAACTTCTTTCTCGCTAGTTGTTTTTGTTTGTGAAGTATTTGTCAAATCTCGCCTTAAAATGTCTATCGGGATTTTTGTCAAGTTTTTTATTTCGTTCAAATAAATTTCTTGCTCTGCGTTTGCGGAAAGTGTGGAAATTTCTTTCAAACAATTTTTAACAAATTTAGATTTTTCATCATTTTTGCTTATGTCATATTGCAGTTTTATCAAATGTATTTTAAATGCCATAGGTGCAATTGCATTTTTGATTAAATCTTTCAATGCTTCGCTTCCGTTGTTTTGCAAAAACTCATCAGGGTCTTGCTTGTTTGGAAGAACAACAACTTTAATGTTAAGCCCAGAATTTTCAAAAACACCCAAAGCTCGAAGTGTTGCTTTTTGCCCCGCACTATCGCCATCAAGGCACAAAACAATGTTGTCAACAAACCGCTTTAAATCTCGAATATGGTCTTTTGTGATTGCAGTGCCAAGGCACGCAACTGTGTTTTCAAAACCATAGCGGTGCATTGTGATAACATCAAATTGCCCTTCAACCAAAATGATTTCGCCAAGTTCGCCACTTTGTTTAAGTTTTTTTATCAGATTTATGCCATAAATTGTTTTGCTTTTGTCAAAAACAAGTGTTGCAGAAGTGTTTTTATATTTCATAATGCCAGAATTTTTTAAATCTCGCCCGCTAAAACCAATACAGTCGCCCATCGTGTTAACAATGGGGAACACCAATCTTTCGGCTAAAAAGTCATAAGGTTTTCCACTTTTGCTAATCTCGCAAACGCCAGACAATTTTAGTTCTTCGTTTGAAAACCCTTTTTCTTTCAAAAAATTGACAATTTGAAAAGGGTCAACGCTATATCCAAGTTCAAAATCTTCAAGTTCTTTTTTTGTTACTTTTCTTTTTTTGATATATTCTTGTGCAAGTTTTGCTTCGGGTAAGTAAATATTTTTTTTGTAAAACTCTTTTGCCAAGTTTAAAATTTCCAAACTTCTGTCTTTGATTTTTTTGTTTTTTATGTATTGGTCATTGTTTTCAAAAACGGGCAGTTCCATTCCCACATTTTCGGCAAGAAATTTGATTGCTTCGGCATATTCCATATTTTCGTATTTTCGCAAAAATGTGATAACGTCGCCCGACTCGCCACAGCCGAAGCAGTGATAAAATTGTTCGTACTCATTAATGCAAAAGGAAGGGGTTTTTTCGTGGTGAAAAGGGCAACACCCCCAAAAATTCTTTCCTTTCTTGTCAAGCCGAACATATTTTGAAATTATAGAAACAATGTCATTTTTTGATTTTAACTTTTCAATAAAGTCTTGTCCATATAAGTTTTCTTTCATTTTTTTCCTTATCAAAATAATCTTCTAAATCTTTTATTCGACAGTACTTGTTGTTTACCTTTATTTTTTTAAAATAAAATAAAAAAGGCACTTTCGTGCTTTTTGTTATTGATGCTTTCGCGCTTTCTTTCTTGCCGCTTCTTGTTTTAGTTTTTTTGCGACAGAAGGTTTGTGGTATGCTTCTTTTTTTCTTATATCGCCAATAATGCCGTCTTTTTGGCATTTGCGTTTAAATCTTTTTAAAGCACTTTCCAAAGTTTCGTTTTCGCCAACTTTTACTGTTGTCATTCTTTCATCACCACCTTTCAGTTTATAAATGTGAAATCATTATATATTACAAACAAAAAAAAGTCAATAAAAAATATTGATTTTTCTTAATTGATTTATTTTAAAAAATTACCAAGATGTTCTGTTTTCCATTTTCATATTAACCCCCAAAAATTTTGTTTGATATTAATTTTTTGTTAAATAGTTTGTAACTTCAGCCACTTTCCTGATCTATCATAATAAACCTCCAATAACCCCATCTTTGTTTCTGCCTTTAATTTTAACTCTAATAATATTATATGGCATTTCTTTTAAGTCGTCAACAAAAACCTTAACATAATTTTCTGAATGGCCCACATAAAAAGTGCCATTTTTTTCTTCAACAATCACCGAAAGCGTTTTGCCTATTTGCTTTTTGTTGTAATTTCTGTTGTTTTTTTCGTTTATTTTTGCAAGTTTTTTCGCCCTTTCTTTAATAATATTGCCGTCCACAATAAAATATGCCTTGTTTGTTTTCAAAGCCAGCAACTTATCGGCTGTTGTTCCGCTTCGGCGAGAGTATGGAAATATGTGCATATATGCGAACTTGCATTTCTTAATAGTTTTAATTGTTTCTTCAAACTCTTTGTCAGTTTCGCCGGGGAAACCCACAATAATGTCGGTTGTTATATTTGCGTTTTTAAAGTGTTTTCTTATTTTTTTAACAGCCAAAACAAAATCATTGCTAGTGTAGTTCCTGTTCATTCTTTTCAAAACGCTTGTAGACCCGCTTTGCATTGAAAGGTGAAAATGCGGGCAAAAGTTTTTCAAGTTTTTCAAAGTTTTCACAAACTCGTCAGTTATCATTGTTGGTTCCATTGAACCAAGTTGAACTCTAATGCTATAATTTTCAAGTTGTTTTAGCAGTTCCAAAATTCCGGGATTGTCATCAATTTTGAAATCAGAAATATCGATTCCGCTTAAAACAATCTCCTTGACCCCTGTTTGCATTAATGTTTCAACTTCTTTTAAAATGCTGAGTATATCTCTTGACCTACTTCGCCCGCGAATGTAGGGGATAATGCAATAAGAGCAAAAACGGTTGCAACCATCTTGAATTTTAACATATGCACGAGTGTTGCTTGAAGTTGAAATGCCAACATTTTCATAAAAATCAGGAAATTTATCAATTTTTTTGCCCTTTTTGTTTAAATGCTCCAAAATACTTAATTTGTTTGCACTTCCACAAACAAAAAAAACATTTTTTAAATCTTTGAATTGGTCGGGGTTGTTTTGCGAAGCACAACCACAAACAAAAATTTTTGCGTTTGGGTTTAGTTTGTTAAATTTTGCAATCATTTGCCTTGATTTTCTTTCCGCTTCGTTTGTAACCGCACAAGTGTTTAGCACATATATATCCGCTTCTTCTAAATTTGTTGTTGTTTCATATCCCAAATTTTTTAATGCTTCGCCAATTGTTTCGGTTTCATACTGGCTAACTTTGCACCCTAATGTTAATAAAACTGCTTTCATATTTTCTCCTGTATCATAAAACTTAATTGTTTGTCAAAAAACTTAAATACCCAACAAGTGCTATTGTTGCAGTTTCTGTTCTCAAAATTCTTTTGCCTAGTGAAATTTTTTCAACTGCCAAAGTAGAAATAAAATCATTTTCTCTTTCCGAAAATCCGCCCTCACTGCCAATAATTATTGCAATATTTTTTGAATTTATTATTTTTTCATTAATATTATTTATTTTATTTAAAATAGAATTATTTTCATATAAAAATAAAATCAAATCATAATTCATTAAATATTTTTTTATATTTAATAAATTAATTGTTTCGCCAATTTCCAATGGTTTGCTTCTGCCACATTGCTTGCTTGCTTCTTTTGCAATTTTGTTTAAGCGTTCCATTTTTACTGCATTATTTTTTGCAATTGTAAATTCACTTTCAAAAGGTATTATTTTGCTTGCCCCAAGTTCACTTATTTTTTGAATTATCATTTCAAGTTTTTCGCCCTTTGGAAGCCCTTGAAAAACTGTAATATTTGATTTTGGGTTTGATAGGCAAATTTCTTTGCTGTCAATTTTTGCACTTGCAAAAGTTTTGGTTATGTCGACAACTGTGCAGTTGTAAATATAATCATCTCCGCACAAACAAACAATTTTTTCGCCAATTTGTGTTCTCAAAACTTTTGACAAATGAAAAAACTCATCGCCCACAATTTGAATTGTTGCGTTTGACATATTTTCTTTGTCGACAAAAAATTTTTTCATAAATAAATTATATTACATTTTTATAGTTTTTTCAATTAAATATAATAAAAATAAAAAAAGCAAATTTTGCTTTTTAAGTTTGAAGACAAATGGCAATATAAACAAAAAAACAAAAAATGTTTTTTAAAATATTAACCTGTATATGCCGCTGCACCTATTGCAAAGACAATAATAAAAAGAAGCATAAAAAATATTAATGGCACAAAAACCCAATACGCCCAAATTGGCAAGTCTTTTTTCTTGGTGTAGTCGTTTATCAAATCAATATTATAAATATTGTTTTTTGCAGTTGGATTAATATTTTGGTTTAAAATTTTTAAAGTGCTTGGCACTTCAATTTTGGTTTCAGTTTGAATTGTTTCCCAATTTGGTAATTCAGTTTCCTTTTTTGTTGTTGGTGTTTTGCTTGCAACCTTTTTTGTTGTTGCTTTTGGTGGTGGGGGAGGCAAGTCTGGTTTTGCAGTTGTTTTGGTTGTAATTTTTTTTGTTTTCAAATTTTCTTTTTCCATAAAAATTTCTCCTTAATTACAATAACTTTTATAATTTATTATACTAACATAAATAATTTAAGTCAAACAATAAAGTCAATTATTTTTTTGTCATAATATATTATATTTTAATTATGTATATGTAATAAAAGCAAAAAAAAGTCTTTCCCGAAGGAAAAACTTTTATTTTTTTTCTTTAAACTTTTTAAATTTTACAAAACTGTTTTCGTTGGTTTCTTTTTGCAAAATTTTTAAATGCTCTTTTGTTTTTTTGTCAAGCGAAGCGGGAAATTCTGCTTTTATTGTGATAAGCATATCTCCAAAAACTTCTCGATTTAGCATCTTGACACCTTTGTTTTTAAGTCGCATAACTGTGTTTGTTTGTGTAAGTTCAGGTATTGTTAGTTCGTAAGTTCCGTTTATTGTAGGTATTTCAATTTTGTCGCCCAATATCAAAGTTGTGTAAGGAAGCCACAAATCAAGAAAAATATCTATGCCTTTTCTTACCAATATTTTGTGTGGCAAAATATTGATTTTTATGTTCAAATCGCCCGGTATTCCTTGTCTTGTTGGAGC
>JAQVWL010000017.1:0-2559 GCA_028709705.1 Clostridia bacterium
ATAGATGGCAAAGTGATAGGTGCAACCGAAGTTGAAGCGCTTGCAAAACTACCATCAAAAGAAACTTTAATTGCAATGCTATTGGGCACACTTCAAGCACCAGCCAGAAAAATGGTTTATGTGCTTAGTGCACCAGCTAGGGGGCTTGCAGTGGCGATGAACGCCATTGCAACAAAATAAACAAATTTTATAGCATTTTGGCTGCGTTTCTGCCCGCCTTGCTTTGACAGGCACGTACATTTGTGTACGAGCCGTGCCAAATCAAAGCGGTCGAGCCTTGCCAAAACACCCTAAAATTTGTTTATTGAAATAAATTCAAGGTATTTTGGTGGTTTCTGCCCGCCTTGCTTTGACAGACATTTAGGTTTAACTAAACCCGTGCCAAATCAAAGCGGTCGAGCCTTGCCAAAACACCCTAAAATTTAGTTACAAAAAAAACAAAAAAAACAACAAAAACAAAAAAAATTTATAAAAAAAATAGGAGATAAAAAATTATGGCAGATTTAAATAAAATCGTAGAAGAAATCAAAACTTTGACAATTGTTGAAGTTAGTGAATTGGTTAAAGCGTTAGAAAAAGAATTTGGTGTTAGTGCAGCAGCACCAGTTGCAGTAGCAGCAGCACCAGTTGCAACAGCAGAAGTTGAAGAAAAAACAGAATTCAACATCGTTTTGAAAGAAGTTGGAGCAAACAAAATCGCTGTTATCAAAGTTGTTAGAGAAGTTACAGGACTTGGATTGTCAGAAGCAAAAGCATTGGTTGACAATGCACCTTCAACAATCAAAGAAAACGTTCAAACAGCAGATGCAAAAGCATTTGAAGCAAAATTCAAAGAAGCCGGCGCAACAGTTGAACTTAAATAATTTTATCAAAAAAAATTTGTGTGTAAAAAGTTTGCAATTTGCAAACTTTTTTTGTTTAAAAAATGTCAGTAGATATTTTTTTGTTATACAAAGTATTGGTATAAGAAAATATTGCCATAAGCAGAAGTATGCTACTAAAAACCAAATAATAAATTGTAACCCTAACAAACAAACTAGAAATAAGCAAAATGATGCTAGAAAATATATAACCTTTTGCTCTTTTTTTGTTAAGACTATAAGCCAAAAAAGTTTTAAAATTTAGTTTTGGATTGTCATCAATATTGAGAAGTGAGTCCGGGAAATAGTCGTATTTTTTCATAATACTTTCATAGGTTTCATATTTGTTTAAAATCACAAATTTTATTGGCAGTTTGGCAACAAGTTCTTTTGTTTTTGGGTCAACTTCATTTGTGCAAATTATTATTTTATTTATAGTCAATTTTTTTACTTTTTCATAAACAAAAACCAAATCTTGAATACTCATTTTGTTGTAAATATAATATGGGAACAGCACATTTTTTTCTTCGCCATTTTCAAACAAAATATAATTTGCTTTTTTGGTGGAAGAAAAATTTTTTGACAAAAGTTCATAAAAAAAATTAACCGCAACTGCATTCCCATTAAAAACAAAAAAGTTGCAATATCCCTCTGCTTTTGCGATTTCGCCCTTTTTCATACTTGCTTTCAAATCTTTTTTCTTGGTTATAAAAGTTAGCAAAAAATCAAAAGCAAGAGTCAAAACAGATGTATAAACAACTGCCCAAACAAGTGATTTTTCATAGTACCTAACCCAAATAAAAAACAACAAAAAAACAAGCAATATTCTTAATATTTTTGAAAATAAAAAATTAACAGTTTTCATAATAAAAAATTATTGCCACAAAAGTTTTTATTATTCAAAATATTTGACTTTAGCAAGGTTATCTTGTAATATATCTTTCGTGGAAAATGAAAATACAAAAGAAATAAACTTGGAAGATTTTGAAAGAAAAGACTCTTTTTTGCATTTTTTTTATAAAAAAAGACCTTTCGTTTCAATCACAACTGAACTAGAAATCACAAATTTGGTTAAATATAGCAAAAAAAACAAAAATCTTTACGCACTAATCGGTTATGTTATTTCAAAAACTGTTAATCAAATAAATGAGTTTAAATATAGATTTGAAAACGGAAAAATAGTTTTATACGACAAAATTATTTCTTCTTTTGTTGACCTAAAACCAGACAATAATATTGGTTTTGTACCTGTTGAATATTCTGAAAAGTTTACTGCTTTTGTTTATGATTTTAAAGCATCAAGGGAAAAAATGCTAACCAATCAAGCATTAATTAACAACAACTCACAAGGTCAAATTTGGTTTAGTTGCGTTCCTTGGTACAAATTTTCTAGCGTTGAAGTTCCTTATGATGATGACTATACAATCCCACAATTTATTTGGGGTCAATATGAACTCAAAAAGCGAAAATATTTTATAAATATGCACATTTTTGCAAATCACGCATTTGTAGATGGTTTTCATATTGGCAAATTTATAAATATTTTCAACGAAATTCAAAAAAACATTAAAGAATATATCTAAATACGCTCAACCGCCTTGACTTATACCTATATTTGTGATATTCTTATGAATGCAATTTCGGGGACCTCATTTGGAAACCGCGTCGCTTTGTCGAATGGCTTGTTCCGATCCCCAAA
>JAQVWL010000017.1:2659-10810 GCA_028709705.1 Clostridia bacterium
ATTGCGTAAACTAACAATTTTGGGGACCCCATTTGAGACCTTCTGTTCCTTGTTGCTACAAAAATATCATTAATAAAATCTAATATGCACCCATGGCGAAGCTGGATATCGCGTCTGTCTACGGAACGTTTCCACAAGCACATTCTCTTGGCTTGTTTTGCTTCGCAAAAGCGTCGCTTTGTCGAATGGCTTGTTCCACTCCCTAAAATTGCGTAAACTAACAATTTTGGGGACCCCATTTGAGACCTTCTGTTCCTTGTTGCTACAAAAATATCATTAATAAAATCTAATATGCACCCATGGCGAAGCTGGATATCGCGTCTGTCTACGGAACAGAAGGTCGGGAGTTCGAATCTCTCTGGGTGCACCAAAAAAGGAATATTTTATGAAAGGAATAGAAAAATATAAAAAAGATAAAGATTTTTCTTTTTCTTTTGGTGGTTTTCCAACTTTTGAATTGTTAACCAACAACCCCAAAAAAGTTGTTGGTATTTTAACGCATAGCAAGTTAATTTTGACAAAAGAAATAGAAAAAATTTTGGAACTTGCCAAACAAAACAAAATTGAAATTGAACAAAATGATAAACTAATTGAAAAAATAAGTCCCAAAGAAAATTGTTTTATTGTTGGTGTTTTTAAAAAATATACAAATAGCATAAATTCAAGCAAACAAGTTGTGCTTGTCAATCCAAGTGATATGGGCAACTTGGGCACAATAATGCGTGCAATGCTTGGTTTCGGCATTACAAATCTTGTTATTATAAAACCGGCAGTTGACTATTTTAACCCGAAAGTGATAAGGGCTTCAATGGGTGCAATTTTTTCTTTAAACATTACAGAATACCAGTCGCTAGAAGAATATATGACCCAAAATTTAAAAATAGAAAAGTTTTTCTTTATGTTAAATGGGACTGAATATTTGGGCGAAAAATCTTATCCCAAACAAAACTTTGCTTTGGTTTTTGGCAACGAAGCAACAGGTTTGCCTGAAAATTGTTTGACTTTGGGCAGAAGTATTTTGATAAAACATAGCGAAAAAATTGACTCGCTTAATTTGCCAACAAGTGTTGGTATTGCCCTTTTTGAATTTAACAAAAATTTTGTTTTATAAAAAATATAACCAACCAATTCTCTTGACAAGAGAATTATTTTTTTATAAGTAGAATTGATTTTGTCATTTTATAGTTAGAAGTGGTAATAATATATATTTAATTTGACAATTAGATTGTCTTTTTTGCCCAAACAAAGTTAAACTTTTATTGTTAAAGGAGAAAAAAATGAATAACAATTTTATATTAACAACAGATTCAGGGTGCGATTTATCATTAGTATTGTGCCAAAAAAACAATATCACACCTATACATTTAAAGTATTATAGCGATCAAGAAGAGAACATTGACACAATGAACGAAAATGATAGCATAGCATTTTACAACAAAATGCGAAAAGGAGTTATCTTTAAAACAAGCCAAATAAATATTGAAGAATTTATTGAATTTTTTGAACCAATGCTCACTCAAAATTTGCCGATACTCCATATTTGTATGGGCAGTGCAATTTCTGGAACTTTCAATAATGGTTTGTTAGCAGTTGAAAAATTAAAAGAAAAATACCCAAATTCTCAAATATATTTTATTGATTCAACGCTTGCTTCCGTTGGTTATGGAATTTTGGCACTAAAAGTTGCAGAATTTAAAGCACAAGGCAAAACAGTTCAAGAATGTGTAAAATGGGTGGAAGAAAACAAAGCAAAAATTAACACTTATTACACAACAAGTACATTGTCATATTTGGCAAGAAGTGGCAGAATGAAATCAACAAGTGCGGTTATTGGAAAACTTTTGGCAGTAAACCCAATTTTAAAGTTAGACAAAGCGGGCAGTCTTTTGGCTTGTGCAACAGTTTTGGGCAAAAAGGGAGCAGTCAAAAAAATAATAAGCAAAATAAGTGAAAAAATAACAAATGCAAGCGAACAAACATTGTATGTTTCACATTCTGACATTCCCGAAGAAGCCAAAATTTTTGGCGAAACGCTGAAAGAGCATTTTGGTTTTAAAGATGTTTTATACACATATATTGGTTCAACAATCGGCACGCACGCAGGTCCGGGAATTAAAACCGCTTTCTTTTTCGGCAAAGAAAGAGATTAGAAAATTTCCTAAATTTTGCCTATTGACTTTTTGTTTCAAATTGCTATAATAATGATATAAAAAAAGGATAAAAAATGGAAGATTTGAAACAAATAAAAACAAACGAAAAATATTACAAAATTTACAAAGAAGACTATTTAAAAGATAACCAAAAAAGATTGTTTGGAGTTTATAAAACTGAAAAAACCGCAAAAACTGTTTTGCATTATTTGTATGATAACTCAGATTTTGTTGTGGAAATGCACCATTCAGCCGTTAATCTTGCAGAAATTAAAACAGCAGACAGAACAAGAAATGATATTGCATTTGAAACCGAAGAACTTGAACGCCAAATAAGATATAAGTTGCATAGAATAAGCCTTGATGGTCCAAATTATGAAAGTTGTGTTAGATAAAAAAAAATATAAATTTTTATAATTTTTATCTCTTTTTTTTCGTTTATTTTTGTTTTGTAGAACTGCTTGCATCGCATTTCAAAATGATTGATTCTCGCTCCGCCTTGCAAACAGGGCAGGTTTGCCAAGGTTCTTTGCCTTCTGCAATATAACCGCAATCAGCACATTTCCAAGCAACCGAATTGGGCTTTTTGTAAAGTGTTTCTTTTTTTATTTGGTTATATAAATCTGCCAAAATACTGCTATGGTCCCTTTCAATTTTTGCAATATTTTCAAAAAGTGTTGCAATTTCTTCAAAACCTTCTTGCCGTGCAATTTCTGCATATTGAGGATAGATTTTTGTACCTTCATTTTTTTCATCTTCGCTTGCAAGTCGCAAATTTTCCATCAAATCCCATTTTTCTTTGAAAGGGTAGCCCGAACTGATATCAATGTTTGCAATAGTGTCTTTTGTTGCGTCTTGAATAAAAGTGTAAAACATTCTTGCGTGGTTAAATTCGTTGTAAACCAAATCATCAATTATGCTTGCAATGTTTTTGTAATTGTTATATCTCGCACCATATTCAATAAATTTATACCTAATATGTGCTTGACATTCTCCCGCATAAGATTTTGCCAAATTCAAAAATGTTTTACTTTCTAATAATTTCATAAATAACTCCTTAAAATTATTATTAGAAAATTTAATTTTTTTATGCAAAAAGGGTATTGAAAAACTAAAATTGTTGTGCTATATTATTCAAAAAGAAGGAAAAATGAAAGAAAAAGTAAATTTTGAAAATGTTGTGATAAAAAACTTAACAAATAGAGATTTTGTTGAAAGTTTTTGCCATATAATTGATATGGTATTCGGGGAAGAAAAAAGAAAAAAAGAATGGGATTTGTTAATAAAAAATACCACTATGTCAGAGTATGATAAAAACATAATGGAAGAAAGAATTTTTGCCAAACCAAATTTTCATTATTCAATTTTTAACAAATTCAATTTTTGTGAAAATCCCGATATTTTTGTTGATTTAAAACAATCAAAAAAAGAAAAGTTGGAAATTATTTTAAATTTGTTTTACAAAGAAGCAGTAAACAAAGGATTGAACACTAAAATAAACAATCAAATTGCAAACAACAGACAATTTATTGAATGGTGTGAAAATATGGAAAACAACCCAACATATATTTCAGAAGTACTTGCAAACAATAGATGGGGGAACTGTGATTTTGATTTTGCTTATGACCCAGCGGTTAGAAAAGCAAGCAATTTATTAAAACAAAAAGGCTATCACACTTATTGGTCTTCTGCAAATGTAAAAGACACCGAACGCGAAAGATTTGGCGTTTTGGTGCCAAACAAAAATGTTGCTTTTATTTTGATTGACCCCAAAAATTTGCCTGAAAATTTGAAAAAATCATTGTTTATTTCAAATAGTGATAGGTTGTGGGGAAGTGCGTTGGAGCATAGGGATAAAAACGGATATTATGGAATTTGGACAGAATTAGAAAAATCTCCCAAAAAAGAATTGTGCGAAAGTGTGAGCAAAAAATTGGAAGAACAAGCGGATTGTTTGCCAATTTTAACGAATACGAAAGATAAAAAAGTTGAGTGTTATAGAGAGTTGTAAAAATAAATGCAGGACTGAATAATATACTATAATATTGATTGTTGAAAATAAAAAATGAAAAAAATCAATCTCGGCGGAGCGATGCCCCAAATTCTGCGGGGCAATCACTTCCGCCTCCCGCAAATTACAATATTACATAAAAAAAGGTTTATTTTTTAACAAACCTTTATTTTTTTATCTATTCTTTTGTATATTTTATAGTTTTAATCTATTTTTTTTAATTCATTTTTTGTCGGTTATATTTTTTTAAAATTACTTTCCGTCGTTGAAGAACAAGATGCCTAGGCAGTTTTCGCCACAATATGAAGTTATTGTTGCACCTGCGTTTGTAATGTATATGTTTTTAAAACCTTTTTCGGTTAAAATATGCTTGATTTGTTCCACTGTTTCGGGTTTGCAAGTTGTGTATGTTATAAAAATGTTTTTTAAGTCAGGAGTGTTAAATTCTTCCAAAACGGAATTTACATACTTGATAAAAACGCTGTCAATACTGCCCATAAATTTTTTGTGAGAAGTCATACTGCCATTTTTAACCAAAATTTGTGGTCTAATTTTTAGCAAGTTGGAACCAAAATATTGAAGGCTGTTGCATCTGCCACCTTTGTAAAGGTAGTTAAGTTCGTTAAGAATAAAACTCACACAAGTAGAAGGCACTCTGTCTTTAACTTTTTGCACAATCGTTTCAATTGGCAAATCTTTTTTTGCCAAATCGGTTGCACACAAGCAAAGAAGGGCAATGCCTGTTGAAAGTGTGCGACTGTCTATAACATAAACATTTTTAAGTTGCTTGCTGGCACTCAAAGCGTGCTGGTAACTTCCACTTATTTCGCTAGAAATTGAAAAGTGAATGACTGCATCGTTTTCTTTTAACAAATCGCTAAAATAATCTATATAATTTTGGTCGTTTGGAGCACTTGTTTTGGGCAAAGTTTTTGTTTTTTTAACAAAATCAAAAATATTTTGGCAAGGAATATCGCCATCTTTGAATTCTTTTTCTGCCAATCTAACATAAAGCGGAATAGTGCTAATTTCAAATTTTTCTATCAATTCTTTTGACAAATCAACTGTACTTTCTGCTGAAACCTTTATTTTCATAATTTCTCCTATAATTAAATATATTTTAATAAAAAAAGTTTTTTAAATCAAACCTAAAATATAGTTTTAAACTCTACAAAATAAAGGCAACTCTACTGATAGTAGAATTTTTATTTTTCTATTAAAATAACCGCCAAACTGTTTTCGCCCGTATAGCAAGTAACGGTTGCACCTGCTTTTGTAATGTTGATATTTTTAAAGCCTTGTTGTTTTAGCATATTTACAATTTGGTCCAGCACTTCTTGTTTGCAAGTTGTATATGTTATAAAAACATTTTCCAAATCAGCGTTTTTATATTCTTGCAACACAGCATTTGTGTATTTGATAAAAACATTGTCCATACTTCCGATAAATTTTCTGCCTGTTCTGCAAACACCTTCTCGCACAACAATTTGCGGTCTTATTTTTAGCAAATTTGAACCCAAAAGCAAAATGCTGTTGCATCTGCCACCTTTGTAAATATATGACAAGTTGCTTATCACCAAACTTACTCTTACTTTTGAAATGTTTGAATAAATGTCTTCTACAATTTCTTCTGCGTTAAGACCTTGATTTATCAAATTTCTTGCCCGAATTGCCAAAAGCCCAATACCTGTTGAAATTGATTTTGTGTCAATAACAAAAACATTTTTGAAATGTTTGCTGGCAGAAAGTGCGTGGTCATAACTGCTACTAACTCCGCTAGAAATAGAAAGGTGAATGACTGCATCGTTTTCTTTTAGCAATTTTTTGAAATGCTTTATATAGTCCGCTTCGTTCGGCGCACTTGTTTTTGGCAGTTTTTTCGTGGTTTTAACAAAATCAAAAATCTTTTCACATTCAAACTTTCCATCAAAAAACTCTTGTTCGCCCAAATAAACATACAAAGGCAAACTGTGAATGTCGTATTTTTTTAACAAATCTTTGGAAAAGTCTATTGTGCTTTCCGAAGATAATCCAATTTTCATTTTTTTTCTCCTTAATAGTAAAGGTTGCCCTTACAAAACTAGTTTATAAAAAAAAATATAAATAACACCCTAAAACAATGTCATTTTCTCTAAAAAACCAAAAAGCACTCTACTGTTGGTAGAGTTCCCTTGTTTTTTTGCTAATTTTTTATAAAAATCGACATATAAAAATAAATATTTTTTTTCTGGAAAACTTCTTTACAATTTTGACATATAATGATATAATAACAAAATTATGGAAAGAAAATTAGAAGATTTAAAAAATTTGATAGGGAATACACCCTTAATAAAAATTACATATCGTTTTAACGATAAAATCAAAAATGCTTATATGAAGGCAGAATGGTATAATTTGTCTGGTAGCATAAAAGACAGAGTTGCTTTCAGTATTATTGAAAATGCTTATGCAACGGGCAAACTTAAAAAAGGGCAAACCATTGTGGAAACCACAAGCGGAAATATGGGGCTATCTTTTTGTGCTTTGGGTGCATTTTTGGGCAACCCCGTTACAATTTTTATGCCAGAGTTTATGAGCAAGGAAAGAAAAGACCTTATCAGACTTTTTGGTGGCGAACTTATTTTTGGAAAAAGTTTTACTGAACTTTTTGATAGAGCAATTGAATATGCCAAAGAAAATAATGCTTTTTTGCCTTTGCAATTTGAAAACGAATACAACGTTGTTGCACACACAAAAACAACTGCACCAGAAATTGAAAAGCAAGCAGATGAAAAAATTTTGGCTTGCATTGCAGGGGTGGGCACAGGTGGAACGCTTATTGGCTTGTCAAAATATTTTAAAGGCAAAGACAAAACAATAAAAGCATTTGCAGTTGAACCAAAACAATCTTCACTTTTGACTTTTGGAAAATCAAAAGGCAAGCACAGAATTCAAGGACTTTCAGATGAAATAATACCACCAATATATGACAAAGAATTTGTTGATGGCGTTATTGGCGTTGATGATAATGATGCAATCGCTATGGCACAAAAACTTTCAAAAGAACTAGGTTTTCCTGTCGGAATTTCTGGCGGAGCAAACTTCTTAGGAAGTGTTTTGTGTGGCGAAAACAATACTGTTTCAGTTTTTGCAGACGACAACAAAAAATATCTTTCAACCGACCTTGCCGTTCCAACAACATCAGAATTTGTTAAAAGTATTGAACTTTTGTCTTGCAAAGTTTTTAGATAAAATATAAAAAAAATATGAAAATATAATATGAAAAGCAAAAGAACTGAAAAAGAGCAAAATTTATTCAAATTTTGCTCTTTTTTTATGCTTTTTTAAAAATTATTTTTTTGTGTTCAAATATGGTATCATACTAGCAACAGCAATCGCACCATCTGCACAAGCGGTTACAATTTGTTTTAACTGTTTTTTTCTAACATCGCCGGCAGCATAAACGCCCGCAACGTTGGTTTTCATACTTTCGTCTGTCAAAATATAGCCATTTTCATCCATATTTACAATGCCTTTTAGCAAACTTGTGTCAGGTTTTCTGCCAATAGCAACAAAAATGCCATCTAAATTTATCTCTCTTTCAGTTTTGTTTGTCAAATTTTTGACAATAATGCTTTGAACTTTGTTTTCGCCTTTGACTTCTTGAATTATGGTATTTGTCAAAATTTCAACTTTTGGATTTGCTTGTTTTGACATATTTACAATTTCTTGAAAATCAACATTTTCATTTTTAAATTTGTTGCCTCGGTGAATTAAATAAATCTTGTCGACAATATTCGACAAATACAAAGTTTCATCAATAGAACAGTCGCCACCGCAAACAACAGCAACCGCTTTACCTCTATAAAAATTGCCATCACAAGGTGCACAATAACTGATGCCTCTGCCTGCAAATTTTTTTTCATTTTTTACATCAAGTTGCCTTGCAGAAGCCCCCAAGCAAAGCAAAATCGCCTTCGCTTCAAACTCGCCCTCGTGAGTTTTAACCCT
>JAQVWL010000028.1 GCA_028709705.1 Clostridia bacterium
ATGTTACAGCTAGTTGGAGTTATGTTGTAAAACAAAAAGATGAAGGTTCTCGAATAACATTTACAGATGTCAATAATATGGAAAGTGATCCAAATCTTATTGCTCAAGGTGAAGCTAATTTTAATTTGCTAAGCGGAGTAAGACTTGATCCCCTAAACGCTGAAACTCAAAAATACGAATACATTATTATCAAATATGAATTAGTTTTAAAAACAGCAACTAATAGTTTTGACACAGGGCTAAGTTTGCTAATTAATTTAAACTCAACACAAACAAGTTAAAAAAAATTCCTTTAAAAAAGGAATTTTTTTTATTCTGATATTACATCAACATTAAATTTTGCAGTTACAAGTGGATGAAGTTTAATTTCCAATTTGTAGTTACCCAAACTTTTTATTGGTTCTTTTAACACAATTTTTCTTTTGTCAACGCCAATACCAAGTTTCTCAAAACTATCTGCAATTTCTTTTGTTGTAATTGCACCAAAAACTTTTCCGTTTTCGCCACACTTAACTTGCAAAGAAATAGTTATATTGTCTATTTTTTTTGCAAGTTCAACTGCTTGCAATCTTTCTTGTTCTTTGTGAAAGGCATCTGCTTTTTTTTGTTCTTGATTAACATTTATTGCGTCATTAGTTGCTGGCTTAGCTAAGTTGTTTTTTAACAAAAAGTTTTTTCCGTATCCATCTGCAACATTTACAATATCGCCTGCTTTACCTGTTCCTTTGACATCTTTTAACAAAATAATTTTCATTTATTTGCTCCTTTTGTAAAAGTTTAATAATTTTATAAGTTTTTGTCAATTGAATTTAAAAAACTATATAAAATAAAACAATTAATAACAATAAAAACAATCTTATTTTTTTGATTGTGTTTTTTTTATTTAAAATTCTAGAGTTTGATTTAATAACATTTTTTTCTTCAAACTTAGACAAAAAAGCATAAAAAATTATGTTTAAAATTTTGGTTTTTGTACAATAATTTTGTTATCATGTAGAAGTGATTTAAAATTTTGTACAAAAATAAAACAATCCAAAAATTAGGAGGTAATATGGAAAATTTTGGAAGTGAAAACAAAAAGATAAATTTATTTATTGCTGACAATAATGACGAAAATAGGATTGAGTTAATATCTTATTTTAAAGGATTACAAAAGTACAATATTGCAGGGCAGTCAAGAGATGGGTTTGAAACCTTAGAATTTTTAAGAAAAAACCCCGTTGATGTGCTTATTATGGACATTGTTTTATCAGGACTAGATGGCTTTGAATTTATAGATAAAGCAAAAAAAGCTCTACAAAACAAAATGCCGAAAATTGTTATAACTTCTTGTTTGTCGCATAGCGGTTTTGTAAACAAGGCACTCTCTCTTGGGGTTTCATATTTTATGATAAAACCAATAGATATGAAAAGTTTAGATAACAGAATTTTTGATGTGCTTGGTCTTTCTGAAACTGCGGTTGTAAAGCAACCAAATTTCAAAAATATGAAAACAAAAATTGTAGAAGAAAAAATTTCAAATGTTTTTATAACAGTTGGAATACCCGCACATATAAAGGGATACCAATTTTTAAGGGAAGCAATTAAGCTTGCTATTGAAAAACCAGAAATAATAAATTCTATAACAAAAAGACTTTATCCGTCTATTGCAGAAAAATTTGAAACAAGTTCAAGCAAGGTGGAAAGGGCAATTCGCCACGCCATAGAAGTTGCTTGGAATAGGGGGAAGATAGAAAATATCAATAACCTTTTTGGCATAAAAGTTTATAATCAAAACGAAAAACCAACAAATGGTGAATTTATTGCACTTGTCGCAGACAAAATGCTTATGGAAGGTTTTGATTAAAAATTTTTAATAAAAAATATAAACAAAAAACTCACTAAAAAATAAACAGTGAGTTTTTTATTTTGTATATATTTTTGTTAGATTTTTTTTACAAAATGTGATAAAATAAGACATATAATGAAAAATTTTAAATTTGTTTGGCATTATTCCAAAGAATATAAAAAAAATGTTGTATGGGGCGTAATATTATCCTGTATCAGTGTTTTTTTTGTTTTGATTTTGCCACAAATTACACAACTTTTTATTGATTCTGTTTATAGCGTGGCAAGTACCGACACAAGTAGTTTAAGTGTTTTTTGGTATTGGCTAATAGGTTTTTTTGCAAATATAACGACTTTACAAATAGTTATTATTTTGTGTATAAGTTTTTTAGTATTTGCAATACTAAAAAATCTTACTGAATATTATTCTACAAAAAATTTTTTTACCGTTTCTTCCGAGGCTTGTGGGGATTTAAGAGCAGACTGTTTCAAAAAACTTGCTTTTATTGATAGAAATTTTAAACCTAATCAAGTTTTTTTTAGTTTAACAAGTGATATAGCAGACCTTTATAATGTTATTTATGATATATTTCCAAGAATGATAAAAGTTATTTTAACTGTTTTTCTTTCCGTGCTATTTTCTTTTTTAATTGATTGGAAAATAGCTACTTCTTTTGCAATTTTTATACCTATTTTGTTAATAGTCGGATATTTTACTAACATAAAATTGGTAGGCATATTTAACGAATCAAGAAATAGAAAAAGCAAAATGCTTGAAATG
>JAQVWL010000029.1 GCA_028709705.1 Clostridia bacterium
AGTACGGACAAAACCGCCAATGCAATGCGGTTTTCGTTTGGTCCGTAAAGGAGCAAAAACAGTCCGTCAGAGCGATGCTTTTTTTCGCTAGAAAAAAACAAGCCACAAGGACTTGTTTTTGCTCTATGCTATATCTCTTCTTCTAAAAACTATTTTTGTTATGGAATTTATTACCAATATCAACCCTAAAATATAACCCAAACTAAAATAGAAATTTCCATCTGCAATCATATTCATACCAAACAAACTTCCAGAACTATTGCTATTTCCCAAAAATTTAAACAAGTCCAAATGTGCATAAGGAGTGTAAACAAACCAGCTTGCACCTGTGCTTATTGCGTTGAAAAGCAAACCAAAAAAGTAAACAACAAATGTGACAAACAAGGCAAAGGTATTTGATCTAAATAAAACCGAAAGCAAAGCAGCTATGCAAATATAAAATGCAATATTGATTCCCAAACTAACCAAATAAAGTAAAAGTGGTGCATAGGCAGGAAGGGCTACAACATCGGTGGCATTAAAGACTAATAACATAGTTCCATTTGTAAAGCCAAACATACTATATCCAACCGCAAAAGCCGCAACAGCGGAAATTATGATAAACATAGTCATAAAATATATGCAAGAAAGTATTTTTCCGCTTATTATGCGTTCTCTTTTAAATGGTCTTATAGCAAGCATTTTCATTGTTCCGTTGATATGCTCACCGGCTAATATAGTAACAGTAAAGAACAAGCAGAAAATTGTTATAATAACACTTAAAATTTGCATTGCGTAGAAAGTAAAATCATAAGCTGTTTCAGTGTAGCCAATAGTTGTTCCAAAATTGTAGTTAATAAAATATTCGCCATCAAAAATTTGATTTTCTAACAAATATGAATTAAGTGCTATATTTTCCTTTAATATATAAGCATTAAAATCTTCAAACCCAACATAATTCCTTAATGTTGCATCAGAAAATGTACCGGCTTTTTCCAAAGCAAAAGAGTTTTGCAATAGGGCAGTTGCTACTCCAACTGCATTTTTATATTTTGTTATCAACTGATTGATTTCCAAAATCTTTTCAGAACTTTCTCCAGATGAGTTTTCAGGGTCGGTCGCAAATTCTTCTATTTCAGTATAAATCAAATTAAGAGTATTAGAAGAATTTTCAACAAAAACAATGTTTGTGTAATAACTATCAAAAATACTTGTCAATGTTTCAGGCGAGATTACAATTTTGTTAAAACTTTGAAGAAGTAGGATAGTATCTGTCAAAGCAAATTGATTTCTTATTCTTTCGCCCAAAGTTATAAGCTCTTGGCTATTCAAAAGACTTAAATTTTCTGTTCTTGGAATTACGTTAATTATGTTATAAAAAATATTTTTTATAGATGCTATTTCAGTTGTAGAAGCGTAAAAATCAATCAAATCTCCGTCAATATTGTTTGTTATTTCATAAAGTTCATAAGAAGTTTGTCTGACATCAGTTAATGCTGTAACGAAATTTGAAATTGCAGTGGAGTTGTTGGGATTTTCTGATAAAATATGCAATTTGTCAAGAAAACTGCCATCATAACTTGTTGTTATACTAGTGTTAAGCGGAACAATGTCGTCAATCAAAGCGTCATAAATACTTGAAGCGGATGCAAAGTTTTGTATTTGGTTGTAAGTATCGCTAAGTTGTAGATCCAGTTTTACTTTTGAGTTTGAGTTTGTAGAAGTACTATTATTAAAGGTTGAAAAAACATCGCTAACATTTTGGGTTGCAGTACCAAAATTTGTTAAATTGGAAGGTCTTGTTGTTGGACTATAACTAAAAGTAACTAAAATCAAAGCAAATATTAAAAAAGCTGTCATAAAATAAATGGCTGGTCTTAAAAATATTTTTCCCAATTCAGCTCTTGCTAATTTATTTACTTTCATTTTTTCTCCTCTTAAAATTTTTTATTCAATATTACTTTTTTTGCCAACTATACTTAAAAACATATCTTCAAGCGAATAATCGATTTCTCCAGCTCCGAAAATTGGAACTTTGTATGAAGATAATTTTACAATGATTTCTGCCAATTTTTCTTCATCAGTTGTCAGCAATACTTTGTTTTTTGTAACTCCAACATTAATATTAAAAATTCTTTGAATAATTTTTCCCGCAAAGTTTGGTTTATTAGTTTTTATAAAATGCGTGCCGTTTTTTGAATAGCTTTTTTTAATTTCGCTAATAGTTTTTGTTTCAACAATTTTGCCTTGGTCTATTATGCAAATAGTGTCGCAAAGGTTTTCCATAAGTGAAAGTATGTGACTTGACACCATAATTGCAGTGCCTTTTTGTTGTGAAATTCTTTTTAAAAATAAATTTATTTCTCGTATTCCATTGGCATCAAGCCCGTTTGTTGGTTCGTCCAAAATCAAGAGTTTGGGGTCGTGAAGAAGGGCTTGTGCAATACCTAATCTTTGTTTCATTCCAAGTGAATAGTTTTTAACTTTGTCATGTATTCTTGCAGTTAAACCTAGAAGGTTGGCAACTTCAATTATTTTTCTTCG
>JAQVWL010000008.1 GCA_028709705.1 Clostridia bacterium
TTAAGTTAGGAACTCTAATGAGACTGCCGTAGATAATACGGAGGAAGGTGGGGATGATGTCAAATCATCATGCCTCTTACGTCTTGGGCAACAAACGTGCTACAATGGTTGGTACAAAGAGATGCAATACAGCAATGTGGAGCCAACCTCAAAAAACCAATCTCAGTTCGGATTGTGGGCTGCAACTCGCCCACATGAAGCCGGAGTTGCTAGTAATCCCGAATCAGCATGTCGGGGTGAATGCGTTCTCGGGTCTTGTACACACCGCCTGTCACACCATGGGAGTTGGGGGGGCCCAAAGCCGGTGCGCAAACTTCGCAAGAAGGTGCAGCCGTCTAAGGCAAAATCAATGACTGGGGTGAAGTCATAACAAGGTAGCGGTATCGGAAGGTGCCGCTGGATCACCTCCTTTTAAAGAGTAATCTTTAAGTCGACAATAGATTTATCTATTGAGTTATTGCAAAATAACGAAAATGTTGCCAAAAGCAACAACTTAAACCTGTTTGACAGTTAACGGAATATTAATTTTTCTTAAAAAAATTAACGAAAATAACATTTATCACTTTTTATATAAATTTTTAAAAACCCATTTCTATTTGATTATAAATGACAAAAAGCAGAACACGAATACGTGTTCTGTTTTTTTGTGTTGATATCAAAGTTTTTTGTGGAGTAGTAAAGGTAAAGGGGGGACGGTAGTTTTTTTTACATTCCCCCTTGACAAATTTCGATTTTGTGATAATATATAACTATTGAAGGGGAAATTTATGGAAAAAAGAAATGAATCAGCCAACGAAACAATGCTAGAATTGACAATTAAACAAGAAGAGTTAGGAGTAGAAAAAAATATTTTGATAAAAGATATTAAAGTTTTAGAAGATAAAGCAGCCACTCTTGCTTTAAAAAAAGCACTTGAAACTTACAAAACAAGCCTTGAAATTAATTTAATAGACACAAACACCCACATTTTAAACACTTTTTTAGATAACATTAACGAATTGGAATATCCATACACAGATTGTGACAATTTGCTTGATGTTGCAAAATTGGTTAAATCCACAGTTTTAGACGCCAAGAAAAACCCACACAAATATGCAGAAAAAAAAGCACTTACACAACTTTTCAACCAAGAGCAAGAAGTTGAACCTGAATTGAATTATTATCAATAATCAATCAAAAATTTTTGTTTAAAGGAAAAGGGTATGGAAAGAGGCACTACTATAAATTTGAGCAATAAAAGAAAAGTTTATGTTTGCAATGTAATGCACATTGATTTAAAAATAAATAAAAAATTATATATATCTGATTTGGATATTTTTAACGACCCCATTGAATTTGATAAATTTAGAGATTGTTTGGACCAATTAAATTTTCAGTTTGAAATAAAAGGCGTTGCAGACAAAGATGATATTATGATAAAAAACATAAATGAAGCAATATGTTATGACGAACCATTGAACGGAATATTTGAAGAATTGGAAGAAATTACAGAAGAAATAGAAAGTATGTTTTACCAAGAAAGGCAAAATCTGCGATATGAAAAAACTTTAAAACAAAATCCCAAAAAATTTAGCAAAAAATTGATTTTAAACAAAAAAGAAAACAACCAAGAAAAAATTTGATTTTTTTAAAACTGCTACAAAAAAGCAGTTTTTTTATGCCATTAAGTTGATAAATTTGCCAAAATATGTCATAATAATCATAGGAGAATTAAAAATGGATTGGAAGGCAATAGGGGATACTTTGTGGAATATTTTGACAAACGGTGGGTGGCTTGTTTTAAAACTTTTTCTTGTTTTTATTGTTGGATATATAATAATTAGAATACTCAAAAAAATAGTGAAAAACATTTTAAAAAAATCTATTATTGACACGCTTGCAAAAAAATTTATTGTCAACACACTTTCTTTTTTGCTTTATTTTGTGCTGTTGATAGTGCTTTTGCAAACCGCGGGCATAGAAATAACAGGTCTTTTAACTGCTTTTGCAGCGGCGGGATTGGCGGTGGCACTTGCGTTGCAAGACGCACTAACTTCGCTTGCCAACGGTGTTTTGCTTGTTATCACAAAACCTTTTAAAGAAAATGATGCAATAGTAATTAATGGTATTTCTGGGCGAGTTAAGTCAATAAATTTTTTCAACACAGTAATTGACACTTGGGATAACAAAAGGATAATTATACCCAACAAAAATATGATTGGCACGCAAATTGAAAACACAAATTTTCACAGCAAAAGGCGATTTTCTATCAAGTTTTTGATTAATGAAAGCATAAATTTTAAACAAGTAAAAGACATTGTTATCAAGGCAATTTTGTCAAACGCAAATGTTTTTGTAAACCCATATCCAACAGTTTTGCTCAAAGATATTCAAGAAAACGGAATTTTGGTTGAAGCAAGAGGTTGGGTGAATTCGGAGGACTGCGATGTTGTTTCGCTTGAAGTGCGAGAAACAATTTTTAACGAACTTAAAAGAAACAATATTGATATGGAAAACAACAGAGTTATTGTGCATTTGGAAGAAAGAGAAAATAAACCAAGTTTTGATGAAACTCCACTTGCCGAAAGGGATATAAATCAAGAACCAATAATAAAAAAAGGCGAGCAACAATCTTTTGACGATTATTTGGATAGCATAACCGCCGAAAATTTGAAAAAGTTGAAAAAAATTAAAATAGCCAAACCAAAAAAAGACAAGAAAAAATAGCATTTTTTTAAAGTAGTGTTGCAAGCAATGCTATTTTTTTTAGTATAAAATCATAATCACAAGAGCAAACAAAATCATTACAAGTCCCAAACCTTTAAGAATGAGATAGACCTTGTCATCATCATTTACTTCTTGATTTTTGCTATATAATTTTGCCATTTTTTTTGAAATCAAAACAAGCCCAAGCCCCAAAGCACACAAAATAATGCCAATAATCACGTTGGGTTGTGCAAGTCTTGTTAATAAATCAACAAACATTAAAAACATTTTGCTCTCCTTGTTATTAGAAATATAGCACATTTAAAGACAATAGTCAATAGGGGGTGGGGCAAAGATTTTAAAAACATTGACAAAACAAAATAAATCTTGTATAATATTTATAGTGGATAATAAACTTAAAACAATAAAAAATTTTTTGGAACAAAAATATGATTTTACTTGCACTATGGCAAATAGTATGGCATGTGATTTAAAAAATGAATTAGGAATTGAAGTAATTAATTTTGTTGGCTTAATAAAAAGAGATTATTACGAAAATAGTTCTAATATTTCAGATGATGAAATTGATGTTTGGGGAATAAGTGGAGCAAAAAAACATTTTATTCCTTATAGTTATATAGAAATAGACCAAACAGAAGATGGTGGTTATCAAGTGCAATGCAAAGGATTTGTTCCTAAAAAAATTTTAAAAGAAATAGATGATTTGTTAAAAAGTGATTAAAAAATAAGTTATCACATATTTTTTTGCGGATATTTTATTGACAATCGCTGTGATTTGTGGCATAATATTTGGGCATATAGGGGTGTAATTAAGTGGCATAATGTTGGTCTCCAAAACCAAATTTGAGGGTTCGATTCCTTCCACCCCTGCCAATGAAAAAAGTGATTTTATACACCGATGGTGCCTGCTCTTTTAACCCCGGTCCTGGTGGCTGGGGTGCTGTTTTAATTTTTAACAACATAAAAAAAGAAATGTCTGGTGGCGAACCAAACACAACAAATAACAGAATGGAATTGCTTGCAGTTATCAAAGGTTTATCCGCTTTGAAAGAAAAATGCGAAGTGCATATTTTTAGCGACAGCGCTTATATTGTCAACTCTTTTGAACAAAATTGGATAAAAAATTGGGTGAAAAATGATTGGAAAAACTCTAACAAAAAACCCGTTTTGAACAAAGATTTGTGGGAGCAGTTGATTGAACTTACTGCAAAGCACAAGGTTGTTTGGCACAAGGTAAAAGGTCACGCAGACAACGAACTTAACAACCGTTGCGACGAACTTGCAACAACCGAAGCGAAAAAATATCTTGGAAGCGAAGCCCCAAGATAATGCAATAAATCCTTGCGGATTTATGCAATTCACTGCGTGAATGCCATATGCTAACGCATATGCAATTTGACTTTCGGCAAATTAAGGTTTTTATTTTAAAAAATTTGTTTGGTCCAAGAGCCTGCGAAGTGCTGTTACACCCAAATTCGTCCGTAAAAAATCAAAATAAAAACCATAATGCCCGCGTTAGCGGGCTCATAATGTGTGCCAACGGCACACTCTTCATGAGTGCCAACGGCACTCGCATCATGTGTGCGAAAGCACACTCATCATGCGGGCGGAAAGCCCGCTCAAAAAAATGTGCAATCTGCACATTTTTTTATGCTATATCTCTTCTTCTGAAAACAATTTTGGTGATTGTGTTAAGGGCGATAATCAAAACCAAAGTGTAGCCCAAACTGAAATAAAAATTTCCATCAGCAATCATATTTAAACCAAACAAAGCACCTGTGCTGTTGCTGTTGCCAAGATATTTGAACAAGTCTAGGTGTGCAAAAGGTGTTAAGGCGAACCAACTTGCACCTGTGCTTATTGCGTTGAAAAGTATGCCAAAAAAGTAAACAACAAAGGTAACAAAAAGTGCAAAAGTGTTGGACCTAAACAAAACCGAAAGCAAAGCAGAAATGCAAATATAAACTGCAATATTTATTCCCAAACTTACCAAATAAAGCAAAATTGCAAGATAAGGTGGAATTGCCACAACGGTTGCAGAATTGAAAACCAAAAGCATTGTTCCGTTTGCAAAACCAAACATACTGTAACCAACCGCAAAAGATGCAACAGCAGAAATTATGATAAACATAATCATAAAATAAACGCAAGAAAGAATTTTTCCGCTTATTATTCGGTCCCTTGAATATGGTCGTATTGCAAGCATTTTCATTGTTCCGTTGATATGTTCGCCCGCCAAAATTGTAACGGTAAAAAACAAGCAAAAAATTGTTATTATCACACTTAAAATTTGCATTGCATAAAATGTAAAATCATAAGCAGTTTCTGTATAACCTATAGTTGTGCCAAAATTGAAGTTGATAAAATACTCGCCATCAAAAATTTGATTTTCTAGCAAATAGTTGTTAAAAGTGATATTTTCTTTTATTATATAAGTATTAAAACTTTCAAAACCAACAAAGTTTTTCAGTTGACTGTCGGGCATTCCACCTGCTTTTTCAAGGTTAAAAGAGTTTTGCAAAAGGGCAGATGCCACCAAAGTAGCATTTTTGTATTTTGTTATCAATTTGTTTAGTTGCAAAATAATTTCAGCACTTTCGCCAGAAGAATTTTCGGTTGCAAATGTTTCAATTTCTGCAAAAATAACATTGAGTGTGTTTGTTGTGTTTTCTTCAATAAAAACTATGTTGTTGTAAAAACTTTCAAAAATGCTATCCAATTTTTCGGTTGAAATTTCAATTTTGTCAAAACTTTGCATAAGTTGAATTGTGCTAGTTAGCGAATATTGATTTCTTACCCTTTCGCCCAAATTGATAAGTTCTTGACTGCTTAAAAGACTTAAATTATCAGTTCTTGGAATTGCGGAAACAATACTATTAAACAAATTTTTTATTAAATTTATGTCTGTTGTTGAAGCATAAAAATCAATATTTTCGCTGTCAATACTGTTTGTTAGTTCATAAAGGTTGTAAGCGGTTAATCTGACTTCTGCCAATGCGTTCACAAAATTAGACCTTGCTGTGCTGTTGGTTGGGTTTTCAGAAAGTATATGCAATTTGTTAAGAAAACTGCCATCAAAACTTGAAGTTATGCTTGTGTTAAGTGGTGTGATTGTGTCCAAAATAACGTCATAAATACTGCTTGCAGTTGTAAAATCTTGAATTTGCGTGTATGTGTCATTAAGTTTTTCATCAAGTTTGGCTTTTGAGTTCAAGTTGGCGGAAACGCTGTTGTTAAAAGTTGAAAAAACATCACTAACATTTTGGGTTGCTGTTCCAAAATTTGTCAGGTTTGAAGGTCTTGGCGTTGGACTGTAACTAAAAGAGATTATTATCAACGCAAACACAAGAAAAGCAGTCATAAAATATATGGCAGGTCTTAAAAATATTTTTCCAAGTTCGGCTTTTGCAAGTTTATTTACTTTCATTTATTTTCCTTTATTCTATATTACTTTTTTTGCCAACAATGTTCAAAAACATTTCTTCAAGCGAAAAGTCAATTTCGCCCGCTCCAAAAATTGGAACTTTGTAAGACGATAGTTTGACAATAATATCTGCAAGTTTTTCTTCATCTGTTGTAAGCAAAACTTTGTTTTTTGTAACGCCAACATTGATGTTAAAAATGCGTTGAATAATTTTGCCGGCAAAGTTTGGTTTGTTTGTTTTTATAAAATGCGTGCCGTGTTTTGAATAACTTTTTTTGATTTCGCTAATTGTTTTTGTTTCAACAATTTTGCCTTGGTCAATAATGCAAATTGTGTCACAAAGATTTTCCATAAGCGAAAGAATATGACTTGAAACCATAATGGCAGTGCCTTTTTGCTTTGCAATTCTTTTCAAAAACAAATTGATTTCTCTAATTCCGTTTGCGTCAAGCCCGTTTGTTGGTTCGTCCAAAATCAAGAGTTTTGGTTCGTGCAAAAGTGCCTGTGCAATGCCAAGTCTTTGCTTCATTCCAAGCGAATAATTTTTGACTTTGTCGTGTATTCTTGCGGTCAAACCGAGCAAATTGGCAACTTCAATAATTTTTCTGCGACCAATGTTTTTGTAAAGTTTGGCATAAAATTTTAGGTTTTGATAACCTGTTAAAAACGAATAAAAATTTGGTGTTTCAATCATTCCGCCAACATTAACAATTGCTTTTTCAAAACTTGATTTTATGCTTTTTCCACAAATAATTGCATCGCCATTTGTAATGTTTGCAAGCCCCATAAGCATTTTCATTGTTGTGCTTTTGCCCGCACCGTTAGAACCCAAAAACCCCAAGATTTCGCCAGATTTGATGGAAAAACTAAGGTTGTTAACTGCAACCCTATTACCATAATTTTTTGTCAAATTGACAACATCTAAAACTATTTTTTCTTCCATATTTAATCCGCGTTAAAATTTATCAAATTTTCATATACTTGTTCATAAACCAAGTGTGCATTTTCTCGCCACTTTTTGCAGGCCTCGATTGCAGTTTGCCTTGATGGTGTTGCAATTTTTATTTCAAACATTGGGTAGTTCACTGTGTGTGACCGTATTTTTAAAACCAAAAGGTAAGTGCCATCACTGTTTTTAAAATAATCTGCAACATATTCTTGCGATTTTTTAAAGTGCAAACGGTTGTTTTTTATGTAGTCTATTATTTGTTCTCGTAACTTTGGTTCAATTTTTTGATAAAAATGGTCAAGGCAAGATTGACCTTCATAAGACACCGTAAATCTTTCTTCGCCCGCTTGCCCATCAAGGCTATAAACAAAATTTGCTTCAACCAATTGATAAAGCACATCTTTGCATTCCATATAATTAAGCCAGTCGTTTTGACTAGTGCAAATGTCAACTATTGATTGTTCCGTTAAGGGCATTTCCATTTTTTCTAGGATAAACAACAAGATTAATTTGCTGACCATTGAGTCTTGAGAAAATTCCATTGCTATGTTATTTTAGCAAATTTTTATACAAAAGTAAAGGACTAACACATTTTTTTACAAAATTATAATAAATTTGCTTTCTTTTTCAAAAAAATGTGGTATATTGTAAAAAGGAGAAAAAAATGATTTCGTTAGAAGAATACGCAAAAGTTTGTAGTTTGATTTCTAGTTGTAACGATATTATTCACGGCAAGTTTATTTTAGCAGATTATAAAATCACAAGCATTTTAAAAAATATTGGCGATAGCAAAGAAATTTACAATTTGATTGCAAATTGTATGAACGATTTTAATTTTGAACGAGAATTTTCCCGAGCGCAACTTAAATACGCTTCAAAACCCAACCAATTTATTTTGCCAACCGAGCCAGAAAAAATTTTGCCGTTTGTGTTTTGCGTTTTGGTTAACATAAAAAACAAAAATATAAATTTTGACGCGTTTTTGAAAGAATTTTACAAAAGCGAAGAAGGCAGGGCAAGGGAGTTTTCCAATTTTGCCAATCAAATCATCTTACCTTTCAGGAATATAATTGCCAATTTTTTTGAAATTCCTATTAGCGATGCAAACAATATGATTTCAAAAGACAAAAAACCCAAAACCGAAGATGTGCAACCGCAAATCCAAAAACAAGAAGAAGGTAATACAATGGAAGAAAATTTTGACAATCAAGAAGAAAAACAAGAAAATTATGCCGAACTTACAACCCAAAAAGTTGAAGAGTTTTTAAACGAAATAAAATCAATCTGCAAAGAAATTTTGTCAGAACTAAATTATCAAAAAAGAATGCAAGAAGATTTAAGAGAAAATATAATTTACATTACCAACGCAATTATTTTTAATTGCGAAAACAATGATTTAAGAAACGCAGTTGCACTTATTACCGCATTTGAATACGTTGCCAAAACAGCAAAATCTATCAAATTTTTGACAAAAGAATTAAAAAATGTTTTAATCAATTTTTATGAATAAAAGACTACTTTTAGTCTTTTTTTTTGAAAATATAACAAAAATATTAAGGAGAAATTATGGAAAAATTATTTTATTTATTAGCGTTTAAAGGAAAATTGAAAATTGACATTTCAAAGTATTGTGCTTACAATCTTGTTCAAAAAGATGGTTATATAAATATAACGATTGACAATCACGATTTTTATGATTTTAAACAAAGAATAATAATAGAAAACCCAAGAGAGTTCAAACAATTTTTTGACCCATATTTTTATGAAAAGTATGCCAAAAAAATAATTGATGAAATGTGCGACCAGCACAAAGTTTTAATGCAAAACATTCAAAGGGAAAAAATATTTGCTTTGCAAATGGTTGAAAACAACAAAAATTTTTCTCCTACATACAAAGAATCTATTTCTCAAATTGTAAATTTGGTATGTGAAAATGATAGATTTTATTTAAAAAACACTCCCAAATTTTCGGCATATTTGACTTTGGCGGACGACACAAACAAAACCTTGTCGCCATATTCTGACTTGCATATCCAACTTGTCAAAAACACAATCAATGACAAAGGTGAAAGGCAAATTGAATACCCAGATTTGTGCGAAGAAGAGATTATTTCATTGATAGCAAAATGTATAAAAGCAAACCCAACCGAAATTTATAACAAAATTTTTTCTGGCGAAAGGCAATGCGCCCGCATAAAAGAACAACGCCAAGAAGACTTTGCAAAACTTAAAACCAGATACATAAGAAAATCAAAACCAAAGCAAGTTGAACAAATTATCGAGGCGTAGGAAAAATGTTGTTTCAAAAATAGCCAATGGTTATTGACATTTTTCAAAAAACAGCATATAATATACTTTGTTAGTTAGCCAGATGGTCGCGGTCCAATCGTAATGGTTGGAGCGAGGAAAGTCCGAGCATCAAGAGAACTGGGTGCCGGTTAACTGCCGGTGAAGGCGACTTTAAGGAAAGTGCAACAGAAATAAACCGCTCCTATTATCATAAGTTAAAGTTTTGTTTTAAGTTGTTGAAAAATGCTTGGAACACTCTTCGGAGAACTGCTTTAACAAAAAGTACGGGCAAAACCGCCAACAAAGTGCGGTTTTCGCTTGGCCCGTAAGGGAGCAAAAATAGTCCGTCAAGGCGATGCTTTTTTCGAAAGAAAAAACGAGCACAAAGGACTTGTTTTTGCGGGAGCAAGGATGGAAAGGCGGTGTAAGAGACCACCGCCACAATGGTAACATTGTGGGCTATGTAAACCCCACCTGATGCAAGGTTAAGTGATAACAATGTGCTTGTTCTCTCACGTTATCCAAAAATACCGCTTGAGCGGTGTAGAGATGCATCGCCTAGATAGATGACCGTTTAATACAGAACTCGGCTTATAGACTAACTAACACCAAAACCCCCGCCTGCAAATTTGCAAGCGGGGGTTTTTAATTTTGAAAGCGTGCATTTATGCTCTCGTATCCACACCCTAATTCAAAATCTTACAATTTGTTTGTCTTTTTTCCGCAAAAATGTTATAATAAAACGATTTTAAGGAGAAAAAATGAACTTAACAAAACAAATTGCGTATGAGTTTAACATAAGAGAGGACTATGCACAAAATATAATAAATTTGCTTGATGAAGGTTGCACTGTGCCTTTTATTTCAAGATATAGAAAGGAATCTCACGGAAGTTTGGACGACCAAATTATCAGAGATTTTTCTGACCGTTTGACATATTTAAGAAATTTTGACAAACGAAAGCAAGACATTATTGGCTACATAACCGAGCAAGAAAAAATGACCCCCGAAATTTTGAAAGCGATTGAAAAGGCGAATACCCTAACCGAACTTGAAGATATTTATCGCCCATTTAAACCCAAAAGGCAAACAAGGGCGACCATTGCGGTGGCAAAAGGCTTGCAACCCCTTGCCGACAAAATTTTGGAGCAGACCGAGGCAAGTTCACTTGAAGAAATTGCAAAAGATTTTGTTAATGCCGAAAAAGGTGTTGAAACACTTGAACAAGCACTTGCAGGTGCAAGTGATATCATTGCCGAAAGCATTAGCGACAATGCCGAATTAAGAAAAAAATTGCGAGAATTTTTGTTTGAAACAGGCACGATTGAAACCAATATAAAAGAAAAAGAGAACGAAAAAACTCAAACTTATCAAACATATAACAACTTTAAAGAAACCGTAAAAACTTTGCCGTCGCACAGAATTTTGGCAATAAACAGAGGCGAAAAAGATGACTGCTTAAAGGTGGAAGTTAAGGTTAATTTGGAAAAAAGTCTTTCAATTATTGCCACCGAAACTTTGAAAAAGAACGGAACTTTTAAAGAGTTTTTGCAAGCAGTTATTCAAGACAGTTATGACCGCTTGATTTTCCCCGCACTTGAAAGGGAACTTCGCACAAACTTAACTGATATCGCGAACGAGCAAGCAATCAAAATGTTTGAAGTCAATCTAAAACCACTTTTGATGCAACCGCCACTTAAAGATAAAATCATTTTGGGGCTTGACCCCGCTTATAGAACAGGTTGCAAAATTGCGGTTATTGATGGCAACGGAAATGTGCTTGACACAGCGGTTGTTTACCCAACTCCACCGCACAACAAAATTGACGAGGCGGCGGAAATTTTGAAAAAACTTATCAAAAAGCACAAAGTTGATGCAATATCAATTGGAAATGGCACAGCGAGCAAGGAAAGTGAAATTTTTGTTAGCAATCTTATCAAAACAATACCCGAAAACAGGGTTTGTTATATGGTTGTAAATGAGGCGGGAGCATCAGTTTACAGCGCTTCAAAACTCGGGGCGGAAGAGTTCCCGGAATATGATGTTTCACTTCGCAGTGCGGTTAGCATTGCACGCAGATTGCAAGACCCGCTTGCCGAACTTATAAAAATTGATGTCAAGTCGATTGGTGTGGGGCAATATCAGCACGATATGCCACAAAAAAGATTGACTGATGTGCTTGAAGGCGTGGTGGAAAACTGCGTTAACAGCGTTGGTGTGGACCTTAACACCGCATCTTTCAAACTTTTGGAATATGTTTCTGGGCTTAATTCTGGCATTGCAAAAAACATTGTGGAATATAGAAAAGAAAACGGAAAATTTGTTGACCGAAAAGAACTTAAAAAAGTGAAAAAATTGGGCGATAAGGCTTATGAACAATCTGCGGGATTTTTGCGAATTCCTAACGAAAAAAACATTTTGGATAACACTTCCGTTCACCCAGAAAGTTATCCAGCAGTGAAAAAACTGCTTAAAATGTTTGGGTTAACTGAAAAAGATTTGACAACCGAAAAAGTTTTGCTTCTTCCAAAATTGGTTGAAGAAAAGGGCATAAAAAAAATTGCCGAAGAGTGCGAAGTTGGTGCGCCAACGCTTAAAGATATTGTAAGCGAACTTTTGAAACCGGGCAGAGATATTCGTGACGAACTTCCAAAACCTGAACTGCGAACTGATGTTATGAGTATGGAAGATTTGAAGGCGGGAATGGTGATGAAAGGTGTTGTTAGGAACGTGATTGACTTTGGTGCGTTTGTGGATATTGGCGTGCATCAAGATGGGCTTGTGCATATTTCGCAAATTTGCGACAGGTATATAAAACACCCAAGCGAAGAACTTACCGTTGGGCAAAATGTTGAAGTGAAAATTTTGTCAGTCGACCTTGAAAAGAAAAGAATAAGTTTGACAATGAAAAATTTGGATAAGTAAGGTTATAAAAACATTGTTGGTTGTAAAGAATTAGATTGTGATAAAAAATCTAATTCTTTTTTTTGTTAAAAAATATAGGTACAAAAAGTTTCACAAAAAGAGCAAATTTTCTGCGCTTTTTGTTAACAAAATTTTGGAAAAAGTAAGGTATCAAAAACCCAAAATTTATGCCCAAAAAATTGACAAAAAATTGGTAGAAAATTCTGGGATAAAACTTGACAAACCTTTGTATGTTGAAAAAGCAAAAAACATCAATTTTGACTATGCAAAAAGTTTGTGGCTTGCACAAAAAATTTGCCCATTTTCTGTTGTTGTTTTTTTTGAAAATGAACTTTCAATTTTGGCAAAAAAAAAGTTTTTAAGCACAGCAATTTTTTTGAAAAAATCTGATTTAAACATAACCCTAAAACAAAATTTGCTTGCCCTAAATATTAACATTTTTGAACCTTTGTTTTTTGAAAATATTGCCCGCAATAGTTTGCAAATTTTGCCAAGCAAAAACATAGAAACAACTTTCAAAAATTATAGTCTTCAAAAAACATTTTTAGGAAAAAATTTTTGCCTAAATATTGGTCAAACTTTTTTTAATGGAAAATTTTATTTTTTCAATAATTTAATAAAATATAATAAAAAAATTAAAATAATATTAAAAAATATAATAAAAAATAATATTTTTGATTATTTTTTAATAAAAAAAATAAAATTTGGTTATTTATTTGAAAGTGTGATAAATAAAATAAATTATTATTTTTTGTCAAATAAAACAATAAAAAATATAAAAATATTGCCAATAAAAAATTCAAAAAATTTTTGTTTGATTGCAGAAATTTTTGTTGATTTTTCTTTGCCACAAAACCAAAATTTTGTTGTGTATTTTGGCAAAGAAAATTTTGATATTTTTACTGAAAATTTGCAGGGCAAAATTGTTGGATTTATAGAAAAAAAATTTGCCTTGCAACTTGAAACCCAAGACAAAAAACTTGAATTTTATTTTAACAAATTTTTGCCAAAACAAATAATTTTGGATAGCATAAGTTGCAAAAATTTTGACTTTGTTTTGCCACAAAATTTTGAAGAAAAAAATTTGACTTTTAACCAAATTATTGACCTTTATAAAAGCAAAAAAATATCATCAATTTTTTGTTATAATTTAATCAAAAACAAGTTGTTTACTGAAAGAGAAAATTTGATAATTTTAAACAAAAATGAATTGGCAAATTATCGCTTAAAATTGTTTTTTGAAAACTCAATAAAAAAGATAAATGTGAGTGAGTCAAAACAAATAAAATTGATAATAAATGACATAAGTTATTACAACTGCAAAAGTATTTCGCTTCAAACTTTGAAAGAAAATTCAAACTTTGATTTGTTTATGTAGGGGGTGTTTTGTCGCAACTTTTCCTTTCTTTGTTTTACTTTTTTTGTTTTTTGTGTTAACATACAAAATATGGAAAATCAAAAAAGAGTGCCACTTGCACAAAGAATGCGTCCCGCAAATTTTGAAAATTTTGTTGGGCAAAAACATATAATTGGAAAAGGTTGTTTGCTTCGTAGGGCGATTGAAATTGGCGAACTTGGCAGTTGCATTTTTTATGGCCCGCCGGGCAGTGGAAAAACAACTCTTGCCAACATTGTTGCAAATCTGATGAAAGGCGACTTCAAAGTTTTGAACGCTGTTTCTAGCGGGGTGGCAGATGCAAAGGCAATTATTGAACAAGCAACAAAAAATAAGCAACTTTTTGGCACGCAAACTTATCTTTTGCTTGATGAATGTCACAGGTGGAGCAAGGCACAAAGTGACTGCGTTTTGTCGGCGATTGAAGAAGGCAACATAATTTTTATTGGTTCAACAACCGAAAATCCGTTCGTTTCAATGACAAGGGCTATTGTCAGTCGTTGCCGAGTTTTTGAGTTTAAGACGCTTGAAACCGCCGACATTGTTTTGGCTTTGGAAAGGGCGGTAAAAGATAAGGAAAACGGACTTGGAAATTTCCCTTTAAAAGTAGAAAAAGAAGCACTTAACCACTTTGCTTGGGCAAGCGGTGGCGATGTAAGAATGGCACTTAATGCACTTGAACTTGCGGTTTTGACAACTCCTTTTAACAAAGAAAAACAGATAATAATTTCAAAAGAAGTTGCAGAGCAATCTATTCAAAAAAAAGCGTTCTCTATTGATGAAACGCAATATTTTGATATGTTAAGTGCGTTTTGCAAGTCAATTAGGGGCAGTGATACCGAAGCAGGACTTTATTATTCGCAAAGAATGATTTGTGCGGGCGTGGACCCCCGAATTATTGCTCGCAGACTTATTGCCCACGCAAGTGAAGATATTGGAATGGCAGATAGCAATGCACTTTTGCTTGCCACAAGTGCTTTGATAGCGGTGGAAAAGTTGGGTATGCCGGAGTGCCTTTTGCCACTTTCGCACGCAATTATTTATGCTTGCGAAGCAGAAAAATCTAATTCGGTTTATCTTGCTTTAAACAGTGCAAGAAGTGATGCCGAAAACATAAAAGATGACAATGTTCCGCATTACCTTAAAAATCACAAAGACCAAAATGCGAAAAGCAACGCAAAATATAAATATCCGCACGAGTTCGGCGGATTTGTTAAACAACAATACTTGCCAAACACCTTAAAAGACCGAATTTATTACACCCCCAGTCAAAACGGGAAGGAAAAAAATCTTGTTCGTAAGAAGTTTAAATGAAAACGCGGGCGTGATGTCGAGAATTTTAAAACGCGGGCGTGATGCCGAGCACGAAGTGCTCGTGCCGAGCGGGCTTTCGCCCGCTTGGCAAGTGTGCCTTTCGGCACACGCATCACGCCCGCAAACTGCGTGGGAACGACCCTAGCAGTTTTTTTTCACAAAAAAATCACTCAAATCATAAAAAAAACTAGGAGTTATTTATATGAAAAATATAATAGTTTTTTTTGGTGGAAAAAGTTGCGAGCATGACATTTCAATAATCACAGGTGTTCAAGTTATCAATTCGTTAGATGTGCAAAAGTATAATGTTTTTCCCGTTTATATTGGCAAAAGTGGAAAGTGGTTTTTTGACAAAAATTTTAGAAAAGTGGAGCAGTTTGTTGACTTTGATGAAAATCAAAAAAATGTTTTTTTGGTTGCAGGCGACAATAATTTGTATGCGAATAAACTGATAACAAAAAAAATAACACAAGTTGATTGTGCCATTATTTGTTGCCACGGAATGAACGGCGAAGACGGCACTTTGCAGGGTATTTTGGAACTTTCTGGCATTGCTTACACATCAAGCAACGTGCTTGGCAGTGCGGTTTGTATGGACAAAATTTTTATGAAACAAATTTTTGAAGTCAACAATTTGCCTGTTGTGCCGTATTCGTGGTTTTTGAAAACTGAATATGAAGCCGATGAGAAAAAAGTTTTGAAAAACATACAAAAAGATTTAGATTTTCCTATGCTTGTAAAACCCGCAAATTTGGGCAGTAGCATTGGCATTACAAAGTGCGAAAACGAACTTGACCTTATAAAAGGTATTGAAATTGCAAAATGTTATGACACAAGAATTGTGGTTGAAGAAGTTGTGCCACATTTAAGAGAAATAAATTGTGCGGGACTTGGCAATGGCGAAAATGTGGAAATATCCAACCTTGAAGAACCAATATCTTGGCAAAAATTTTTGTCGTTTGAGCAAAAATATTTGAATTATACCAACACAAAAATTGAAATGAAAAAAACTGCCGATATATCAAAATCAATTAAACTGAAAATAAAAAATATGACAAAATTTGCCTTTACAAAACTTTCTTGCAGTGGCGTTGTGCGTGTTGATTATTTGCTTAATAGCGACACAGATGAGTTGTTTATCAATGAAATAAATTCAATCCCTGGTTCGCTTGCAAACTTTCTTTTTCCAAAACACACTTTTACCACTTTGTTAGACAAAATGATTGAACTTGCGGAAGAAAAACACCAACAAAAACAAGACTGCTCGTTTACTTATGACAGCAATGTTTTGGCAAAATTCGGGGAAACTAATCTTGGAGCAAAGTTAAAAATTCGAACAAATGTTTGACAAACGCAAAAAGGTGTGCTATTATAACATTGCAATTAAAAAATGAAATAGAACAGCAATCGAAAAATGAAATAGAACAGCAATCGAAAATAATAAACATTGCAATCGAAAAATGAAATAGAACAGCAATCGAAAATAATAAAAATTGCAATCGAAAAAGGAGTTAAAAAAATGCGACAATATTTGGTGTTTGGTATTTTTATGTATATTTGTCAAAGAAAAAAAACAACTTCTGCCGAAATAGCAGAATATTTTGAAATAAGTAGCAGAACGGTTTACCGCTATATTGATGCTTTGTCTTTTGTTGGCGTTCCCGTTGTTTGCACGCAAGGCAGAAATGGTGGCATTTCAATTATGGAAGGTTTCAAACTCGACAATTTGTGTTTTACAAAAGAAGAAAAAAACATTATAAAAAATGCTTTGACAAAAGAAAAAGAGCAGGGCAAGGCAGTGGAAAATATTATAAAATCACTTAACTAAACAAGGAAAAACCCCGCAAAACTATCAAATTTTCTTCTGTTGATAATATCATCGGCAATTTTTTTGTGTTGAATTGCAAATTTTACGGAAATACCGCAAGAAACATTGATATTTCTTGGTGTGTTTACAACAGAAATTGGCACTTCGTAAGACTTTAACAAATTTGCAAACACCAAAGTTTGTGTTCTTGCCCTAAAAACTGCTAAATAGTTTTGCATTTTTCTCCTTGTGTATTTTGTTTCAAAAATTTTGGTTGCTACATATCATTATATAGAAACAACAAATTAAAGGTTAAGAATTTATGATTTATTTAGATAACAGTGCAACTACATATCCCAAGCCCAAAGAAGTTTTGACAGCGGTGGCGGAAAGTTTTAGAAAATATGGAGCAAACCCCGGCAGAAGCGGGCATTCTTTTAGTGTTAAAACTGCAATGAAAATTGCGGAAACAAGAGCAAATATTTGCGATTTTGTTGGTGCGGAAACCCCAGAAAATATTGTTTTTACAAGTAATTGCACCGAGGCACTAAACCTTGCAATTTTGGGTACTTGCCAAAAAGGTGGGCATATTATTTGCACCGCCAACGACCACAATTCCACCTTGCGACCAATTTTTGAACTTAAAGAAAAGGGACTGGTTGAAGTTTCAGTCGCAAGCCCATCAAAACCAAATGTTTTGGACCTTGAAGATATTGAAAAACTTGTAAAACCCAACACATATTTGATTTGTTGCAACCATATTTCCAATGTTGATGGAATGGAATGTGACATAGATAGTATAGGCAAGTTTTGTTTTGAAAAGTGTATAACTTTTTTGGTGGACGGCGCGCAAAGTGTTGGGCATAAAAAAATTGATATGACAAAGCAACATATTGATATGCTTGCAATTGCTCCGCACAAAGGACTTTATTCGCCAATGGGCGTTGGAGTGCTGGCTTTCAATTCCAAAACCAAAATTTTGCCAATAAAATTTGGCGGAACGGGAACAGATAGTTTTAGTGTAAATCAACCCCAAAATCCGCCCGAGTGTTATGAAAGCGGAACGCTTCCAACACCCAATATTATTGGCTTGAATGCAGGTCTTAATTTTGCAAAACAAAATTTTAACATAATAAAAGAAAAATTTGATGACTTGACAACATATCTAAATTTTGAACTTTCAAACATAAAAAACATAAAAGTTTTTACGCACCCAGACAATGCAAATGGCATTTTGGCGTTTAATATTGCAGATATGCAGTCAAGCGAAGTTGCGGATATTTTGGACCAAAAATTTGGCATTATGATAAGAAGCGGACTGCATTGCGCGCCCCTAAAACATCGCAGTTTGGGAACAATTGAGCAAGGCACAGTAAGGGTTTCTTTGTCTTATTTTACAACCTTTGATGAAATTTTGAAGTTGATAAGAGCGGTAAAGAAAATAGCGAAAGTCAACGGGGACGCTAGTAACTGACACGGGAGCGTAAGCGGGAGGGTCAGTTGACTACGTCCCCTTGACCTGTTTTTTGTAATACAATTTGATAATAATTCTTGGAACAACTGCTTTCAAAAAAAAGTACGGGCAAAACCGCCAACTCAGTGCGGTTTTCGTTTGGTCCGTAAAAGCAAAAACTTACCTGATAAAGCGATGCTTTTTTGTGAAACAAAAAACGAGCACAAAGGCAAGTTTTTGCGTGTGTCAAGGGGACGTAGCACGCTTGACCGTTCGCCTACGGCTCCTGTCAATTGCTACGTCCCCGTTGACCCTTGCTACTACGTCCCCGTTGACCCTAGCTAAAAAATCAAATACCACTTCCTTCAAAATATCGTTGCCTATCGGCACTCAAATCCCCCATTTTTGCAATACCAACCAACTACCCAAATCAAGCAAATTACACTTGCAAAAATCAAGCCCCCTTTATAAAGGGTGCGAGGCTTCGCACTCAAATTTCTTTATTACTTTTAACAAAGGGTGCGAGTGCTGTCGCAAAAATCAAGCATATTCCTTTTTTCTTGTCATATATTTATAATGTAAAAAACGACAAAGAAATATATTTTTAGCAAAAATTCAACCTGAATAAAATTTTACAAAAATGTTTTTTTTCTTTAAACTAAAAGTGAGGTTTAAATGCCTATTTGTGTAATTAACTCAAAAACTATTAAACTTGTTGTTGCAATGATTTTGGTGGCGGTTATCCTTGCAATAAGTTTTAACGGAATGACTTCTGCACAAGTGTTTTTTGGTTATAACACCAAAAAAGTGCCGATTTATGCAGTGGAAACAACCGAAAAAACTGTTGCGATTAGTTTTGACTCCGCTTGGGGTGCAGAAAAAACCTTGAAAATTGTTGAAACATTACAAGAATATAATTGCAATGCAACATTTTTTTTGGTAGGATTTTGGGTGGATAAGTATCCCGAAATGGTTAAGGCGATTGACAATGCGGGTATTGAAATTGGCAGTCATTCTAACACGCACCCGGACTTGACAACTCTTAATGCAACTCAAATAAGGGAAGAGTTGACTCTTTGTGGCAATATGATTACTGCCATTACAAATAAATCTGTTGAACTTTTTAGATGCCCTTATGGTGCTTATAACAACACAGTTCTTGATGTTGTTGGCGAACTTAATATGATTCCTATTCAATGGAGCGTGGATAGTTTGGATTGGAAAGGATTGTCTGCCGAAAGCATAACTTCAAGGGTTCTAAACAAAGTTGAAAATGGTTCAATAATCTTGTGCCATAACAACGCAGACAACATTTTGGACGCCTTGACAATGATACTTGACCGCCTTACAATGCAAGGATACAAGGTTGTTTCTGTTGGCGAGTTGATAAGTCATAGTGATTACACAATTGACCGAAACGGAATTCAGCACAAAAACAAAATTTGATGAATAAGCAAAAGATATTGGAATAAAAATAAAGTGATTAAAGATAAAAATTTATGGAGGACTTATGAAATACGATTTAATGAATAATAACAAAGTTTTTTTGAGTGGAATAGTTGTCGAACCGCCCGTTTTTAGCCACGAAACATTTGGCGAAGGTTTTTATGAAGTAAAACTTTCTGTGCCAAGACTTTCTGACCACATTGATGTGCTTCCAATTGTTGTTTCAGAAAAACTTATCAAAAGTTTTGAAGCGGGAAAAGAAGTTTCAATAAAAGGGCAGTTCAGAAGTTTTAACAAACCTATTGGCGAAAAAAGTAGGCTTGTTTTAAATGTTTTTGCAAGAGAAATTATTGAAAAAGATAGTTCAATGAACCCAAACATTATTGAAATTGTTGGTTATGTTTGCAAAGAACCTATTTATAGAACAACTCCTTTCAATCGTGAAATTTGTGATATTTTGGTCGCTGTTAACCGCTCTTATAACAAATCTGATTATTTGCCTTGTATTGCTTGGGGTAGAAATGCAAGATATATCAAAGATGCCAAAATTGGTGCAAGAGTGGAAATTGTTGGCAGAATACAAAGCAGAGATTATCAAAAAAAATTGGACGGCGGGGATACTGTTAGCAAAACCGCTTATGAGATTTCAATAAATCGCATTACGCTTGACGGCTTGGTGCAGGCCGATGAGGTCGTGGGAAATTAAAAACCGCGGAGCGGTTTTAAAAAGCGAGCGTTGCTCGCTTTTTTAAAGAGCACTTTGTGCTCTTTAAATTTCCCACTGTTCATTTTACTTGCTTAAAACAAAAAATATAACTATAATATAGTTATGGAGGTTTTTTATGAAGTTTGAATTTGTTGAAAGGAATTATGATATTGGCGACAGACTTAAAGAAATTATTGAAAAAAAAGTTTCAAAGTTGGAAAGATATTTTGGTGCAGGTGCAACTGCAAAAGTTGTTTGCAAGCAAGAAAACAAAACCTATAAACTTGAATTGACAATAATAAACAAAGGTCTTTTGTACAGGGCGGAAGTCATTGGCGAAAATATGTTTGAAAACATTGATTTTGCTTTGCCAAAAATTGAAAGGCAAATTATTAAGCAATATGAAAAGAAAAGGGACCTTTTTAGAAATCCAATAGATTATTCTGACTTGGCGTTTTTGGACGAAAAACCGACTTTTGAAATTGATGAAATTATCAAGAAAAAGTCTTTTGACCTTGTTCCTATCACAGTGGAAGATGCAAAATATTTTATGGAAGCAGTCGACCACAAGTTTTATGTTTTCTTGAATGCCGAAACGGGCAAAATAAATATACTTTATAAAAGAGATGACGCAAAACTGGGGCTTATTGAGTGTAATTATTAAATTTATTTTATAATATTTTTCAAAAATTTGCAAAAACTCTCTAAAAAGGGGGTTTTTCTTATGTGGAAAATAATTTTGAATGGAATTATTACTTTTTGGGCAATGTGTCTTATTTTGGGCTGTGCAAGTCAAACTCCCATAAATGTGACATTTAAAGATGGCACACTTGCGGGTTCGCCAAACTATGTTATAACTGCGGTTTATTTGGAAGATAAGGGCATAAGAGATAAGTTTACTGACATTTTGATAAAATCAGACATTGATGACCTTAATATTTCTTTGACCAAAGAACTTGGCGAAACTTTTTATGTAAGTTTAAAAACCGCAAATAAGTGGTATTCGATAACCGAATTGATAAGTCAAAATGCCACAAAAAATTTTGCAAAATTTAGTCAAGCGGAAGCGACAACATATATAATAAACAGCGAAAAAGAAGCAAATTTACAGTTTAAGGCGGTTGGTGGCGACTATGTTTATAACAGGCACATAAACTCTGGCGAACTTGTAGACACATTTGAAGTTTCCAAAGTTTTTGACCTAAAAATTGAGAAAATAAGTCAAAACACTTGAAAAGTTTGACCTTCTTTGTTAATATAGCACTAATGAGGAATTTATGATTTTAATTAGCAACCTTTATTTGAAGTATGTAAGAGAATATTATGCACTTTATGATATAAATTTGAAAATAAAACAAGGCGAAAGCATTGCTTTTATTGGCGAAAAAGAAAGTGGCAAAACAACTTTGTTAAGAGTGCTTGCCAAACTAGAAAAATTTGGCAAAGGCGAAGTTTACATAAAAGATATTCCCTTAAAAAAAATCAACTATGCAACAGACATAAAAGTTGGTTATTTGCCCGCAACACCTGTTTTTTTTGAAAATAAATCAGTTTACAAAAATTTTAAAAAGATTTTAAAACTTCAAAAAGTTAGAAAGGCGGAAATAGAAAACAAAATCAACGATATTTTGATAGAGTTTAATTTGGAAAACTTGAAAGAAGCAAAAATCAAAGACCTTTCTTTGTATGAAAAATATTTGGTTTCGATTGCAAGACTTTGTTTCAGAGATTTGGACATTGTTCTTGTTGATGAATTGCTTGACAATGTGAGCGAAGAAGAAAAAGAACATCTTGTTGAATTGTTGCAAAAAAAGTTTTTAAACAAAAAAACAACCTTTATTTTTGCAACGCAAGACCAAGCGCTTGCAAAAAAACTTTGCAAAAGAAGAGTGTATTTTGAATTTGGTTCAATAGTAGAGGAAAAAAGTCGGAAATGATAGAAAATAATTTATGCGATATAAATTTTGAAAATTTTGAAAAAAAAATAAGGGTACTTTTTTCAACAAAATATTTACTTAACTGCTACAAAAACGGCAACGAATACAAATTTAGAGAAGTTTTTGAAGACAAAAAAATAAAAAAAATATTGAACGACCCCGATATGCTTTATTCGATTGACAACTTTTTTAAAAACAATTTAAAACTTATGCAAACTTCTCACAATTCTTATATGCACCGAAACACATTGGGTTATAGACTGGAAAAAATAAAAAAAGCAACAGGTCTAAACATAAAGATTTTTGAAGATGCTGTCATTTTGAATAACTTGCTTTTGGTCTTTAAAGAACTTTTCAAAAAATAATTTACTTTTTATAATAATCACTGACTTTTACAAAACTGTCAGTGGTTTTTTTTGCCTTCTTTTTTGTGGCTTGATTGCCAAGACCGCCCATTGCTTGAAGTTGTGGTAACATACCCAAAATTCCGCTCATATTTGGGTTGTTTTTGCCAAGCATTGCAACAAGGTCTGCGGGGTTTTGCTTTCCCCCACCGCCCATAAGCATTGGCAAAATGTTTTGAAGCATATTGTTGTTATTGTTGTTGTTGTTGTTTGTTCCGTTTGCGTTTCCGTTTGTTGTGTTTGTTCCGTTATTGTTTGTGTTGTTATTTGAAGCGTTATTTGAGTTCGCACCGCCCAAAAGTCCCAAAATATTATTCAAATCCATAAACACCCCCGCAACATTATATTATATGCAATCATATAATATTTTAGTTATTAAAGGGGGGACAATTGAGCAAAAGTTTTTTTGATTATGGCGATACAAAAGTAAAAGAAGACAGCAATTCGAAGCATCAAAAACAAGACAATGCACAAAAAAGTAGCGATGATAACAACAAAAATATAGAAGATATGGTTGGCAAATATAAAAATATGTCAAAAAATGACCTTATGAGCAGTTTTTTTCAAGAAGCACAAAAACAAAAACAAAACGGAACTCTTGATGTGGCAAAGTTGGAAAAAGCAATAGACAATATGGGCAGTTATTTGTCGGCGGAGCAGAAAAAAAATATCAAGGAGTTATTAAATAAAATAAAATGATAAACAAAATGGATAAAGTTTTGGCAAAAACAATGGCGGTGGAAAATAATTTTGATTGCATAGTTTATGTCAAAAATGTAAAAACAGCAGAAAAGATTTTAAAAAGCGAAAGCATAAAAGTTTTGTCAGTGTTTCCTTTTTTGAATGCAATTGCAATCAATGTTGAAACAAACAAACTTAACAAACTTTTAAAGCACAATTTGATAAAATTTATTTCAAGTCAAACAAATGTTTTTGCAATGATGAATGTTGCCAAACAAATTTTGAAGATTGATGGCACGCAAAAAGGCAAAAACATTACAATCGCATATATAGACACAGGTGTAAAACCGCACCTTGATTTTGTTTTGGGTGGCAACAGAATAATCAAATTTATTGACCTTATAAACTTCAAACTTTTCCCTTATGATGACAGCGGGCATGGCACTTTTGTTTGTGGCGTTGGTTCAGGCAATGGTGCAGTTTCAGGCGGTAAATTTGCGGGAGTTGCACCGCAGTCTAACATTATTTCTATCAAAGCACTGGACCAAAATGGCGAAGCCAACGCGGTGCGAATTTTGGAGGCAATGCAGTGGGTGTTTGACAATTACAAAAAATTTGATATAAAAGTTGTTTGTATGAGTTTTGGCAGTGAATCGCTTGGCATAAACGACCCAATTATGAAAGGTGCGGAAGAACTTTGGAACAATGGAATAACTGTTGTGGCGGCGGCGGGGAATAGCGGACCGGAATATGAAACAATAAAAAGTCCGGGAATAAGTCCCAAAATTTTGACAGTTGGCGGGTTTGATGACAACCGAACAGATGAAAGCACTTTTAACCCATCTTTTTTTGAAATTGCAAACTTTTCTTCTCGCGGGCCAGCGCTTAACAAATACAAGCCCGATATTGTTGCACCTTCTGTCAATATAACGTCTTGCGGTATAAATGATTTTTATACCAAATTGAGTGGAACAAGCGTTGCAACGCCAATGATAGCGGGCATTTGTGCTTTGGCGTGCGAGCAAAATCCAAACATAAATCCCAGTCAACTAAAAAAAGTGATAATGCAATCAGCAAGCCCAATAACATATAATCTTAACAAAGAAGGTTTTGGAATTCCTAACGCAGAGCAAATAATCAAATATTGAAAGCACAAACACACTATTTGTTTGATTTTTTTGTTTTGTTTTGATAAACTAAATCAGTTATACAACGGAGAGTTAAATTATGAAATATGTTTATTTGTTTAGTGAAGGCGATGCCGGAATGCGAAATCTTTTGGGTGGCAAGGGTGCAAATCTGTGCGAAATGACAAGGCTTGGTCTTCCTGTGCCAAGCGGGTTTGTTATTTCTACTGATGCGTGTCTAGATTTTTATGAAAAAAATGGTCTTGATGCAAAAATTGAAAATCAAATTTTTGAAGCAATCAATCAAATTGAAAAACTGTCAAACAAAGTTTTTGGAAGCACCGAAAATCCGCTTATTGTTTCTGTGCGTTCTGGTGCAAGAGTTTCTATGCCGGGAATGATGGACAGCATTTTAAATCTTGGTCTTAATGACAGCATTACAAAATCTTTTGCAAAAAGCACAAAAAATGAGTGGTTCGCTTATGACTGCTATCGCAGATTTATTCAAATGTATTCCAATGTTGTTATGGGCATTGACAAGTTTGAGTTTGAAAAGCAAATTGACAAAACAAAAAAACAAAACAATATCAATCTTGACAACCAAATGTCAGTTCAAAACTTGAAAGATTTGATAAAAAGTTTTAAACAAATATACAAAGAAAAAATAAAAAAACCTTTTCCGCAAGATGTAAAACTTCAACTGCTTGAATGTGTTAAGTCTGTTTTTTTGTCTTGGAACAACCCAAGAGCAATCACATATCGCAAACTTAACAACATTCCTGATGATTGGGGTACTGCGGTCAATGTTCAAAGAATGGTTTTTGGCAACTTTAACCAAAAAAGTGGCACAGGTGTTTGTTTTTCACGCAGTCCATCAAGTGGCGAAAATGTTTTTTTTGGCGAATATCTTATGGAAGCACAAGGCGAAGATGTTGTTGCCGGCGTTCGCACACCGCAACCTATTTCTCACTTGAAAGAACAAAACGAAAGTCTTTTTGTTGAACTTCATAACAATGCTTTGATTTTGGAACATTTTTACAAGGATATGCAAGACATTGAATTTTCCATAGAAGATGACAAACTTTTTATTTTGCAGACTCGAAACGGTAAAAGAACGGCAACTGCAAGCATAAAAATTGCAGTTGATTTGGTAAAGGAAAATGAAATTGATGAAATTGAAGCCTTGAACCGAATTGAACCTGAAAAATTGAAAGAATTATTGTTGCCAATTTTGGATATAAAACCTGAAAATCAACCAATTGCAAAGGGGCTACCTGCTTCTGGTGGTGGCACTTGTGGAAGTATAGTTTTTTCTTCCGAAAAAGCGGTCGAACTTGCAAAACAAAATATAAAAACCATTTTGGTAAGACTTGAAACATCGCCCGAAGACATTGAAGGAATGACAGTTGTTGGCGGTATTTTGACTGCTCATGGGGGTATGACTTCACACGCTGCTGTTGTGGCAAGGGGTATGGGCATTGTTTGCGTTGTCGGTTGCCAAAACCTTGAATTTTTGAGTGCAAACAAAATCAAACTTGGCGACCATATATTTAGCGAAGGCGATATTTTGTCTGTTGATGGCAGTACAGGCAATGTTTTTAAGGACCAAATTTCTACCATATCCGCAACTTTTAGCCCAGAATATAATCAAATTATTGAATGGGCGGAAAAATATAAAAAAATTGGGGTTAGGGCAAACGCCGACACTCCACAAAGTGCAAAAACTGCTTTTGACTTTTTTGCCGAAGGTATTGGACTTTGCCGAACAGAGCATATGTTTTTTGAAAAAAACCGCATTTTTGAAATGCGAAAATTGATTATTGCCGAAACAAAAACTGAAAGAGAAAAAGCACTTAAAAAACTTTTGTCTTTTCAAAAAAGTGATTTTGAAGGTATTTTTAAAGAAATGAAAGGCAAACCCGTTACCATAAGACTTTTGGACCCGCCATTACACGAGTTTTTGCCAAAAACCGAAGCCCAAATAAAAGAACTTGCAACCGCATTTGACAAACCGCTTGAATATGTTAAAGAAATTGTTAGCAAACTTCAAGAAGTTAACCCAATGATGGGGCATAGGGGACTTCGACTTGCAATCACTTTTCCTGAAATTTATCAAATGCAAACAAGGGCGATTATTCAATCTGCCTTGCAAGCAAAAAAGAAATATAATTTTGATGTTGTGCCAGAAATTATGATACCGCTTGCAAGTGATATCAATGAGTTTTTGTTTGTAAAAAACCTTGTCAAACAAACTGCCGACAGTTTGATTTTGGAAAATCAATTAACCTATAAAATTGGCACAATGATAGAAACTCCAAGAGCAGTTTTGATTGCCGAAAAACTTGCCGAAAATTGCGACTTTTTCTCGTTTGGAACCAATGATTTAACGCAGTTTGTTTTTGGAATAAGTAGAGATGACAGCAACAAATTTTTGCCAGAATATTTAGAAAAAGGAATTATAAAGCAAGATATTTTCAAATCTGTTGATGAACAAGGTGTTGGAAAAATGATGGAAGAAGCAATAGCCAAAGCAAAAAAAGCAAACCCAAACATAACTTTTGGCGTTTGTGGCGAACATGGTGGCGACCCAAAATCAATAGCATTTTTCAAAAAAATTGGCATAAATTATGTTTCTTGTTCTGTTTACCGCATACCAACTGCCAAACTCGCAGGAGTGTAGGGGAAAAATAGCGATGCTATTTTTTAATGATAAATGATGAATGATGAATGATGAATTGTGGTTTTGATTTTGAAATTTGTTAAGGGGTAACAAGGGTCAACGGGGACGGTAGTAACTGACACGGGAGCGTTAGCGGGAGGGTCAGTTGACTACGTCCCCTTGACCTGTTTTCTGTAATATAATTTGATAATAATACTTGGAACAACTGCTTTCAAAAAAAAGTACGGACAAAACCGCCAATGAAATGCGGTTTTCGCTTGGTCCGTAAGGGAGCAAAAACTTGCCTGATAAAGCGATGCTTTTTTGTGAAACAAAAAACATTGCCAAAACCCTTGACAAACAATAATCATTGTGCTATCATCGCTTTGTAAAGTAGAAGTTTCCACTTCTCACCAGTCGAGTTTTGTCTTTGATTGCGTTGTCAAAATTAAAATTTTTTAATTGGTGGAAGTTTCAAACTTTCACCATTTTTTATAAGGGGGATTATTATTATATTTAAAGAACTTTCAATCAATCAACAAATACACGCAAAAGATGTGCGTTTGTTAAGCGAAAACGGTGAGCAATTGGGTATTGTTCCGTTTCAAAGTGCTTTGTCACAAGCACAAACAAAGGGGCTTGACCTTGTTCTTCTTAACGGAAGTGCCAATCCCGCAGTTTGCAAAATTATGGACTACGGCAAGTTTAAATTTGACAGTATCAAAAAAGAAAAAGAAATCAAAAAAAATCAAAAAGTTTCTGTTCTTAAAGAAATTCAATTATCAATGAAAATTGAACTCCACGATATGCAAACAAAGGCAAAACACGGCAACAAATTTTTGGAGAACGGCGACAAACTAAAAGTTGTTTTAAGAATGAAAGGTCGAGAACAAGCCTATGCTTTAAAAGCAGTAGAAATTGTAAAAGAATTTTTTGCCTTGATTGAAGCAAACGGTACTATTGACAAACAACCTGAAATAGTTGGAAGAAATGTAATTATGATTGTAACACCAAAAACAAATAAATAGGAGAGGAAAAATGCCAAAATTAAAATCACACAGCGGTGCAAAAAAGCGATTTAGAATTAACAAAAATGGAAAAGTTAAATTTGCTTCAACCGACAGAGGTCATTTTATGACTGAAAAAAGCAAAGACAGAAAAAGAAAATTAAGAAAAGGGGGCTATTTGTCTGGAAAACAAGCAAAAACTATCAAAAAAATGATACAAGGCTAGTTTTCAGATAAAAGGATATAACTATGAGAATAAAAAGAAGCGTTAATGCGTTAAAGAAAAGAAGAGCCATCCTTAAACAAGCAAAAGGATATTGGGGAACAAGAAGCAAATTATATCGTGTTGCAAAAAATGCGGTTATGAAAGCCGGCAACTATGCCTATATTGGAAGAAAACACAGAAAAAGAAACTTCCGTTCACTTTGGATAGTAAGAATTTCTGCCGCTTGCAAACTTAATGACCTTTCTTACAGCAAATTTATGTTCGGTTTGAAAAATGCAAACATAACTCTTAACAGAAAAATGCTAGCAGAAATGGCAGTTAAAGATGAAAAAGCGTTTGCAGAATTGGCGAAAACAGCAAAAGCAAACTTAACCAAATAAAAAAAAGAAATTATTATGAAAACAATAACTTCAAAACAAAACGAAAAAATAAAATATTTGAAAAAGCAAAAAGAACACAACAGATTTTTGCTTTTTTTGGATAACCCAAAACTTGTGGGTGAGGCAATAAACAGCGGTCTAAAACCAATAGACATTTTTGTTGATGAAACCAACAAAAATTTGATAGAAACTTACAAAAATTTTGACATAACCTTAACAACAAATTTGATTGTCAACCAACTTTCAGATGTAAAAACTCCGCAAGGCATTGTTGCAGTTTTTGAACTTGCTCCCAAGTCTTTAAAAAGTCCTAGGGGCAACTTTTTGGTGCTGGATAACATTCAAGATGCGGGCAATGTTGGCACAATTTTAAGGTCCGCACTTGGTGCAAATTTTTTAGATGTTTTTTTGCTTGATTGTGCTTCTGTTACAAGTTCCAAAACCATAAGAAGTTCGATGGGTGCAATTTTCAAACTTAATGTTTATGAAACAACAAAACAAGAGTTTTTAACTTTTTCAAAAACCTTGAAAACTGCAATATATTTTGCCGATATGCAAGGCGAAAATGTGTTTGAAACCAATTTTGAAAACCCTTGCGGGATTGTGCTTGGCAATGAAGGGAACGGCGTTAGCGAAGAACTTAAAAACATTTGTCAAAAAGCAATTTCAATACCAATGCAAAACGGGTTGGAAAGTTTGAATGTGGCGATTGCGGGCAGTGTTGCTATTTTTGAAGTAGGGTGGAAACAGTCTACAAATTTAAAAAAATCAAAATAACAAAAAAGGAAGGAAAAAAAATGAGTGGACATAGCAAATGGCACAATATTCAAGCACGAAAGGGCAAATCTGATGCCCAAAGAGGCAAAATATTTACAAAAATTGGCAGAGAAATTGCAGTTTCAGTTAAAGAGGGCGGGGCAGATATGGCAACAAATAACCGCTTGCGACTTGCAGTTCAAAAAGCAAAAGAAAACAATATGCCAAACGATAATATTACAAAAGCAATCAAAAAAGCAAGCGGAGAAATAAATTCGGTTAATTATGAAAGCATAACTTATGAGGGCTATGGCAATGGCGGTTCAGCGGTTATTGTGGAATGTTTAACCGACAACAAAAACAGAACAGCGGGCGATGTTAGACATTTGTTTGACAAGTTTGGCGGAAGCTTGGGTGCAAACGGTTGCGTTTCTTATCTTTTTAAAAGAAAAGGTACAATAATGATAGAAAAAACCGCCCAAACCGACAGCGACACAATTTTTATGTTGGCACTTGAAGCGGGTGCAGAAGATATTGAAGAAGATGAAGAGTCTTTTGCAATTTATACAACCCCCGAAAAGTTCAACGAAGTTGTCAATAGCCTTGAAACAAGCGAACTTTTGCTTGCTTCAAAACAAATTGACCTTGTGCCTGATTTGTATGTTGAATTGGACGAAAAAAAGCAAGAATTATTCCAAAAAATGATTGATAATCTTGAAGACCTTGACGATGTGCAAGAAATTTATCACAATGTGAGCAATGTGTGAAATTTGAGCGAGCACGAAGTGCCCGCATGATGAGCACGCTTCGCGTGCGTGATGCAAGTGCCGTTAGCACTTATGATGAGTGTGCCGATGGCACACATGATGAGCAGGCGGTTCCCGCCCGCATTAATGCGTGGGACCGACCGCGTATTTTTTTTGCGTAATATTAAAATTTTGTAGTTGGTATTTTTGCACCACGGGCGGAGCGATTGCCCCAAATTCTGCGGGGCAAATCACTTCCGCCCTCATTTTTGTAATAAACAGTTTTAGGTCAATTTGTTTTTTTAGCGAAGGTCAACGGGGACGCTAGTAACTGACACGGGAGCGGTAGCGTAGGTCAACAACGGGGACGTAGCACGCTTGACCGTTCGCCTACGGCTCCTGTCAATTGCTAACGTCCCCGTTGACCCTTGCTTTTTTATAGCATTTTCACTTGACAACTTATCTTAATTTCGTTAAAATTATACTGTTAAAATTTAAAGGAAGTTATGAGAGTTTTGGGTATTGACCCCGGTTATGGAATTGTTGGTTTTGGAATAATAGATATTGATAATTTCGGCACAAAAGTGGTTGATTATGGTGCAATAACAACGCCAAAAGAAATGCGACTTCCTGAAAGATTGAAAATTATTGCCGATAGTTTTGAACAAATTTTGCAAGAATACAAACCCGAAGAAATAGCGATTGAAGAACTGTTTTTTTTCAAAAATCTTACAACCGTTATCCCTGTTGCAGAGGCAAGGGGCGTGATAATTTCAACATGCTATTCCCGTTGCCAAAAGGTGTTTGAATACACGCCACTTCAAATAAAACAAGCATTAACGGGTATTGGAAGGGCAGAAAAACACCAAGTGCAGTTTATGGTAAAAAATATTTTGGGGCTTGCCGAAGTTCCCAAACCCGATGACGTTGCAGATGCTCTCGCAGTTGCGATTTGCCACAGTCAAATCAACTCTGCTTTGAACAGCAATTTAATTTAAAAGGAACATTATGATAAGTTTTATAAAAGGCGAGATTGCAGAAAAGTTTGATGGAAAAATTATTGTCGAAAACAACGGCATTGGTTATGAAATTTTTGTTTCAAACAACACACTTGTTAGCATTGGCACAGAGGGCGAAACTTGCAAAATATTTACATATATGCAAGTGCGGGAAGACGCCATAACTCTTTACGGTTTTTCAAGTTTGGAAGAAAAAAACCTTTTCAATTTACTAACTTCAATTAGCGGAATTGGTTCCAAAGTTGCCATTGCTATTTTGTCGGGTCTAAAAATTTCTGAAATTATTGTCGCCATTGCAAGTGAAGACACCGCTTCGCTTTCTCGCATTAAAGGTCTTGGCAAAAAAACTGCCGAACGCATTGTTTTGGAACTAAAAGACAAGGTCAGCCCTGCCAAAGTTTTTGGAAACGAGATTGATTTTGTTTGCACAAATTCAGAGGCGATTGATGAAGCATATCAAGTTTTGCTTTCGCTTGGTTTAACCAAAAATGAGTCTATGCAACTTGCAAGAGCAAACAGTGCAGGCAAAGACACCGCCGAGCAAATTGTTGCCCAAGTGTTAAAAAATATGGGAAGGTAAAAATGGAAAATAATAGATTTGTATCAACTTCAAAAACCTTAACCGATGTTGAAATTGAAACATCTTTAAGACCAACAACAATGGCGGAATATATAGGTCAAGAAAAAATAAAAAACAATCTAAATGTTTATATTCAAGCATCAAAAAAACGAAAAGAATCTTTGGACCACGTTTTGCTTTATGGTCCGCCCGGGCTTGGCAAAACAACTCTTTCGCACATTATTGCAAACGAACTTGGTTCGCAAATCAAAATCACTTCGGGACCTGTTATTGAGCACGCAGCAGATTTGGCGGCAATACTTACAAACCTAAATCAAAATGATGTGCTTTTTATTGATGAAATTCACCGCCTTAACAAAACGGTTGAAGAAATTTTGTATCCAGCAATGGAAGATTTTGCACTTGACTTTGTGGTTGGCAAAGGACCTTCTGCAAAAAGTATGCGTCTTAAAATTCAACCATTCACGCTTATTGGTGCAACCACAAGGGCGGGTATGTTAACAGGTCCGCTTCGAGATAGGTTTGGCGTTATTTGCAGATTGGAACTTTACAAAGAAAATGAATTGCAAGAAATTGTTAAGCGTTCTGCCAAAATTTTGAATATAAAAATAGAAAATTCTGCAAGTTTGGAAATTGCAAAACGAAGCAGGGGAACGCCCCGCATTGCAAACCGAATTTTGAAAAGAGTAAGAGATTTTGCTGATGTTTTTGGCAAAGGCGAAATTGACCTATCAATCACAAACAAAGCACTTGAAATGCTAGAAATTGACAAGCGTGGGCTTGACAACATTGACAGGCGTTTGCTAGAAAATATTATAAAAAAATTTGACGGCGGACCTGTGGGCTTGGAAACTTTGTCTGCTTTAAGTGGCGAAGATGCAATGACAGTTGAAGATGTTTATGAACCTTATCTGCTTCAAATTGGGTTTATTGCCCGCACAAACAGGGGTAGAATTGCTTTGCAAGGTGCTTATGAACATTTGAATATTCCGCTTGACAAATCAAAAAAATCTGAACTAGAAATTTTTGAAAACAATTAAAATTTGGTGCAATAACGCCCAAAAAGTTTTAAAATATTTAAAAAAAATTTAAAAAAAGACATCAATTTATTTGATTAAATTGGCAATATGTGTTAAAATAAAAAGAGTGAGGTAATTATGATAATAATGTTTGCTACAATCTCGCAAATATTACTTCCAATTTGTGTTCTAATATTATTGGTTATATTTGGAACAAAACTTATTTAAAGGAGAAATAAATGACAATAGGAAATATTATTTTATTGGGGTTATTGGTTGTGCTTATCATTGCTTGGCCAATTTTGACTTTTAATAGAAACAAAAAAGAACAAGAAAAACAAAAACAACTTATATCAAGTTTGAAAAAAGGCGAATATGTGCTTACATATTCTGGTATTTTTGGCAAAATTTTGGAAATCAAAGAAAAAGAAGTTGGCAAGTTTGTTGTTATTGAAACAGGCGAAACACACAAAAATTGCGTTACAGTTAGCGAAAACGCAATTTATATGATTGTAAACAACAACCCAAAAGTTTTTGATATGGAAGGCAATGTTGTCAAAACTGAAACCACCGAAGTTGCAAGTTCAGCAAAAACCGAAGAACCAAAACTTGAAATTGCAGAAGACACACGAGTTGCAACCCTAGACAAAAAACCAACCACAAAAACAGCAACAAAGAAGTCTATATCAACCAAAAAATCAACAACAAAAAAGACCACAACAGCAAAAAAACCAGCAACAAAAAAATCAACCCCAAAAAAGAAATAAAGTTGTAAAATTTGTTTTTATAACTAAAAAAATCAATACCTAACTTGGTATTGTTTTTTTTGTTAGCAAAATTAGCAAGGGTCAACGGGGACGCTAGTAACTGACCTAAGAAAAACCTACAATTTTCATTCACAGTAAACAAACAAAAATAAAAAATAAACAAACTTACAACAACCTATGTCAGTTGCTAGCGTCCCCGTTTGACCTTCGCTACACAAATAAATCATATTATTAAAAATTTACACGGGTCAGTCCCACGCATTAATGCCCGCGTAAGCGGGCTCATCATGTGTGCGAAGCACACTCATCATGCGGGCGGAACGCCCGCTCATCACGAGCACAAAGTGCTCTCATCACGAAGTGCCAAAGGCACTTCTCAAATCAACTCTCTTTTTTAAAATTGACTGCAATTATTCCGCAAATGCCCCCAATAATTGTGCCAAAAATTATATCGTTTAGTAAGGTTTTGGAAATCTCAAAAGTGAAATTGTCTAAAACGGAAAAAACTAGGAACGAAAAAACAGTGAATAAAAGCCCAATCATCATTCCTGTTATAAACCCAAGTTCCTTTGTTTTTTTCATTCCCACAAACACGCCAAACAAAATTGAAAGTCCTTTTATTACTTGCACAACCGCAAGAATTGCACCATCACTGACCGCAACAAATCTCAAAAAAAAGGCAAAAATCAAAATAAAAATAAGCGAAGCACACAACCCAAACAAAGCACCTTTGATTACAATAAGTCCCAAATTGCTTTTTGCTTTTATATCCTCCATTTTTCCCCCTAAATTATTATATTGATATTCAAGCATTTTTTATTTTATAACAAAAAGAATAATTAGGACCTTTATTTTAAAAAATGTTTGACACTTAACCGCAATTTGTATATAATAAAAAGATTAATAAATATAAATATTGGAGATTATTTTAGGTATGACAAAAAGATTGGCAAAAAGAAATTTAATAAGTTTTTCTATTCTTGCAATTTTGTTAATATTCCTTTGTGTGATAAACATTGCAATTCCAACAACAAATTATAGATTTGTTGGTTTTGCCAATGCTATTGTCAAAGATATTGATATAAATGGCGGATTTTCTGCACAATATCAAATTGTTTTTGATGAAGGCGAAGCAGACAAAGTTGGCACTTTGAACAATGCTGTCAAAGTTTTGAACAACAAATTGGCACTTTATGGTTATGGAAGTAGCACAGTTTCAGTTTCTGGGCTTGACAAAATTTATGTAGAAATTCCAAACCTTAAAAGTGCGAAAAATATTTTGACAACAATTGGAACAATGGGCGACATAAGTTTGAAAAACAGTGATATTTCAGGCACTGAAATCACTTTTCAAGACATTGATGACATTGTAATTGTTTTTGCACAAACAAGTTCTTCTGGTTATTCTTGGGGCATCAACATTATGTTTAACGATTCAGGCAAAACTAAAATAAAAACACTTACGGCAAGCGGAAGTGGAACTATCAGTGTTTATATTGGCGAAGACAAAATTGACATTTCTTTTAGTGAAACGGTAAACTCAAACACTTTTGGTTTTTCAATGCAAAATGCAACGCAAGACAGCATAAATGCTTATGCGCTTAAATATGTAATGGCAAGTCAAAACCTTGAATTTGAAATGACAAACAATCAAATCACTGAAATTGCACCAATTTTGAACCAAAATATGCTTACTTTAACACTTATTGCACTTGCAGTTATTGTTGGTTTGTTTTTGGCGGTTATGTTTTCTAAGTTTGGCGATTTTGGATATTTGGTGCTTCTTTCACTCACATTCCTTGTCACAATTTTGATGTTTTTCTTGCAAGCAATTCCAATTTACACATTGTCATACGCGGGCATAATTGGTGGAATTGTGGGCTTGTTATTGTTCTTTATTTCCAACTTTGTTATTTTCAACAATATCAAAAACGGTTACGCAGAAGGCAAAAAATTGCCACTTGCTGTCAAAGCAGGGTTCAAAAAATCTGTTATGCCAATTGTTGACATCAGCGTTCTAACAATTATTGCATCAATTTTTGTTGGCTTGATTGGCGGTGCGTTTGCAATGAGTTTTGCAATGCTTTTGGCGGTTGTTTCAGGGCTTAATTTGCTTTTGACTTTGATATTTACAAAACTTTTTGCAAAATGGTATTTGGCAATTAACAGCACAAAAGTTGAAAGACTAAACTTGAAAAGGGAGGCACACATAAATGAACTTGATTAAGTATTTAAAAAATGGTGTTGTGTCAGCAATAATTTTGGCAATAGGCCTTGCTTTTTTGCTTGGCTTTGGCTTTAACAAAAGTTTTGATTTTACAGGCGGAACTGTTTTTCAAGTAAACACAACTACTTATGAAACTCAAAACGCAAAAAACAAAATTTACAATGTTTTAAACCGGCACGATTTGAAAGTTTATTCAATGAGTTTTAATGTTGTTGAAGATAGCAGTGTTGAAGATACATTTATCACTGTAAAATATCAAATAACAAACAATGTTGATGCCACAAACACAGCGGTGTTGGAAGAACTTTTTACCGCTTTTGGCTACAATTCGAACGATAGCATTGAAGCAAGTTATATAACAATGACACCAAATCTTGCCGGTGCTTATGGAACAGCAGTTTTTGTAAACGCATTTTTGGCGGTGCTTGTTGCGGTTGTTGCTTGCGGAATTTACCTTTTTGCAAGGTTTAATTTAACAACCGCTGTTGTGCTTATTGCACAAACAATTTTAGACATAGCGATTATGCTTTCAATAGTTTTGATTGCAAGAATAGAAATTGGCGGAATGATTGGCGTTGCAATTTTTGCAACCGCTTTGACTTCAACAATACTCGGTTTTGTTATGCTAAACTCTTTAAACAGACAAGCAAATGATGCAAACAACGCAAAAAAATCTAACAACGAACTTGTCAAACTTGCATTTGCGAAACAAAGCAAAAATATTTTTGTGTTCGGTTTGTCAATAGTTGTTGCAGTTTTGATTTTGTATTTTGTTTGCGGAACAATGGCAAGCAGTGCATTGATTGCTTTTGCTTTTGGTGTTTTGTCGGGCGTTGTTTCGGCAACATATATCAGTCCAAGTTTGTGGGCTTTGGCATTCAAACCAAAAATTAAACAACCAAAAATAAAAAACACTGTTGAAGTGGAAGAAACAGAATAATGAAAGTTGCAGAAAATTTTAAATTTAATAAAAATTTTGGTCAAAATTTTATTTCAGACAAAAATTTGCTTGGTGCCATTGTAAAAGACAGTGGCATTTCTTTTGAAAGCGAAGTGCTTGAAATTGGAACAGGGGCGGGGACTTTGACACAAGCGATTGGCGAAACCGCAAAAAAAGTTGTTAGTTATGAAATTGACAAAAAACTGACCGAAGTTTTGGCAGAAAAGTTTGAAAATAATAACAAGGTAAAAATCATTATTGGCGATGCCTTAAAACTTGCGATTGAAGATATAGAAAGCAATTTTTCAGGTGATTATTTTATCATTGCAAACTTGCCATATTACATAACAACTCCGCTTATTTTCAAATTTTTGGAGCAAACAAACAGGGCAAAAGTTATAACAATTATGGTGCAAAAAGAAGTGGCAGAAAAAATTGTTGCAACCCCAAACACAAAGAATTTTGGCATACTTTCGGTTATGCTTTCGCATTATTGTGACACAAAAATCACAAGAATTGTCAAGCGACAAATGTTTTTTCCAAGACCAAATGTTGACTCTGCAATTATAAAACTTACAAGAAAACCAAATGTGTTTTTTGACAAAAACTTTTTAAACTTTGTTAGCGGTTGCTTTGCAATGAAAAGAAAAACTCTTTTAAACAATTTGCTTAAATTAGGTTATAAAAAAGAAACAATAGAAAATGCTTTTGCTTGCCAAAATTTGTCTTTGCAAATAAGAGCAGAAAGTTTATCAGTTGATAATTTTCGACAATTATTTGCAAATTTAGAGCAAAATAAAAAAAATAATTAAACCATATAACTTGTTTTTTCATATATACTAATAAAGTATACGGAGGAAATATGGTTTACAAAAAATCAGTAGTTTTAAGTTCAATAGACAATTCTTTGAAAAAAGCAGTTTTAAACATAGATGGAAAAACAAGCAATATAAAGGGCGAAGTAAAACTTTATAATTTTGTTGAAGAACCGATGGGTGTTTTGTCTTTGGGGTTGCTTGTTGATGGCAAAGTTCAAAAAGCGGGCTTGACCCGAGTGGGCTATATGACATACTCTTTTGGCACAATTTTATCTTCAATCCCCAACACTTGCACTTGTGCTTTGATAAGTTCCAAAAACGGTTCAGCAGAACCGCTACTTTTGGGTTCGATATCTGGCAACAGCGATTCTATGGAAGAAAGATTGATAAAAAGTTTGAAAGTGCTTGACCAACGCACTGAAACCGACACAACAAGAATTTTGCGAGATAATTTTGTTGAGTTCGATGACCAAGAAGAGATTGAAACGGAAATTGACAAATACATAGGCGAAGATTGCGATAACAACTGCAAAAATTGTTCGTATAAGCAAGTTTTTTATAGTCAAAAAATGCCCGAACAACAGATAGTAAGGGAACAAAGAAAATCATTAAAAACAACCGAAACTGACAAAGGCGAAATTCCCAATGACTTGAAAAAAGACATAACAAAAGGGCGTTTGAGAGTCCCTTCTGCAAACAGTAGCATAAATTTTATTGATGAAATTGGTTCGCAAATTGATATGCTTTTTGACAAATATCCGGTCGAAGAAGTTTTGGCGGAAATTATACCAAATTCCAAATGGGTGAAAATTGATTATGAAAACAACCAAAAATATTATGTTGTTGGTTTGATTTATCAAAATGATGTTGTGCAATATGTTTGTTATGGAATTCCTGCAACTTGGTCGGAACTTCCGCCAAGCGATTTTAACGAAAAAGCACAGTGGCTTCCGCTTGACCTTGATGACCCTCAAGGCGAGGGGTATTGGATAACTTATCAAGATTCAAACGATGGCGAACTTATCAAAGTTGATGTTGTGTAAAAGTAAACATAAACAAAAAAAACAACTAAATT
>JAQVWL010000018.1 GCA_028709705.1 Clostridia bacterium
ATATCAAAGTTGTGTAAGGAAGCCACAAATCAAGAAAAATATCTATGCCTTTTCTTACCAATATTTTGTGTGGCAAAATATTGATTTTTATGTTCAAATCGCCCGGTATTCCTTGTCTTGTTGGAGCGTTGCCTTGACCTTGCATTCTTAACACTTGGTCGTTGTCAATTCCTGCGGGGATTTTAACTGATATAATTTTTTTGATTTTGTTATAACCTTTGCCACCGCAATCGTTGCACTTGTCTTTCACAATTTTGCCTGTTCCATTGCAAGATTTGCAAACACCTTCCCGAATTGTTGTGCCAAAAAAAGTGTTTTGCGTGTACCTAACTCGACCTGTGCCTTGACATTCTGGACAAGTTTTGAACTCTGTTCCGTTTCTTGCACCTGTGCCTTGGCAATGTTCGCAAGTTTCATATTTGCTAACTTGAATGTCTTTTGTTGTGCCAAAAATTGCTTCTTCAAAACTTATTGTCATTTGCAAATTGATATCTTCACCTTTTTCCATAACCCTTGATTGCCTTGTTTTGTTGCCACCAAAAGCACCAAATATATCAGAAAAGATATCGCCAAACCCGCCTGAAAAACCGCCACCAGCACCACCAAAAATATCTTCAAAATTTGGTTGACCTTCGGCTGAACCAAATTGGTCATAATTTGATTTTTTTGTTTCATCGCCAAGCACTTCATACGCTTCATTTATTTCTTTAAACTTTGTTTGTGCCTCTGGTGCTTTGTTGATGTCGGGGTGATATTTTTTTGCAAGTTTGCGGTATGCGGATTTTATTTCATCAGCACTTGCATTTTTTTCTATACCCAAAATTTCGTAATAATCTTTTTTTGCCATTATAGTTCCTTTTATTGTTTTTTGTTGTTTGGCTAAATAGGGGAGTCAGCGGGGCAAGTTGCCAAAGGCAACTTGCGGGTTGCTTTGCTAACGCAAAGCAACAAGTTCGCCCTTTCGGGCGAACTCCCGCTGACCGCGTTAGTCAACAACAACTTCTGGGTCTTCTCCATCTTTTTTTGGTTGAGTTTTTGCTTGTGCATCAGCGCTTGCTTGCTGATAAAGTTTTGTCACAATAGCATTTGATTTTGAAGAAAATTCGTCAATTGCTTTTCTGATTGTATCAGCATCAACATTTTGTTCTGCAATGATTTTTTTCAATTTTTCGCCTTCATCTGCAAGCACTTTTTTGTCTTCTTCGGTAAGTTTATCTCCGCTTTCTTTAACCATTTTTTCTGTCGAATAAACAAGTTGGTCTGCTTGATTTTTTATTTCAATAAGTTCTCTTTGTTTTTTGTCTTCTTCTGCGTGTGCTTCTGCTTCTTTTATTGCTTTTTGAATGTCATCTTCTTTAAGGTTTGAAGAAGAAGTAATTGTAATGCTTTGTTGTTTGTTTGTTCCCAAATCTTTTGCAGAAACATTGACAATTCCGTTTGCATCAATATCAAAAGTAACTTCAATTTGTGGCACGCCTCTTGGTGCTGGTGGAATGTCAACAAGCCCGAATTTACCAAGTGATTTGTTTTGTGCGGCAAATTCTCTTTCGCCTTGCAAAACGTGAATGTCAACTCCTGGTTGGTTATCAACCGCGGTTGAAAACACTTGTGATTTTTTGGTAGGTATTGTTGTGTTTCTTTCAATAAGTTTTGTAAACACTCCGCCCAAAGTTTCAATTCCAAGTGAAAGTGGTGTAACATCAAGAAGTAAAACATCTTTAACTTCGCCACCCAAAACACCTGCTTGAATTGCTGCTCCAAGTGCAACACATTCGTCTGGGTTTATACCTTTAAAAGGTTCTTTTCCTGTAAATTTTTGCACTGCATCAACAACTGCTGGAATACGGGTAGACCCACCAACTAGCACAACTTTGTTAATGTCGTTCAAAGTTACTTTTGCATCTTTCAATGCTTTTTCGCAACAAGTAATAGTTTCTTTAACAAAATGACTTGTAATGCTATCAAATTTTGCTCTTGAAAGTTCAAAATTTAAGTGTTTTGGTCCATTTGCATCTGCGGTAATAAATGGAATATTTATGTTAACTTTTGGAGTTGCAGAAAGTCCAATTTTTGCTTTTTCTGCTTCTTCTTTTAGTCTTTGCATTGCAAGTTTGTCTTTTGAAAGGTCAATTCCATCAGATTTTTTAAACTCATCAATCAATAAGTTTATAATAATGTTATCAAAGTCATCTCCGCCTAGTCTAGTGTTTCCGTTTGTTGAAAGCACTTCAAACACGCCATCGCCAATTTCAAGTATAGAAACATCAAATGTTCCGCCACCCAAATCATAAACCAAGATTTTTTGGTTTTTGTTTTCGCCTTTGTCAAGCCCATAAGCAAGTGCAGCAGCAGTTGGTTCGTTGATAATTCGGAGAACTTCAAGCCCAGCAATTTTGCCTGCATCTTTTGTTGCCTGTCTTTGACTGTCGTTAAAATAAGCGGGAACGGTAATAACTGCTTGGTTTACTGTTGTTCCCAAATAACTTTCTGCGTCTGCTTTAAGTTTTGCAAGTATCATTGAAGATATTTCTTGCGGTGAATATTCCTTTCCGTTCAATTTTACTTTGTAGTTTGTTCCCATTTCTCTTTTGATAGAAGAAACGGTGTTTTCGTGGTTGGTAATTGCTTGTCGTTTTGCAATAGTGCCCACCAATCTTTCTCCTGTTTTGGTAAAAGCAACAACAGATGGTGTTGTTCTTTCGCCTTCTGCATTTGCAATCACAGTGGCTTTTCCGCCTTCCATAACCGCAACACAAGAATTTGTTGTTCCTAAATCAATTCCAATAATTTTTCCCATAGTTTTTATACCTCCTTCTTATTTACAATAACTTGAGAATAACGAATTATTTTTTCGTTTAATTTATAACCAGCTTGATATTCTTCAACAATTATGTCGTTATCAAGCGAATTATCATTTTTTGTTGCGAGTGCATTGTGTAAGTTAGGGTCAAAACGCTGACCTATGCACTCTATTTTTTTTACCCCTAAAATATCTAGGGCGGATAATATGTCTTTTTCAATAAGTATCAGTCCTGCAAGCACTTTTTCATCACTCACTTGTTTTTTTGCACTTGCAAAACTATCAAGTGAAGGAATAATTGTGTTAAGTGCATTAATCATTCCATCTGTTCTTGCTTGCAAAATCTGTTCTTGCGAACGCTTGCGATAGTTGTCAAAGTCTGCTTGAAGTCGTTGTGCAACAAGCAAATACTCTTCAACTTTTTTTTCCAAGTTTTCTGTTTCAGTTTTTTCGCAAACACATTCTTCGCAGTCGCAATGACTTTCATTTTCGCAACAAGACTTTTTTTCTTGTTCGTTCAAATCTTTTTCTTCTTTTTCTTTTTTCATTTAAACTCCTTTTTTGCGTTGTTATTTAACATTTCCATAACCACTTTTAGTGCCGATGCAATGTTTGCATAGTTCATTCTTTGTGGTCCTAAAACGCCTATTGAAGCGACCGCTTTCCCGTTAACGCACAAAGGTGCTTTTACAACGGCATAACCTGATGTTTGGTCTTCTCCAACAAGTGTAACTGTTAAATCATCTTGTTTTTCGTCAAGGGTAAGTGCTTTTTCCAATTCTTTTTCATTGTCAAGCAGTTTCAAAACTTTTTTTGTTTGTTCGGCGGTTTCGTATCCTTCATTAAGCAAATTTGCAGAACCATCGCGTTGTATATCAAACTTCTTTGTTTCAAAAATTGTTTTCATTCCATCAATCAAATTGTCAACAATCATTTTAAAAGATTCAATTTCCAAAAGCATTTCTTTTTCCATTTCATCAATGTTATCAAGCATTTCCTTGATTGTTTTGCCCGCAAAATTTTTTGTCAAATACTTTGAAGCATCATCACAAGACTTTGCATTTGCACTTGAATTGATTGTGTTTGTAATGTATCCGCTAGAAGTTTGAATTAGCGTCAATGCTTGCTTGTCAACAAGTGGAAAAACTTTTATGTTTTGAATAATAAGTTTGTCGTATCCGTTCATATAAATAACGGTAGGGTAGTTGACTGCTTTTGAAATAAGTTTTGCAAGTTCAGAAACAATTTCGGTTAGCGATTTTGTTTTTTCATCAAGCAAAATTTTTACTTCGTTCAAAGCGTTTTCATCAAGCGAAAGTTCTTTTAGCAGTTGATTAACATAATAACGATAACCAAGTGTTGTGGGAACTCTTCCGCCCGAAGTGTGAAGTTGCTTTAGATAACCCATTGCTTCAAGTGCGTTAAGTTCGCTTCGAAGCGTTGCGGTGCTAATATCTTGCAAATGATTTTCTTTAACGCCACCACTTGTGATAGGGCTTGCATCTTTGATATAATCTTCAACCGCCCCAAACAAAATGCTGTGTTTTCTGTCTTGTAATTTATCTGCCATTTCGCCCCCTTTTTGTTTCAAAACCTTACTGCAATATTATATATGATTGCTAGCACTCTTTTGTTGACATTGCTAATTATACTCATATTATTTACATTGTCAACAATTTTATGCCATTTTTTTAAAAATTTTTTGAAATATTTTTAAAATAAAAGAGTTTTAATTTTTATAAATAAAATATAAAAGGCAAGCAAAAATAAAAAAACTTGACAAAACATATAATATTTGTTTATAATGTAGGTATAAAGGAGAAATTTTATGGATAATTTTGAAATTCCAATTAGAAACTTAGACTTAGTTGTGAATAAAGAAGGGGAGTATGTTTTGATTTTTTGGAATAAGGATCGAACTGCTTTTAAAGAAATTTTGACTGATGAAGTACATGAAGTGAAGGTTGAAGATATATACTGCAATAGTGGTTTTATGCCAAAGGAAAAGACAACAAAAGATTTTTTTGTTCCAAATTATTGTATTGAACAAAAGTGTAGTTGCACAGATTTACTTGAAAATGTTAACTCTAATTTATTTGGAGATATAGGAGTTTTTATGTCCGTTGGCTACGAACATAAGTTGGCAGAAAAACTTACTGAAAAAGAAATAAAATCATTCAAAGACTCTGCGGATAAATTTATAGAAAACAACCAATATGGTATTGAAGAATTTGAGAATTATAAAGTGAAAAATGGTTGGGCGCTTGTAGGCGGTTTTAATCAATTCAAAAATGCTTCTAATTCCTATTATTTCAATATATTAGGAAATAATCGTACTTATGATGTAATTATGGATCAATTTATGCAAAAAGCCAAAACAATTGCAAAAGAATTAAATAATGGTGAATTTGATGCTGATTTTATTATAAATGGGGCTACAGATTTGGAAACATTAAAAAGTATTGCACAGAAAGGTTTGGGTAAATATGCTTATTTGAAAAAAGAAAAAGAATTAGAAGTTTCACAAAATGAAGAAAAGTTAGAAGAAACTATATCACCGCCAAAAATTCATGTGAAAGAATATAGGTCTTTAGATTTTTAAAATGATTTTAATATTAATGTAAAAAAGAACTTTATAAAATTTTAAAGTTCTTTTTTTATGCTGTTAAAAAATCGTTTAATTTTTGCGGTTTTTTGTTGTTTTTTAATACATTTAAACTAATCCTCAAACTTAACGGTTTGCAAGTCTTTAAACGAAAATTCATTTTCAAGGTCAAAAATGCGGTTTGCAACAGTTTCCACAATTTCTTGGTCGTGGCTGGCAAAAATTATTGCACCTTTATAGCCAATCATACCTTTGTTAAGGGCGGTTATGCTTTCAAGGTCCAAGTGGTTTGTTGGTTCATCAAGTAGCAAAAAGTTTGGTGCTTCCAGCATAAGTTTTGCAAACATACAACGCACTTTTTCGCCACCTGAAAGCACATTAACAGGTTTTGTTGCCTCTTCTCCGCTGAAAAGCATACGCCCAAGCCAACTTCGAATATACATTTCGGTTTGGTCTTTGGAATATTGCCTTAACCAATCAATAATGCTATTTTCGCTATGGTCAAAAAATGAACGGTTGTCTTGTGGCAAATAACTCCAATTTATTGTTTTTCCCCAATGCACAATTCCGCTATCCGCTTCTGCTTTGCCTGACAAAATATCAAAAAACATTGTTGTTGCAAGTGCATTGTCAGACAAAAAAGCAACTTTATCGTTTGGATTTATTGAAAATGATATATTGTTGAAATATCCTTTTTTGGTTAAATTCTTTACAATCAAAATTTCTTTTCCGGGTTCTCTTTCAAATCTAAAATCCATATAAGGATATTTGCGGTTTGAAGGTTTAAAGTCTTCAATGGTAAGTCTTTCAAGTTCTTTTTTTCTTGATGTCGCTTGCTTTGACTTGCTTGCGTTGGCAGAAAAACGAGCAATAAAATCTTTCAGTTCTTTTGCTCTTTGTTCGGCTTTTTTGTTTTGGTCTTTTTGTTGTCTTGCAATAAGTTGGGTTGTTTCATACCAAAAATCATAATTGCCCAAATACATATTTATTTGCCCATAATCTACATCGCAAATGTTTGTGCAAACTTTGTTCAAAAAATGTCGGTTATGCGAAACAATAATAACTGTGTTTTCAAATCCAAGCAAAAAGTTTTCAAGCCACCTTACTGTTTTAAAGTCCAAGTTGTTTGTTGGTTCATCAAGAACAAGAATGTCGGGGTTTCCAAAAAGTGCTTGTGCAAGCAAAATTTTGACTTTTTGTTTTGGGTCGATTTCACTCATTAACTTGTAAAAATATTCTTCTTTTATGCCAATGCCTGTCAAAAGCATTTTTGCTTCGCCTTCTGCTTCCCAACCACCAAGTTCTGCAAATTCAGTTTCCAAATCTCCCGCTCTTATGCCATCAGCATCAGAAAAATCTGGCTTTGCATATAAAGCATCTTTTTCTTCTTGGATTTGCATAAGTTTTTTATGCCCAAGCATAACAGTTTCCAAAACTGTTTTTTCATCATACTCATTTTGGTTTTGCACCAAAACGCTCATTCTTTCATTCGGCGAAATAAAAACTTCGCCCTTGTTGGGTTCAATTTCACCTGTTAAAACTTTCAAAAAAGTTGATTTTCCTGCACCATTTGCACCAATTATGCCATAACAATTACCTTTTGTAAATTTTAAGTTCACATCTTTAAAAAGCACTCTTCCGCCAAATTGAAGTGATATGTTTATTGCTTGTATCATAATTTCTCCTTAATTTGGGGTTAGTATAACACATAAAGATTGATTTTGCTATACTTTTTTAGTTGATTATGCTATAATATTTTAATTTTTAAAAGGAAAAAGTATGGAAATAAAAGCAGATAATTTTATTGAAGAAATTGTGATTAAAGACTTGGAAAGTGGAAAAGTAAATTATGTTCAAACAAGACAACCGCCTGAACCAAGCGGATATTTGCATATTGGTCATGTAAGAAACATTATGCTAAATTATGGCATTGCCAAAAAATTTAACGGAGTTTGCAATTTAAGGTTTGATGATACCAACCCCGACAAAGAAAAACAAGAATTTGTTGATGCAATCAAAGATGATGTGCATTGGTTAGGTTATGAATTTGCAAATGTTTATTACGCAACAGATTATTTTCAGCAAAATTATGAAATTGCTTTAAAACTTATAAAAGAAGGCAAGGCTTATGTTTGTGATTTATCGCCGGAAGAACTTTCAAGAACTAGGGGAACGCTAACCGAAGCGGGAACAAATAGCCCTTATCGAACTCGTACAGTTGAAGAAAATCTTGAACTTTTTGACAAAATGAAAAACGGCGAGTTTGAACAAGGAACAAAATGCTTGCGTGCAAAAATTGATATGGCAAGTCCCAATATGAATATGCGTGACCCTGTTATTTATCGCATTCAATACAATTCACATCAAAGAATTGGCAGAACTTGGAATATTTACCCTAGTTATGATTTTTCACACCCGCTTGATGATGCACTCGAAGGTGTTACCCACTCTATTTGCGGGCTTGAATTTGAAGACCACAGACCGCTATACAATTGGGTTGTTGATAATAGCGGAATAGAAAACCACCCAAGGCAAGTTGAATATTCCAATTTGCAAATAAAAGATGTTGTTATTGGAAAAAGACATATCAAAAGATTTGTCAACGAAGGCAAAATTAGCGGTTTTGATGACCCAAGAGTTTACACAGTTCGTGGACTAAAAAGACGCGGTGTTTTGCCAGAAAGTTTGCTAGAATTTTCAAAGGAAGCAAGCGTTAGCAAAACAACAACAGTTTGCGAAATGAGTTTTTTTGAGCATTTTGTTAGAGATGGCTTAAACAAAGTTGCAAAAAGAGTTATGGCAGTGCTAAATCCATTAAAGTTAGTTATTGAAAACTATTCAGAAAATCAAGAAGAAGATATAATTTTGGAAGATTTTCCACAAAATGAAACCACAACAAGCAGAACATATAAGTTTGGGAAAGAACTTTTTATTGAAAAGGAAGACTTTTTGAAAGAACCAATTCCCAAATTTCATAGACTTTTTGTTGGTGCAAAAGTAAGATTGAAAGGTGCATATATTATTGAATGTACACATTTTGACCAAGATGAAAATGGAAATGTGACTTGCGTTTATGCAACCTATGACAAAGATACAAAGTCTGGCACAGATTGTGGTGTTAAGGTTAAAGGCACAATTCATTGGCTAAATCAAAAATATGCAAAAAAAGTGGAAGTTCGCTTGCTGGAAAATTTAACTTTGGTGGCAGAAAAAGACGCAAATGGCGACTTTATGTTCAATCCAAATTCTCTGCAAGTGCTTGAAAGCGCATATGTTGAAAGCACTGTTGATTATAAACCCGAAGAAAGATATCAATTTATTCGAAACGGCTATTATTGTTTGGATAAAGACACAACTGCCGAAAAATTAATTTTCAACCGAACAGTTACCCTAAAAGAAACAAAAAAGGTTTAATAGTAATTATGGTTATTTTCTTTTAAGTTGATATTGACACTCTAACAAAAATGTGTTAATATCCCATAAGGAGTAAAAAATGAAACCTTATAATGAATTAATATTGGAGCATTTTGGATTAGCTGGTAAAGATTATCAATCAAAACTTAAAGTTAAATATGGCAATTATAATTCTAAGCAACTAGACAATGCAATTTGTGAATATCATTTCAAAGCGGGCGAACTTGGGGCGTGGACCACCTCCTTGGCGATACCGGTTACTATAGGTAGTCTTGTGGCTTGTGGCATTGCGGGAACATTCTTTGGTCTTAATGGAAATATTGCTATGAATGCACTTGTGCTTACAGGAATAATAGAGTCTGTCCCATTTGCTGGAATGTGTTATTTTCAATTGAAAGAGCATAAATTTTCTAAATTAAGAGAATATAAATTCCGACAAAAGATAATAGACCGATATAAAGAATAAAAACAAAACAAAAACGGCAACCGCCGTTTTTTGTTTTATCGAAAAAATTTGCTATTATATTATATATATAAGTTATATTATTAATATAATAACATTATAAAATCAATATAAAAACATCTTTTTAAAAAAATAATTGTTTACAATTTTGTTGTAAAAACCTTCCCAAAAACATTTTTTTAAAAAAAATAAAAAATAATGCAATATTTTATTTGACAATTTGTACAATAATATTGTATAATTTCGACAAAGTGTTATTACTGTTAATAATGTAATATTTTTTTTATATTCAAGGCGTTGAAGTTGCACTTATTTTTTTTAAAAGGAGGGGGCAATATTGTGGAGGCAAACAAATCTTTGAGCGAAATAATATCTGACATAACAATTAGTTTAGGTATACCTGTGAATATTATTGGTTCAACATATATTAGCGAGGCTGTTAAACTTGCAATGGAAAGACCATCAATACTATCTTCAATCACAAAAGAATTGTATCCAACAATAGCAAGAAAGTTTAACACAAAAACAGCAAATGTTGAAAGAGCCATA
>JAQVWL010000003.1 GCA_028709705.1 Clostridia bacterium
ACTTTGCTTGCTCACATAGGTTCGTTTGTTCCAGCAAAATCTGCTGAAATTGCAATAACGGATAGGATTTTTACAAGAGTTGGGGCAAGCGATGACCTTGCTTTTGGGCAAAGCACGTTTATGGTCGAAATGGTGGAAATGGCAAACATTTTGCACAACGCAACCGATAACAGTTTGATTATTTTGGACGAAATTGGAAGGGGAACATCAACATTTGATGGGCTTAGCATTGCTTGGGCAGTGGTTGAATATCTGTCAAAAAATTTGAAAGCGAAAGTGCTTTTTGCAACACACTATCACGAACTTACTGAACTTGAAGGCATTTTAGAAGGTGTAAAAAATTTTAAAATAAATGTAAAAGAAATAAACAATGCAATAGTTTTTTTAAGAAAAATTGTGCGTGGCGGAGCAAACCGAAGTTTTGGAATTGAAGTTGCATCTCTTGCAGGATTGCCAACAGAAATAATAACACGAGCAAAAGAAATAAGCCACAACATTGAACAATGTGATTTTGACATAAAACTTGCAAACACACAGATACAAAACAAACCCGAAAATCAAGAAAAATTTTTGAAAGCCAATGAAGTGGTCGGTATTTTGAAAGACATAAACATCAACAAATTGTCGCCACTTGATGCGTTTGAAATTTTGCAAGACCTTATAAAAAAAGTAAAATAAAAGGAGCAAAAATGGCAAAAATAAAAGTTTTGGACAAATCAATTTCAAACAGAATATCAGCGGGCGAAGTTGTAGAAAAACCCGCATCAGTTGTAAAAGAACTTATTGAAAACAGCATAGATGCTGGTGCAACTTCTATTTTGATTGAAATTGAAGAAGGTGGCACAAAAAAAATTGCCATAACTGATAATGGAGTGGGGATTGAAAAAGACGATGTAAAACTTGCTTTTTTGCCACATTCCACAAGCAAAATCAAATCTGTTGAAGACCTAGAAAATATTGCAACGCTTGGATTTAGGGGAGAAGCACTTGCAAGCATATCTGCTGTTTCTCAAATTGAATTAATAACAAAAACCAAAGAAGAAAAAATAGGAACAAAAATACAAATTGAAGGTGGAGAGGTCAAAAATTTTGAAGAGGTTGTGGCAAATACAGGCACAAAAATTGTTGTCAACAATTTGTTTTTTAACACTCCAGCAAGGCAAAAATTTTTAAGAAAACCCAAAACAGAAGAAAGCGAAATAACCAATATAATAGAAAAATTTTTGCTTGCAAAACCCAATCTAAAAATCAAATATATAATTGATGGAAAGTTGATATATAACACAATGGGTAGTGGTATGCAAGACAATATATATACTATATATGGAAATGAAATAGCAAACAATTTGATTAAAGTCAATTTCCAAAACTCGGAATTTTTGCTTCAAGGTTACATAGGAAAACCAGAGATTTCAAAGCCAAACCGCACTTATCAAACCTTGATGATAAATGACCGTATTGTGATAAATTTTTTGGTTAACAGCAGTATTCAAAACGCATTTGAAAACTATTTGATGAAAGGAAAATTTCCATTTTTTGTGTTAAATTTGATTTTGCCATTAAACAGTGTTGATGTAAATGTGCATCCAAGCAAACAAGAAGTAAAATTTGAAAACACAAGCAAAATTTACACTTTTTTTAACACCGCAATAAATGATGCTTTGGTAAATGCAAATCATATAAAAGAAATTGCAGAAAAAACTTTTGAACACAAACCAATTTTGACAAATCTTTCAGAAATAAAAGAAGATGAGGGAATAAGTTTCAAACCAAGCGAATCTATGTTGAAATTTAACTCAAATGAAAGTAAATTGTCAGAAATATATTTGGAAAAAATATGCCCGAGCATAAAATCAGAAAATACTGAACCAATAAAAAAAGAGAAGTATATTGAACAAGAAAAAATAGCAGATTTTAAAACTCAACCCCAAATTATTGGCACAGTTTTTAACACATATATTTTAGTGCAAAAAGCAAATAACCTATATTTTGTTGACCAACACGCTTGCCACGAAAGAAAAATTTTTGATAATTTTATAAAAGAAATAAACAATAAAAATATTGCAATTCAAGATTTGTTGTTGCCATATACTTTTAGTTGCAACGCTTTGGAATTTGATTTTTTTATTCAAAACAAAAAATTGTTTGAAAATTTGGGCTTTTTTCTTGAACCTTTTGGCAACAGAATTATCAAAATAACAAAAGTGCCTTTTTTGCTTATCAATATTGATTTGCAAAAATTTGTCGACGACATAAAAGCAGATATTAGCATTTTCAATCAAAAAACAACAGACATATTGAAAGATTATGTGGCAAAAAAATCTTGCAAAAGTGCGGTTAAGGCAGGAGATATTTTAACCCCAAACGAAATTGGCTTGTTGATTGAAAATATAGAAAAAGATATGGTCTTGCTTTGCCCGCATGGCAGACCGATTGTGATAAAAATAACCAAAAACCAGTTAGAAAAATGGTTTAAAAGGATTGTTTGATGAAAAAAGTTATGATAATTCTTGGACCCACAGCGGTTGGAAAAAGCGAAGTTGCACTTGCGTGTGCCAAAGCACTAAATGGCGAAATTATTTCCGCCGATTCAATGCAAATTTACAAAAAACTTAACATTGGAACAGCAAAAACTTTGAAAACCGAAATGCAAGAAATCCCACATCATTTGATTGACATAAAAAATTTTAAACAATCTTACAATGTTTGGGAATTTGTCAACGATTGCAAAAAACTTGTTGACAAAATAATAAAAAACAACAAAGTTCCTATTTTGGTTGGGGGAACAAATTTGTATATCAATGCCTTGATAAAAAACTATGATTTTGCAAATGAAACCAACAAAAAAGAAGATATGTATCAAAGCGAATTTCCAATAACCTATTCATTGTATGCACTAAATATGCCAAGGGATTTGCTTTATGAAAAAATCAACAAAAGAGTAGATATTATGCTTGAAAACGGTTTGCTAGAAGAAATAAAAAATTTAAAAAAACAAGGACTTTCTGTTGACCTTCAAGCAGGAAAAAGTATAGGATATAGGGAACTTTTGCAATTTCTTGATGGAAAAATCAGTTACGAAAATGCAATAGATAAAATAAAACAGCATAGCAGAAACTATGCCAAAAGACAATTAACTTGGCTCAGAAGTATGGAAAATTTGGTTTGGCTTGATGCCTTAAACAAGCAAAAATCTATCAATCAAATTATTGAAAATGAAAAGTTAAACAATTTTTAAAAGCGTTTTATAACCGCTATAACTTTTCCAAAAATTTCTACTTCGTTAACATAAATAGGCAAATGTGAATTGTTTTGCGGTTGCAACCTAAAACAATTTGCTTCTTTATAAAATTTTTTAACTGTTGTGCCATTATGCGTTTTTGCAACAACAATATCGCCATTTTCGGCGGTATTTTGTATTTTTGCAATAATTGTATCACCGTTGTCAATTCCAATATCAAACATACTATCGCCGACAACTGTCAACATAAACAAGTCTTGATTTGTTCCAAACAAATTTTGAGAAACCGAGTAAATTTCTGTCAAATTTTCTTCTGCCAAAAGGGGAGTGCCTCCAGCAATTTTGCCAACGTGTGGCAATTTTACCATTGTGTATTGATTTTTCAATTCTTGCGAATCATCGCCCATATATTCAATAGCGCGATTTTTGTTTGCATCTCTTTTTATAAAACCCCGTTCTTCCAATTTTTTTAAATAGTATACAACAGTGCTAGTTGATGAAACGTTCAAAAACTGACCCATTTCTCTAATATTTGGAGCGTAGCCTTTTGTCAAAAAATAATCTTTTATAAATGCTAACAATTTTTTTAAATTGGTTTCAGATTTTTTCATTTTCTCTCCCTATTCAAAAAAAATATTAGCACAAATGTTTGAATTTGTCAACTATTTTCGCAATTTTACAACATTTGCAACATTTCTTTTCAAGTCTTCACTTATTGCAGCATAATGTTTTTTTGTTGTGTTTACGTCTTTATGACCCAAAACATCAGCAACAATATATATATCACCCGTTTCGCGATAAAGGTTTGTTCCGTATGTACTTCGCAGTTTGTGCGGAGAAATATTTTTTAAAGGGGATACTGCCTTGGCGTATTTTTTTACAAGATTTTCAACCGACCGAACCACCATTCGCTTTTTTTGCAAAGACAAAAACATAGCATTTTCGTTGTCCTGTATTTTTGCCAAATTTCTGATTTCAAGCCATTCTGCAAGTGCCTCTTTTACTTCATCAGAAAAATATAAAACTGTTTGATTTCCGCCTTTTCTTGTAACTTTGAAAGCGTTATTTTTAAAATCAAAGTCTTCTAAATTAAGACCAACACACTCGCTAACCCTAATTCCCGTTGCCAAAAACAAACTCAAAATGGCAACATCTCTTTGTTTTGTCAACTTGTTATAACCTTGCTGTTTTTTGGTCAAAAAATCAGCAGTTTCCGCTTGATTAATAAGTTTTGCGACCTCATCAACTTCAAGTCTTGTAATGTTTTTTTGGTGGATTTTTGGTGTTGTAACCTTGCTTGCAACATCGTATTTTATTTTGTCTTGGTTATACAAAAATTTAAAAAAACCTCTTATGCTTGCCAATTTTCGCGCCTTGCCTTTTTCGTTGTTTTTATAATTTTTGCCATTGTTTGAATAATAAGAAAGATAACTTAAAAAAGAGTGAATATCAGTTGTTGTTATTTTTTCTATATGATTGTAAGTCAAATTTTGTGAGTCAATTCCGAACTTGTTTTTTGATATAAATTTAAAAAAAATTTTCAAGTCCATTGCATAATTTAAACGGGTAAGGGAAGAAGAGTTGTTTTCAATAAACAAAAAATAATCGCCAAAAAAACTAGGAAAATCTTTCAAAATTTCTGATACTTTTTCAGTATTTTTTTTATCTCTTTCAACAAAATAATTATTTGTCATATTTCTATTTTATCATATTATATTTTTGCTGGCAAATGATTTGATATTGTTGATTTTTATTTTTTAAACTGATATAATATTTGCGAGAGGAAAAAAATGTTAGACATAAATTTAATTAAAGAAAATCCTGAAAAAATAAAAATTGCATTGAAAAAAAAGGGTTGGGAAACCGACTTTGTTAGTGTTTTAAAGCAATTAGAAGAAAAGAACGAAATTTCCAACAAAAATGATATACTAAAAAGCAAAAGAAATCAACTTTCTGCACAAGTTCCAATGCTAAAAAAGCAAGGAAAAGATGTTGAAATTATATTCAAAGAAGTAAAAGAAATCAACAAACAAATTGAAGAATTTGATGAAAAATTGAGAGTATTATCTTCAAAAATTTTTGACTTTTTAAGTGCATTGCCAAATATTCCGGACGAAGATTTATTGGCGGGCGGAAAAGAAAACAACAAGGCGATTAGAACTTTCGGCAAAAAACCAGAGTTCGATTTTAAACCCCAAAATCATATTGATCTTTGTGAAAGTTTGGGGCTTATTGATTATGCAAGGGCGGGCAAAATCAGTGGAAAAGGCACTTGGATTTATACCGGTGATGGTGCAAGGCTTGAATGGGCGTTGTTAAATTTTTTTGTTAGCGAGCATCTAAAAGATGGTTACGAGTTTATTTTGCCACCACATATTTTGAACTATGAAAGCGGGTTGGTTGCAGGGCAGTTTCCAAAATTTGTGGAAGATGTTTTCTGGCTTGAAGGAACAGAACCCAAAAAATTTATTTTGCCAACCGCTGAAACCGCTCTTGTAAATTTTCACAGAGATGAAGTTTTAAGCGAAGCAGATTTGCCAAAAAAATATTTTGCTTACACACCTTGTTACAGGTGCGAGGCGGGAAGTTATCGAACAGAAGAAAGGGGAATGATTAGAGGTTTTCAATTCAACAAGGTTGAAATGTTCCAATACACAACCCCGCAAACATCAGACAACGCTTTTGAAGAATTGGTTGGAAAGGCGGAAAGTTTGGTCAAACAATTGGGCTTGCATTTTCAAACAAGCAAACTTGCAGCGGGCGACTGCTCTCACAGTATGGCAAGAACTTATGACATTGAAGTTTGGATACCAAGTATGAATATTTACAAAGAAGTTTCTTCGGCAAGCAATGCAAGAGATTATCAAGCAAGAAGAGGGAACATTCGTTTCAAGGAAAAAGCGACCGGCAAAAACAAATTTTGCCACATTTTGAACGCGTCAGGCCTTGCAACTGCAAGAATCATACCCGCAATAGTTGAACAATTCCAAAATGCAGATGGCAGTGTAAATATTCCTGCTGTTCTTGTTCCTTTTATGAATGGACAAACGGTTTTAAAACCAAAAAAATAAAAATTATGATAGTATTTGATAAAAACACAATAGAAAGTTTTGCACAAAAAGTTGATGATGAAGTGATTGAAAACTCTTTGTCAAGTTTGTCAATCATTTTAAACAGTGCAATGTCAGATATAAGAAAAAGAAACCCTTATATCAGTGAAAATTTTGAAATTTTTCCGGTAAACGAATTTTATGCCGGTGCAGTTTTGCCTAATTCTAACATTGATGTTTTTTTGGTGCTTAACAGTCCTCAACTTGAATTTAACACCGTTAAACTTATCAAAAATAAAGTTGGAACTTTTTTAAGTCGCCTAAAAATAAGTTGGAATAATAGCAAAAAGAAAAAAAAGAAAGACAAATATATAAAAACTTTTGAACCCAATCAAGAACAAACCAAAAACATTTACAACATTCCAACTTTTGAAAAAGATTTGGTAAACGCAATAGCAAATTACATCACACCATTGTCTGTTGTTAGCATTTTAAATGGAATTATTCAAATAAAAGGGGAGGATTTGGCGTTCAACGTTAACATTTTTCCGGTTATTAACAAATATGGGTCTTACAATTTTTATCAATACAACAAAAACAAATTTTTGAATATTGACTACAAATACCGCTTTAAACATCTTGATGAAATGGAAGAAGCCTACGGCGAAAAATTTACTGATTTGTTAAGGATTTTTAACGCGCTGTATTTTAATCTTTATGAACACAATGCAAATTCAGTTTTGGTTGAAAGTTTGATTTTTAACTTGCCAGAAGAAACATTTAACAAAAAAACCAACTATGAAATGTTTGTGTTTGCAATAAATTTTATTGCAAACTCAAAAGTTAGCAAATTTTTGTCTATAAGTAACCCCGAAAAAAATATGCTTCAAGACAATTTGATATCTACACCTGTTTTGGATATTTTAAATTTTGTCAAAGATATAAAAAAATATAGTATGTAAATTAAAATAGTAAAGCGAATAACTGAAATGGATAGGGGAATACAGCGATTAATTTTTAAAAAATTAACGAAATTTTTTAGAAGAAGAATTTGTAAACTATTCGCAAAAGACTGATTTTGCGAATAGTAAGTCCTCAAAACGCCATAAACAAGCAACCACCAAATTATTTTTACTTATTATCTCTTTGTTTAATTGTGGTTATTAAACAAATCAAAATATTTTTTGCCTTTATGTTTGCTTGCATAGCACTTGTCTTTTGTTGACAAAAATTCATAAAATTGATATAATCTTAATATATTTATTAATAACAAAATAATTTTTTTTATATTGTTTTTTTAAAATATAAAGTATGATTTCCCAAACAAAAATTATAAATTACTTTATATTCAGTTATGTGAGAGGTATTTTATGAATCAAAACAACATACCCAAAGGACAACTTTCTACCATAATTTTATCTACCCTATTTTCTGGGGATAAATATGGATATGAAATAATAAATGAAATAAAAAACAAAACTGATGGTCAACTTGTTATCAAACAACCAAGTCTTTACAGTTCCCTTTCCAGAATGGAAAAGCAAAATTTGATTTCTTCTTATTGGACCAAAAGCGACATTGGCGGAAAACGACATTATTACAGCATTACTGATTTTGGCAAAAAACAATTTGAACAAATGGAAAACTCTTTTTATTCTTCGCAAGAAAAGATAACAAATTATTTAGAAAACAATAACGATAGCGAAAACAGTCCTAAAAAATATGACGATATAGGCGGTTTTCAAAAATCAGATGAACAAATACTCATACAAAAAAATGAAAATGCTTTTAAAAATCAATTGGAACTAGAAAAAGAAATAAATTTGCAAGCAACAAGCACAAGTTTTGCAGAAAATTTGAGAACAACAAAACCGCAACTTCAATCTCCTGCCAAATTTATTTTAAAAGAACTTGAAGAAGAAACTATTAACATTCCAACCGAAACTCAAAATATTCAAAAAGTTGAAATTTCTGACATTTTGGCACAAGAGTTTAAAACAAATAAAACTGAAAATTTTGAAGAATATGATAAACTTACTGACATTGATTTTACAGAAAAAAATGAAAATGATAGTCGAGCCAACTATTCGCAAAATATTAATTTAGAGAATAGTGAAGTTGAAAAACCCATTAATGATGATGGAGTTTTTATTGAAGAAAAATATGAACCAGAAAACATTCCAAAGGTAAAAAAGTTAAATGTTGTTAGTTTGTCAAACAATGACAATGCCGAAGTTTCCAAAAAATTGAACCCCAATAATATGGAATGTGGTTACACCGAAAAAATAAATGCTTTGTATAACAAAACAAAAAATATCAACGAAAAAAAATTTGTTAATAATGACAAAACGTCAACTTACAATGAATTGCAAGAATATTACAAAAATATGAACATAAAACTTTCAATACATAATCAAAAATTTGACAAAAAACCCGAACAAAATGTGGCAAGCAATAAATTGTTGTTTAAAAAATATTTGTTTATTTTGATTGTTGTTTCCATTGAAACTTTGTTATCTTTTTTAACATTTTCTTTGTTTAATTTGCCAATTTCATATTCGTTTTTGTATTTTATAACTCCCCTATTGTTCTGCGTGTTGCCAATATATTATTTTGTTAACAACAAAAAAAATCTTGCAATATTTGACTCAAAGAAAAATAATTTTGTTTATAATTTATTGATTTTTGTTGTAGGATTAGTTCTGCTATACTCACTAAATATGCTTATTGGAATGAATTATTTGACTATTTTAAATTATGCAACAACTTATATTTATCCTAGCATTTTGATGACAAATATTTTGCTGGGCGGGCTAATAGATATAAAATATTTAAACAAAAAATAAAAAAAAATTTGGTCAAATTTGTGACCAAATTTTTTATTTTGCTGTTGCAGAAAATCTTGATTCTCTTATAACATTAACCTTTATTTGTCCCGGATATTCCATTTCATCTTCAATTTTCTTTGCAATATCTTTTGCCAAAAAGTGTGCAGTTTCATCGTTTATTTCATTTGGTTTTACCAAAATTCTAACTTCCCTGCCTGCTTGAATAGCAAAAGATTTTTCCACACCTTTAAAAGAGTTTGAAATTTGTTCCAACTTTTCAAGTCTTTTAACATAATTTTCCAAGGTTTCTCGCCTTGCACCAGGTCTTGAACTTGAAATTGCATCTGCAACTTGAACCAAAACTGCTTCAACCGAACCAAATTCAACTGCAAAATGATGCGCTTCAATGCAATGAATAACTGCTTGTGATTCTTTGTATCTTTTTGCATAGTCAACACCTATAGAAACGTGTGTTCCTTCAACTTCGTGGTCAAGTGCTTTGCCAATATCGTGTAGCAAGCCACCTCTTTTTGCAATTTTGATATCAGCACCAATTTCTGCCGCCAACAATCCAGCCAAAAATGAAGTTTCTAGCGAGTGTTTCAAGCAATTTTGCCCATAACTTGTTCTGTATTTCAATCTTCCAAGAATTTTTACAAGTTCGGGATGTATTCCAAAAACGCTTGCTTCTTCAATCGCATTTTCGCCCGCTTGTTTAATGGTTTGGTCAACATCTTTGGTCACTTTTTCTACAATTTCTTCAATTCTTGTTGGATGAATTCTTCCATCTAAAATCAATTTTTCAAGCGACAATCTCGCAATTTCTCTTCTTACAGGGTCAAAGCAAGAAACAGTGATTGCCTCGGGCGTGTCGTCAACTATCAAGTCAACACCCATTGCACTTTCAATTGCTCGAATGTTTCTTCCTTCTCTTCCAATAATTCTGCCTTTCATATCATCGTTTGGAATTGAAACAACTGAAACTGTGGTTTCTGATGTAACATCTGTTGCACATTTTTGAATTGCTAATGACACAATATTTTGTGCTTTTTTTACTGCTTCGTTCTTTGCTTTTTCTTCAATTTCATTTACAAATTTAACTGAATCTCGCCTTGCATCTTCTGTTATTTCTTGTATCAATAATTGTTTTGCATCTTCTTGTTTCAAATTAGAAACTTTTTCCAATTCGTCAATTATTTTTAATTTTACTTCTTTTTCTTCTTCAATTTCTTTTTCTAGTTTTAGTTTCAAATTTTCTATATCAAGTTTTTGATTTTCAATTTGTTCTGTTTTTTTGTCTAAATTTAATTCCTTTTTGTCAATAAACTCTTCTCTTTGAACTAATCTGTCTTCTGCTTTTTGAATTTCAATTCTACGGTCTTTTACTTCCTTGTCTATATCGCTTCTTAGTTGTTGAATTTCTTCTTTTGCCTCTAAAATTGCTTCTTTTTTTACAGTTTTTGCCTCGCTATATGCTTCTTCCAAAACTTTGGTAGCAGTTAATTTGTTTTTGTTAAAATTTTTTTTGTCAATAAATTTGTTTACAAAAAAACCTAAAATTCCACCGAAAATCAGAGCACCAGCAAGGAGAAAAATCGTATCAACAGTAGCAAAAGCCAATAAACTATTGATTTGCATAAGATTTTTACCTACTTTTATAATTATTTAACTTATCAAACAAGGTTCTAGCGAACTTCATATATATTTTTTAAGATTAAAGCGGGTTTCCGCCAAATCCTTATATTTAATAAATCTATTTTTAGTTTAGTTTATGTTGGTTGCAATGTCAATTATTTATAAAAAAAACAACTCTACCGTTAGTAGAGTTAGATTTCTTTGCCAAATCTGTATTTAAAGTTTGTTTTTAAAAAAGACAAACATTCTTCAATAGTATTAAGTTTTAGGGTATGCAATTTTTCATATTCTGTGTTGCTCAAAAGTCTTAAATTTGTGTGCAAAAGGTTTGAAAGTTCAAAACTATTGATAGTTTTGCAAACATTGCAAACAATTTCGCCTGTGTTCAAAATCAAAAACTTTTTTCCTGTTAGTCTTTCTCCGCAGTTAGCACACTTTTCCACCGATAGTTTATAACCGCTTGTTTCAAAAATTTTGACCAAGAACTTGCAAAACACAATGTTATTTTGTGTATTATCATAATTTAGTGTTTTCAAAGCATTTGCAAAATCAAAAAACAATTTTATATCTTGTTGGTAAAATTGTGAAATTGCTTTTATCACTCCAATTATGTAGCACGCTTCCAAATATTTTTCTGCATTTTGTGAAAGATTGTAAAAATTGTCTATCACTTCACAACCTTTAACAACAAAAAAATTGTTTTTTTCAATAGTTTCATATTCGCCAAAAGTAAAGAGTTCCTTTGCATATTTTAGTTTCGCATTTGGGTTTTTAACACCCTTCAAGTTTAAATTTATAAGACCATTTTCAACACTAAATAGCGTGATTTGCTTGTCCTTTTCTTTTAAATCTTTTGAAGAAACAACAATACCTTTAAAGTTTTTTTCCATATCACTTTTCCAAATTTGAATTTTTTTCCAATTTTCTATGATTTATTATTTTTTCATCTATTGTTTCGGGGGAAAAGCCCATCAAACTAAACATAAAAGCAATATAAGAAAAGTTTTTTGTTTTTTCCGCCAAATTTGCTACCAAATTAACAGTATTCAAAGGTCGGTTTTCATTATTGTTTATTATTTCCATAACAATCTCCCCTTATATTATATGTTAATACTTAACAAAATTATTATACCACAAAATTTTTGTTTTGTCGCCAATTAAGATTTACTTTTACCCAAATTTTGAGCATAACTTTTTTTTGAACCAAATTTTCAATATCTAACCGCGCTTGCGAGCCAATTTGTTTGAGCATAAGTCCGCCTTTTCCAATAATTATCGCTTTGTGACGCTCTTTTTCGCAAATAAAATCGGCATCTATTTCAAGCAAGTCATTTTTTTCGGTATATTTTGTAATTTCAATTGCAGCACCATAAGGCAGTTCTTCGTTTAAAAGTAGCAATGCTTTTTCTCTTATAATTTCGGCAACCATAAACTTGGTGGATTGGTCTGTGTACATTTCTTCTTCAAAAAAAAGATTTTTTTCGCTTTCTTCGGGCAAAATTTTTAAAATTTCTTCCAAAATTATGTCAAGATTGGTATTTTTTATTGAAGAAAACGGCACTATTGCAGAAATTTCTTTTATACTTGAAAGTTTTGCAATAATTTTAAAAACTTTTTCTTGATTTGAAATGTCGACCTTGCTAATACCCACAACCAACGGCAAGTCAGTCAGTTTTTTGATATAATCAAATTCTTCACTGCCCAAATCTTTGTTGGCATCAAGAATATATAAAACAGCATCAACTGATGAAATTGCAGACCTTACATTTTTCATCATTGATTTGTCAAGGTTGTTTTTTGTTTTGTGTATTCCCGGTGTGTCAACAAAAACAAGTTGAAAGTTTTCTTTTGTTAAAATGCCCAAAATGTTGTTTCTTGTAGTTTGTTTTTTGGGTGAAACAATAGAAACTTTTTGCCCAACAAGAGCATTGACCAGAGTGCTTTTGCCTGCATTTGTGTTTCCAATAACACCAATATATCCGCTTTTGAACATATTAACTTCTTCTTATTTTGTTTTTGTTTAAAATATTTTCAACAAAAAAATTCATTTCGGCTTCTTCTTCATCGCTATTGTGGTCATACCCTAGCAAATGCAAAAAACCGTGCAAACACAAAAAGCAAAGTTCCCTTTTGTAAGAATGTCCCAAATTTTTGGCCTGTTCTTTTGCCACTTGCTTGCAAACAATAATATCGCCCAAGCAAATCAAACCATCTTTGGGGTTGATTTCCTTGACAAGTGATTTATAGTCAAAATTTTGTCCTTTTTTTAGATCTAAAAAAGGAAAAGATAAAACATCTGTGGGCTTGTCAATTTTTCTGTGAGTTTTGTTAAGGTCTTGAATTTCGCTTTCAGACACAAGGGCAACATTGACTGAAAAGCCCGAAAATTTTAAGGGAGTTTCGTTTAAGGCATTGTTTAATATTTTTTTTATTTTGCTTTTATATAAACAACAATTCATATTTTGGAAATATACTTTCATTGTTTTCTCCTATTATAATATTTTGTTTACAGTTACCAAATAGCAGATTTTTGCAGAGCCAAACTCTTCGGTAATCGTACAATTTTCATTAGTTATTATATCATTTTCTGCTACTTGTTGTAAAGCATTTTGTCGACAATTATCTATCAATGTGTTTTTGACCTTTTGAAAATCCGTTACTATTTCAATGGTTGCCAATTCGATATAAGTATAATATTTTATCCTTAATGGCAAAATTGAGTTAGAAAATTGCTTCTCTGTAATAGTTTCTTCAAAATATTGATATTTTATGTTTTCTTTGTTAGAAAAGATTGTCAAACCCATCAAACTTATTTCATAAAATTGAGTTTTTTCGCCGGTCGGCTGTGTTTTTATAACGCTATCATAGTGAATAATTCGACTTTCATACCAAACTTCCGCGGTTATAATTGCATCTGCTTTTATGTTTTGAGTGTTGCCAGAAGAGTCAACATAACTTGCCAAAACCAAAATATCGCCAATTTTTATTAAATCGCCCACTTTTTTTAATGCAGTTCCGCTTACTAACTGCAATTTTGTTATACGCCCATTAAAATTTGAAACAATATTTTCATAATTGCCAGAGAGATACTCATCATTTTCTGACTTTTCTTTTATGTTTATAATCAGCGAACTGCCCTTTTGAATAACGCTAACCATACTGATTTTGTCAAAATTTTCTAACAATTCCAATTTCATTGTTTCGGTGTTTAATGCAGATTTTGCACAAAAAAGTTTTATATCGTTTGTGGCAAGATATTCAATTATTTGCTCTGTTTTTATTAACTCATTGCCTAAAACTTCTATTTTAAAAACAAAAAAATTTGCTACAAAACATAAAATTAGGCAAGCAAAAAAACCAATTAAAATACCAACTCTTAACAAAGTATTTTTATAAAAATTGAAAAGTCCAAGCGTTTTTGTTTTTGTTATTTTTACTTGATTTTTTTCCAAAATTTTTTGCGTTTTGTCAAAATTTTTTGGCGAAATTTTAAAAGAAGTTTGAGAATGTGAAACTCTTTTTATGTCGAAGGTATCAACTTTTTCTTTTACAAAATTGTTGAATATTTTTTCTTGGTTAAGTCCTTGTATTTCTAGTTTTATCAAAGGTTTAATTTTCATTAAAACACCTCAATTTTGTAAACTTTGCCTTGAACAATAATGGTATTTGGTGTCAATTCTTTCAAAAACATATCTTTTCCTTTGACTTCAACAATGCCCTTTTTTATTTTAAAAGAAATTTTTTCTGTTGACAAAGTCAAAAGCCCCAAATGCCCTTCAATATAAACAAAATGCCCGCTAATGTTTACAATATTATACGAATTTAAAACACTTTCCGGCAAGTTAAATTGCTTTTTCAACTCGCCAAAATAATTGAAAATATTCATATATTATTTTATGCAAAAATCAACACCAATAGAATAAAAAACGCCACTAAAAATAGTGGCAGGTTCTTATTGTTGTTTTTCTTTAACTTGATTATTATTAATTTTTTCTAACTTCTCATTTTTTAGCATTTCAAAAGTTTTTTCAACTTGTTCCAAAGTTGATTTATTATTAAATTGACCATTATCTTCCATTGAATACATTTCCAAATTGGGATTATTATACTTTACTTGATAACCTACCTTATATAACGGATTAGGTTGATTGCCGTAATCAGCACAGGTATTAAACTTTAAAAAGTATAATCTGCCATTGTCAATATAGTTATCTTCCCCAACTGGCAATTGGTTGACTACCATAAATTCGTACTCGTGATATTGAAATCGCCCTGACTTAATTGATTCTTTATGGAAACATTTTCCAAGCCATTTTGTTCCCACATAAAAATTATATGTTGTGTTAAATGAATATCTTGGCCAAATAACATAGGTTATGTAATTTTGAGTTGATTTTATTTTTTTGTTATCTTTTTTGTCAATAAATTTCGATTCGGCACCCATAACATTAAAATTTATTCCATTAGCATAACCGTTAAGTGCAAAGTCCATGCTAACATACAAGTGTTGCGATTCAGAAGAAGCATAATAATTTCTTTCTTTGTTGAATCCACTTGCCACTTCAATTTTTCTGCCATCAGTAAGCGTTAATGATGATTCTCTTCCAAAAAAATTTGTTTTAACACAAGGTCTAGTTCCATATATTTTGCCGAGTTTAAACTCTTCAATTTGATTAATAATTTCATCATATTCTGGAATACCAATAAACGCCTTATTTGCATCTATGTTGCAATCCAAAAATTTTTCTCTGTTTCTTGCAAACATTTTTTCTTGAATAGTTTCAACTTTTTCTTCTTTAATTTTTGTGTTATTTCTGCCAAATAGTTTTTTGATTGAAAATTTCATATTTACCTCTTGTTGTTTTGATTATAACACAAACAAAAAAATTGTCAATATGCAACTTGATTATTGACAATTTTTATTGGATAGATATCGGAAAGTTTATTTTCCTTCTTTTTCTTCGGCTTCGTCCAAAAGTTTGTAGTATTCATCAAAAACACGCATTGCTGTTGGTTCGTCTATTTCCACAACTAATTGCGCTTCGCCATTGTCTTCTTCAATCACAAAAACTATTGCTTCATCATCTGCAACGCCTTCCATTTGGTCAATTGGTTTTAAGATTGCATAAAGTTTTTCTTCAAGCGGAATAATTGCAACTTGGTCAAATTTTATGCCTTTGTCGTGTTCATCGAACAATGTTATTGGCGAATCGTTTTCTTCATCAAGTAAAATATCCAAAACATCAACGTTTTCTTCCTTAATTTCCTTTTTTATTTTTTTATCTTTTTCCATTTTCTACTCCTTTCTATTTAAGTAACTTTCAAGTATTATACTTGCTGACAATTTGTCAATAAGTTTTTTTCGGTCTTCTCTGCGAACATTTGCTTGAATTAAGATATCTTCCGCTTCAACAGAACTTAATCTTTCATCTTGAAAAACAACCCTAACACCAGATTGATTTGCAATTTTGGAAGCAAACAAACGAGTGATTTTTGCCCTTTCGCCTTCTGTGCCGTCCATATTAAGTGGCAGTCCAAACACAACAGTTTCGACTTGATTTTGCTTGATAAGGTTGCACAAATAATTGACATCATCAATCGTGTTTTTTGTTTTGTAAACTTCAAGTGGGCTGGCAATAATTTGCATTAAATCAGACAAGGCAATACCAATTCGCACATCGCCATAATCTATTCCCATAATTCTTTTATATTGCATAATCAATATTATAATATAAAAAACTGAAAGTCAACTAAAACAAAAGAACAAACCAACAAGTTTGCTCTTTTTTGAAAATAATAAATTTATCTTTTGCTGAATTGAGGTGCTTTTCTTGCTTTTTTCAAACCGTATTTTTTTCTTTCTTTCATTCTTGCATCTCTGGTCAAAAGTCCTGCACTTTTCAACGGTGCTTTAAAAGTTTCATCAGCGTGAACCAATGCTCTTGCAATACCGTGGCAAATTGCACCCGCTTGACCTGTAAGTCCGCCACCATAAACGTTGACTTTTATGTCATATTTGTCTAATGTGTTTGTCAAAACAAGTGGTTGGCGAAGAACCAATTTAAGTGTTTCAAGTGGAAAATATTCATTGATATCAGTTTTGTTGATTTCAATTTTTCCCTTTCCGTTTGGAATTAAGAACACACGAGCAATTGCTTTTTTTCTTCTTCCCGTCCCCAAAAATCTAATAGGTGCGGATTTTTTAACTGTTTTCTTTTCTTCTGCCATTTTATTCTCTTGCTCCTTTTACGGTGATTGGTTGTGGTTTTTGTGCTTGTTGGTTGTGATTTTCATCTTTGTAAGCGAACAATCTTGTGATTGCTTTTCTGCCCAAAGTGTTTTTTGGAAGCATACCTTTTACTGAAAGATTGAGTGCTTTTGGCGAATCGGTTAACATAAGTGTTTTGTAATCTACTGATTTTATTCCACCTGGGTAACCTGTGTGCCAATAATATTTTTTGTCTGTCAATTTGTTTCCTGTTAAAACCATTTTGTCTGAATTTATAACAACGACAAAATCTCCGCAATCAACATGTGGAGTGTATATAACTTTGTTTTTTCCGCTAAGTAAATCTGCAACTGCGGTTGAAAGTCTACCAAGAGGCAAATTGCTAGCATCAATAACAAACCATTTTCTTTCCATTTCTTCTGGTTTTGCCATATAAGTTTTCATTTTTTCTCCTTGAATTTTTTGTTGTTTCAAAACATTCTTTTTGTAAGGGGCTAAACTCACAAAAAAAGCCCTTTTGAAAGACTTTTTTAGTATAATCACTTTGTATATATTTGTCAAGTACTTTTTGCGTTAAAATGTTTTTTTAAACTTTTCTGCCCAATTTTTGAGTTCTTTTGCGTGAGCAAGTGAAACATCAGTGTTAAATTCTCCGCCTGAAAGTTTTGCAATCGAAATCAAAATATTTTGACCTTCCAATTTTTCCACTTTGGTTGAAGTTGTGTTATTTTCAGTTTGCTTTGAAACATAAAAATAATTGTCTGCCATTGCACTTACTTGTGGCAAATGCGTTATGCAAAGCACCTGATAAGTTTTTGCAAGTTTTGCAATTCGTTCTGCAATCGCCGAACCAATTTCCCCACTTATGCCAGAATCTATTTCATCAAAAACCAAAGTTCCAATGCCATAATTTTCTGTCAAAATACTTTTAAGCGCAAGCATAAATCTGCTCATTTCGCCACCAGAAATTGTTTTGATAAGCGCTTTTAAATCTTGCCCCACATTTGCAGAAAACAAAAACTCCACATTGTCAAAACCATTGTTAGAAAAAGTTGTTTGGTCTTTAAAATTTACTTTAAGTTTTGCATTTTTCATTCCCAAAAATGCAAATTCTTTGGCAATTTTGTTTTCAATTTCCAATGCTATTGATTTTCTTTTGTTTGACAATTCAAAACATTCTTTGTTCAGTTTTTGGGTCAATTCTTCAAGTTTTTTGTTTGATATTTCTATTTGTTTTTCTGCGTTAAAAAGTTTTTCTCTTTCGGCTTTTGCGTTTTCCAAAAATGTTAAAACTAGGGCAATATCGTTGCCATACTTTTTTTTCAAAATTTTGATTTTGTCAAGTCTTTCATCAAGTTTTTCAAGTTCATATTCGCTAAAATCGTTGTTGTTTTTAATATCGTTTAGCAATTCACTTATGTCTTGCAATTCATACAAACTGCTGTTCAATCTTTCAATTATGCTTTCAAATTGGTTGTCGTATTTGGAAACGGAAGTCAAAGTTTTTATTGCATTTTTTATGTTTTCATTTGCACAATTATTGCCTGCCAAATTTGAATATGTGGTTTGCAATGCAGTGTTTATTTTTTCAAAATTTCTTATTTGATTAAGTTTGTTTTCAATCTCTTCATCTTCATTTGGCAAAAGTTTTGCGTTTTCAATCTCTTTTATTTGATAGTCTAGCAAATCAAGCATTCTTTCTCTGTTTTCAAAACTGCCACCAAGTTTGGTTAAGTTTGCTTGCACTTGCTTGTATTCTTGCAACAAAACTACAATATTTTGCTTGTTTGTTTGCAAAATTTCCGGCTTGCAACTATCCAAAATATTGATATGATTTGCAGTTTTTAAAAGCAGTTGATTTTCGTGTTGACCATAAGTGTCTACAAGCGTTTCGGCAACTTGTTTTAGCATTGACAAAGCAACAATACTTCCATTTATGCGATATTCGTTTTTCCCGTTTGCGTCAAATATGCGAGAAAGCAACAAAATGCTGTCATTTTCAATGCCTAAATCTTTCAAAACAAGCAAAGTATTGTTCGAACAGTTATCAAAAACGCCTTCAACTTTTATAACATTTTCGCCTGTTCTTATGCTATCCTTGTTTGCTTTTTCGCCCAACAAAAACATAATAGATTTTAAAATAATACTTTTGCCCGCACCTGTTTCACCAATCAAAACATTGAAACCACTTGAAAAGTTGATTTCCAAATTTTTGACCAAAGCAAAGTTTTTTATTTTTAATTGTTTTATCATTTACCCACCACTTTTTATAGAGCAATTTTGGTTAATGTGTTTGAAATTTCTTCCGCTTGGTTGTTGTTTGGCAAAATAATCATAACGGTATCATCGCCACAAACAGCACCCAAAACATTTTCAAGATTGAGTTTGTCAATAACTCCACAAATTGCCGAAGCCATACCCTTCATTGTTTTTATAACGCACAAATTTTGTGCTTGTTTGATAGAAATAACTGCTTCTTTGAAAACAGATATGTATTTGCTTGAAACTGCTTGGTCGCCATTTTCGACTATTGCATATTTATATTTTCCGCTTTCATTGCTTAAAATTTTGATAAGCCCTAACTCTTTTATGTCCCTAGAAATTGTTGCTTGCGTTATGTCATAATTTGCATTTTTTAGTTGAGTTACCAATTCATCTTGCGTTTCAATTTCTTTAGTTGAGATTAATTCCAAGATTTTTGATTGCCTTGACGAGCGAGCCATTGCACACCTCCAATACGGTTAAATACCCTTTGTTTATCAGGTTTTAAAGCAGTTTTGCATAATTATAAAATCATAAATATACACAAAAATTTTTGCTATTTTCATTATTATACAAAACTATTTATAATTATGCAAGTGATTTTTGTATAAATATTCAACGCATTTTTTATAAAAATAAATTGCATAAATTTTAATACAATTTTTTTTTATAATTATAAAGAGATATGCAAGGACTATTTCAAATTTTTTTCTATACCGTCTTTTATCACAGTTATCATTCCTTGTGCTTTTTCAAATTCAGTGCTACAAATTTTTATCAGTTCCTGCGCCTTTTCATAAAGTTTTACGCTTTCATCTAATGACAAATTTCCCATTTCCAATTTGCCTATTATAATATCCAACTCTTTTGATGCTTCTTCAAATTTCATTCTACCCTACCCCCTACTTCGCCATCGCTAAATACAATTTTTATTTTGTCATCAATTTTTAATTGATTTTTTGAAATAACAACACTATTTTCTTTGCTTACTTTTGCATAACCCATTTTCAAAATTGTGTTTGGGTTTAGTTTTTCCAAACCAGAAGTTTTTAGAGCCAACCAATATTTGTATTCTCCGTTTTGTTTTTCAATATTGTTTAGGATTTTTGTTTTGTATCTGTCTATCAAATTTTTGTAAACCAATCCAAAATTTTCAAAAGAAGATTTTAGCCTTGCAAATTGTTTCAAAAAAATATTTTTTTTGTCTTGAACATTTTCCACAATAAGTTCAGCACTTGCACTTGGCGTTGGTGCGCGCAAGTCTGCCACAAAATCCAAAATTGTAAAATCTGTTTCGTGTCCAACCGCCGAAACAACAAATTTTTTGCATTCAAAAACTCTTCTTGCAAGCAGTTCGCTATTAAAAATATTCAAGTCTTCCATCGAGCCACCGCCACGGGCAATAATAATCACATCGACATTATAGTTTTCAAAAAAGTCTATACCTTTTACAATTTCAATATCCGCTCCACTGCCCTGCACTTTTGCGGGGAACAAAACAATATCCACTGCGGGATTTCGCCTTGTTGCAACATTGATAATATCTTCAATCACCGCTCCAGTTTGAGAAGTTATAACGCCAATGCGTTTTACACTTTGTGGAACAGGTTTTTTGTGCTTGTTGTCAAACAAACCTTCTTTTTCTAATGTTTCTTTTAGTTGCAAAAATTTTAAAAACAAATCACCTTTTCCATAAGGCATAATTTTGTTAACATTAAAATTCAAACGCCCACCTTTTGCATAAAAGTTTGGAGTTCCTTTTGCCACAACACTGTCGCCATTTTGAGTTTGCTTGTATTTTTCGCCATCAAAACACACGCAAGAAATAAGAGCATTGTCATCTTTTAAATCAAAATAGGCAATACCTCTTACAATTTTAAAACCAGAAACTTCGCCAATCACAGAAATATTAAAAAGCAGTTCTTCGGCTTCGAAAATCTGCTTTATATATGATGTTAATTGTGTAACTGTAATTGTTTTTTCTTGCATTTTTTTCCTTTAATCAAGTTTCGCCAAAACTCCGTTTATAAACGAAACACTTTTTTCTGCTGAAAATATTTTTGCAATTTCCAAAATTTCATTTATAACCACCGCCTTGGGCGTGCCAACAAATTTTATTTCTGTTATTGCCAAATATATAAGTGCCAAGTCAACTTTGTAAACTCTATCCAATTCATAACCAGCAATTTTGCCGTCTAATTCTTTCAAAATAGCAGTTTTGTTTTGAGTGTATGCAGTCAAAATTTGTTTAACAAAATCACTTATTTTTTGATTTGGGTCTTCTTCTGCCAACAATTCATTTAAAGTTTTTTGACAATCACTGTTTTCAAACAAATCTGCAAAAATAATTTGAAAGGCAATTTTTCTAGCCTGCGTTCTCATCTTCTTCGTCCTTTTTTATTACAACATCAACAATATGCACGTTGACTTTTGCAGTTTTTACATCAACCATTGAAAGTATATTGTTTTTTATATTTTCTTGAACCTTAAAGCAAATATCCGGTGCTTTTGTGTTGCTGTAAACATCAATATAAACATCAATAACCAAATAACCATTGGTGTTGTATTTTATTTTTATTCCATTAAAGTTTTTGTTTTGAACAAGTCTTGCAAAAATATTGCCTGTTTTTGAACTTAACCCAACAATGCCACTGATTTCTTTTGTTGCCAAGTTGACAATAGAAAAAAGTATATTTTTGTTGCAAGTCAATTTTCCTTGATTTGCGATTGGTTTTTCAATATCTTTCATCATTTCCCCTTAAAAATCTTTTATATTATACCACAAAAATTGAAAAAGTAAAATAAATATTAGCATAAAAAAAAGCCAAATATACTTGAAGGTGAATATATTGGGCTTTTTTAATATCTTGTGCCACAATTATGCAACAGGGATTATCTTTATACTTGGCAAACCATAGTTTGTTTGCTCTGTCACGACCGCAACTATTTGTGCCACTTCGTTAGAAACCAAAGCATCTGATTTTACTATCACATTGATATAATTTTCTGATGTTGTAATGATTGCATCATCAAACCCCAAACCTTTTATCAAATACTCCAAAGCAAGTTCCTTTTCCATTTGAGCAATAAGCGACAATTTGTTGTTTTGGGCATTTGTTTTTGCTTCATCTGTTGCATTTGTATCTCCAATTATTGCATTATAATAAAGAATTTCGGTATCTCGTGTTGCATTTCTGTCTGTTCTATAATAATCAAAATAACTGTAAGCGCTTTTGTTTGTGTTGATAGAAGTATCAATAACTTGATTGTTTAGTGATATATTCAAATAACCCGTTATACCCAAAAGCAAAACCATTGCTGAAAGTATAATTATTTTTGTTTTTTTCTTTAACATAATATTAACTCCTTTATAAATAACTTATTAAACCAAACCTAAAAATATTCCAAAATCACAAAATTTTTATCCGCTATCACCCGCCAAAACTTCAATATTGGCAGTGTTTATTTTCAGCAAAGTTTCCACCGCTTTGATAATGTCAAGTTTTACCCAAACATTACTTGCACCTTGTGCAACCACAACAACCGAAACAATACTTGGCAAAACATCTGTGTTAAAATTGGTGCTTTGTTCGACCATTATCATAACATCAACATTGCCAACACCATTTATTTTGGAAAGTATTTTGGAAAGTTTTTGCTCAACTTCTAGCGTATAAGCCGAGATGGTTGTGCTTGTTGATTTGGTGTCATCTGTGGTGTTTGACGTGTTGGAAAATCCCGAAAAATACACAAGCAAAATTATCAAAGCAAAAAGAACTGCAAGTATTATTTCAATATGCTTAATGCTTTTAAGTTTTTTAAACAAATTAGAAAATGTACTATTCATAAAAAACAATAAACTCCTTTTCTATTTCTACATATTTTTGTATTGATTGTATAATGCTTGTCTTTATATTTATATGTTCAAAATTGTCTTGTATTACCATTTTTTTCAAATCAACTGAAACCTTTGTTATTTTCAATTTTTTTTCAAAAATATCGGCAGTCAACCCTACTTCAACGCCCAGCAAACCATTGTTTTGGGTGTCAACTTCTATCTTTGATTTCAAAGAATTTACAAGTTGTTTGTTAACTGTTGACAAAAAATCTTCTTGCAAAATAATTTCGTTTTTGCTAAACAAGTCTTCAAAGTTAAAAGATTTGTTGCTCAAAAAACTAAAAATTGGAGAAATAATTACAATAATTATCACATAAGCAAAAATGTTTTTGATAAAATCTGCCGTGGAACTTTTTGGCAAAATCAAGTCCACAACAATAGACAAAACTATTATTCCAACAATGCTCAAAACCCAAGCAGAAACGCCAGACATACTTCCCCCTTTTTTTACAAACTCACACTAGTGCACATAATCAAACCAACAAAAATCACATACATAAACGAAACCGCAATTATCATAACAATAGGCATCAAAAATGCTTTTGAAACCGAAGATATAAAGTTTGAAATTCGGCTGTCGGAAAGCGGTTGTAAAATAGCACCGGTAAATTTTAGAACAAGCATAAACAAAATAAGTTGCAAAAGTGGAACAATTATGCTTGCAAACAAAATCAAAATTCCGCACGTACCAATGGCATTTTTAATTAGCAAACAACTTGCCAAAATCACATTCAAGCCTTCGCTTAAATACCCGCCAACTATTGGAATATATGTACTTAAAGAATATCTTGCTGTTTTGAAAGAAACACTGTCAATCGAACCTGCGGTTATTCCCTTTACCGCCAAAAAGCCCATAAAAATTGTAAAAACTATGCCAATTATCCATTTAAAAACACTGCTCAAAAATCCAGAAATTTTGTCTAGTTTTATCGTGTTTGACAAGTTGGAAACTATTGAAAACACAAGCGTAAAAATAAATATTGGCATCAAAAAATAAGTAAAAATTTTTGCAACGACCGAAGTCAAAAGCACAACCGCGGGCTGATAAACCGCAACCGAAACCGTACCACCAATAGCAGTCAAAAGTGTTAAAAGTATTGGAAAGACAATTTCCATTTGCCCAATTATCAAGTTTAATACCAGCGAAGCAATACCAATCATTTTGACAGCACAACCAATAACAATAATAATAATCACGCCATAACAAACAAAGTGAATAATGTCGCCAATCGACTTTGAATTGCCCTTCAAATCCATCAGCAAACTTGAAAGAATTGCAATGGCAATTATGCTAGAAACAAGTGGCAAAAACCCAATAACTTCATCAAAAATCAAATTTCCAACAGCCGAAACAAAACTTTCAGAATCGTTTCCAAAATCACCATTGATTATTTTTTGCAATTTTTCTATTATACTTGTTGAACCAAAAATTTTGAGTTGGTCATCACAAAATTTTTGAAAAAATTCGTTTAAAGAAGATAGGTCTAATTTTGATAACTGCTCGTCCAAAGTTGTTTCCAATTCCTGCTCCAATGTAGGTTCGTTTTCAGTTGTGGCAAAAACAGAAACCCCACCAAAAGAAAGTGGAACCAAAACCATTACAAGTGCCAAAACAAGAGCATACATTTTTTTAAACATTAAGGCAAAATCCCCACAATTATATCAATGATATTAGTCAAAATTGGAAGCGACATAAACAAAATAATTATTTTTCCCGCTAGCAAAACTTTGCTAGACAAACTGCTTGAACCACTGTCAAGGCAAATATTTGAAGTAAATTCTGTCAAATATCCCACGCCAATTATTTTCAAAATTGTTGACAAAATTGAAGGCGAAAGACTTGTTTTGTTAACTATCAACTGAAAAACACCAACTATTTTTTCCAAATAGTCAATGAGCATTAACAAAATCAAAACACCACCAGCAATGGCAACAATGCTTGCAAAATCAGGCTTTACTTGTTTTACAATAATTGTTGCAACGCAAGTCAAAAGTGCTATTGCCAAAATTTTAAAAATATCCAAATTTTTCCCCTTCAAACTTACCTAAAAATTGAACATAGTTCTAATACTGCTAAACAAATTGCCAATCAAATCAAGCACCATAAGCAAAACAATAATCAAGCCCGCAAGTGTTGTCAAAGTTGCAATTTCATCTTTGCCACTTTGCTTCAAAACTTGCCCCAATATAGCAGTCAAAATTCCAATTCCTGCAATTTTAAAAATTATTTCCACTCCCAATTTTTTACTCCTTTTTGTCTATATATAGTGTATTATGCAAGCATAGTACACAACAAGTGGTATGTTAAAGCAACAACAGTGCCAAAAGCAGTCCCGCAATAATGCCCATTTTTAGATAAAGCGGTGCAAATTTTTTTGCTTCTTGCTCCGCAGTTTTATAAAGCAAATTTAATTGTTCTTTTTGACCTTGTAATTGCTTTGTTTGATTTATTACATCAAATTTTCCAAGGCTTAAAAAGAAAATATTTATCACATTTTTTTCTTCGTTATTAAGTATTTTTATATCCTTAAAAAGCACATCGGTTTTGATTTCCAAATCATATTCCAAACAATTTACAAAGTTGCTTATCAGTTTTTTCACTTCTTTGTTTTGGGTAGAAAAGTTTTGCATAATTTGTATAAGTTTTGATTGCGAAAAATTTATTTCCAAATTCAACTTTTCAAACAGCAGTTCCAAGTTTTTGAAAAATTTTGTGCGGTTTGTGTAATAAGATGACAGACCATAACCAATGTATCCGCAAAGAATAACCACAATGACCAAAATCACATATTTCATAAAATCTCCTTAAAAAATTTTTGCAAATTCATTGTCGTACACCCCTTCAATTACGCCCGGTTTTGTGTTGTTTTTTAGCACCACATATCTATCAAAAATGTTTTTTATTTTTTCAAAAAATATTTTGTTTTTTAACTGGTTTATGTTTTCTGCGTGTATTGTTGCAACAATTTTTACACCACAATTTGAAGCATATTTTATTGCATCAAAATCTTGTTCATCGCCAAGTTCATCTGTTATTATCAAGTTAGGGTTCATTGCCCTTATGCCCTGCATAAACCCGTTTTGCTTGTTGGTAAAGGAAAGAATATCGCAAAAACAACCAATGTCAAGTTTGTTATTTTTGCCTGCAATTTCTCCCCGCTCGTCAATGATTAGCACATTATACAAAAAATTTTTTTCTGATAATTGAAAAACAAAATCTCTTAAAAATGTTGTTTTTCCTTGACCTGGCGGAGATATAATCAAAATGTTAAAAATATTGTTTGTGGTAATAAGTTTGTCAAAAACTTTTAGGCAACAATTTTTGATTTCGTGCGGAATTCTTATGTTTACGCTAGAAAAATTGGTTATTGTTTTTATGTTGTTATTTTCCAAAACAACTGACCCGCAAACACCTATTCTTTCGCCACCATCTAAAACAATAAACCCTTGTTTTAGTTCTTCATTGACAGAATAAATTGAATATTCGCTTGCCTTGAAAATTATATCTTCAATCAAAAATTTTGTTCCCCAAATTGCATCTTTTTTTGTAAGCGTTAGACCTTTGTCTTCCAAAAAATAAACTTGTCCATTGCTTATAACAACAATGGGTTTTTCATCTCGTATTCTTATTTCGTTAATACAATTAAAGCCAACCTTTTGGTCCAGTATTTTAAAAATTTTTTCGTTTAATATTTTATTAAGCATTAAAAAAACTCCATCAAAATAAATGTATGATAGAGTTCTTTTTTTTAACACAATTTTATATTTGTTTTTTTGTTAAACTGTGCTTTTGTCCAAAATAATGTATATATTGTCAAAATTCGCTTTTTCTATTTGCTTGCCTTTTGATGTGCGGTTATCAAATCTGATTTTGTCGCTAAAAAACAACTTGTATTTGTTGTTACCTACCAAAACAAAATCAAAATTTTGCTGACTATAATTTGCAAACGCAACAAAATCTTTTTCGTTTTGCAAGTTTATTGTTTTAAGACCACGCCTATATTTTGTCATTGTTTCATAGTCGCCAATAGGCACTTTTTTTGCAAAACCGCTTTTGGAAATAATTGTCACACTTCCCGTTTTTTGCACTTGTCCCGCAAAAACAACATTATCGTTGTCTTGCAATTTTATAAGTTTTATGCCAACAGAAGTTCGCTTTTGAATTGGCAATTCGTTTTTGTTAAATTTTATTGAATAAGCATTTTTTGTTATCAAAACAATTTGCTGTCCATCGTTTTCATATTCCACATTGACAACTTCATCATTTTCTTTGATTGACATTGCTTGCAAAAATGACCTATTTATCAAATATTCTTCAAGCAAAGTTCGTTTTGCAAGACCCAATTTTGTGTAAATAATAATTGTTTTTTCGCCTTCCAAAATTGGCAAAATTTTTGTTGCTTTTTCATCAAAAGAAATTGTTTTGACAATATCGTGCAAGCAATCGCCTTTTGATTTCCACTGCCCCATTGCAATATCTTTGACAGGCAGTTTTATGCAATTTCCTTTGTTGGTAAAAACCAAAATATTTTCGTTGTCGTTCGCCTTGATAACATTTGTGTTTATTTCATAAATATCTTTTGGCGGAACAGTGCTTTTGGCGGAAACATTGTTTTTGATAACCAATCTTTTCAAGCGGTTATCTGCTGAAAGCAAAATATGATTTTGTTCGGTATAATTGCAATCAACAATGTCAAAAATTTGTTGTTGTTCTTCTTCTTTTTGAAAAGTCAAAGTGCTTTTTCTTTTTGTTTTAAAATTGTTTTTTATTTCTTTTAGTTCTTTTATTATCAACTGATTTTGCAAATCTCTTGAATTTAAAACGCTTGTCAATTCCTTGATTTTTATTTGCAATTCCCTAAATTCTTCTTCAAGTTTTTTGACTTCCAAATTTACAAGACGAGCAATTCGCATATCCAAAATTGCTTGGGCTTGAACATCTGTCAAAGCAAATCTTTCCATTATTTTTTGCTTTGCTTCGCTAACTGAAAGTGATTTTTTGATAAGTGCAATAATTTCATCAATATTTTTTATTGCAATCAACAAACCTTTTACAATATGTTCCCTTGCAACTGCATTGTCAAGTTCAAACTTGGTCCGCTTTACAATCACACTTACTTGATAATCAACATAATATGCAACAATTTCTAGCAGTCCCAAAAGTTTGGGTTTGCCACCCGCTATTGCGACCATATTAAAGTTAAAATTTGTTTCCAAATTGGTGTTTTTGAAAAGATAATTCAAGATAGCGGTTGCGTTTCCATCTTTTTTGATTTTTATAACTGCTCGCAAGCCATTGCGATCAGACTCATCTCTAATCTCGCCAATAAAAGAAAGTATTCCTTTTTCTTTTTCCTTCAATTCGGCAATTTTTTGCAAAAGCATTGCTTTGTTAACTTGATAAGGCATTTCGGTTATCACAATTTCGCTTTTGTCGCCGTCTTTTTCCACGCTTGCTTTGGCACGCAAGGTTATTTTACCTTTTCCTGTTTTGTATGCTTCTTTAAGACCTTCGCCCGCAATTATTGTTCCACCTGTTGGAAAATCCGGTGCTTTTATGTGCTTCATCATTTGTTCAAGGGATATTTTGTTGTTGCCAATATACGCACAAACTCCATCAATCACTTCTGCCAAATTGTGTGGCGGAATGTTTGTTGCCACACCAACAGCAATACCTGTTGCACCATTGACCAAAAGGTTGGGAAACCTGCCCGGAAGCATATCGGGTTCTTTGATAGTGTCATCAAAATTCAAACTCCAATGCACAGTGTTTTTGTCCAAATCTCTTAACATTTCAAGTGCAAGGGGTGTTAATTTCGCTTCGGTATATCTCATTGCCGCAGCACTGTCGCCGTCTATTGACCCAAAATTTCCATGCCCGTCCACAAGCGGTTCTCTCAAACTGTAATCTTGTGCCATTCTTACCATTGCATCATAAACCGAACTATCGCCGTGTGGGTGATACTTGCCCATACAATCGCCAACAATTCTTGCAGATTTTCTGTATTGTTTGTCTGGTGTCAAACCAAGTTCCAGCATAGAAAAAAGTATTCTTCTTTGAACGGGTTTTAGTCCATCTTCAACCCTTGGCAATGCTCTGTCCATTACAACGTGCTCTGTGTAAGGTATCATAGACTCGTGCAAAACATCGTTTAGATTTTTTAAAATTATGTTATCATTATTTTCTTTTGGAGTGTTTGTTTTACTCAATTTTTTCTCCTAGTTCTTTATTTGTTTTATAAAATTGTCTTCTTTGTTAAAGTTTGCATACTTGTTTATATATTCTTTTCTTGCAATTATATCATCGCCCATAAGTGTAACAACCAACCTTTCCGCTTCGGCAACATCTTCCAAAGTAACACAAACAAGTGTTCGTTTTTCGGGGTCCATTGTTGTTTCCCAAAGTTGTTCGGGGTTCATTTCGCCAAGACCTTTGTATCTTTGAATTTGATAACCTTTGCCAATTTGGTTTAACGCATCAGGAAGTTCCTTGTCGCTGTAAACATAAATAGTTTTGTCTTTTTTATAAACTTTATAAAGTGGCGGAAGCCCAATAAAAACATTGCCATTTGTAATCAATTCTTTCATATACCTAAAAAAGAAAGTCAAAAGAATTGCTCTTATATGTGCTCCATCTTGATCGGCATCGGAAAGTATAATAACTTTTTGATATCTCAAATTTTCTATGTTAAAATCAGCACCAATGCTTGTTTCCAAACTGCTAATAATTGTTCGTATTTCTTCATTTGCAAGCACTTGGTCAAGTCGTTTTTTTTCTGCGTTAAGAGGTTTGCCTTTTAAAGGTAGAATTGCTTGGAACTTTCTATCTCTGCCTTGTTTTGCACTTCCGCCCGCGCTGTCGCCTTCAACAATAAAAAGTTCACTTAAAGCGGGGTTTCGGCTTGTACAACTTGAAAGTTTGCCCACTAAATTATAACTGTCTATCGAGTTTTTAACCCTTGTAAGTTCCTTTGCTTTTCGTGCCGCTTCTCTAACTTTTGCTGCACCTTTTGCCTTGTTGATAACAATTTCGGCAATTTTGCTGTTTTCTATGCCAGAAAAAAACTTGTTAAGTTCTTGATTGACCAACTTGTCAACCACAATTTTAACTTCGGGGTTGCCAAGTTTTGTTTTTGTTTGCCCTTCAAATTGAATATTGTTCATTTTGATAGACAAAACAGCAGTTATACCTTCTCTAAAATCATCGCCAATAAGGTTGTTTTCTTTTTCTTTTAGCAAACCGTTTTTTCTTGCATAATCGTTCATAAACTTGGTCAGTCCGCTTTTGAAACCAACTTCGTGAGTTCCGCCCTCTGTTGTTGGAATGTTGTTGACATAACTAAACAAATTTTCTGTGTAAGTGTCTGTGTGTTGAATAGAAAGTTCCATTTTGATTTTGTCGCTTTCGCCGAACAAAAAAATGGGGTTAGGATACAACTTGCTTTTTCCTTCATTAAGATATAATGTAAAATCTTTTAATCCACCTTCAAAACAAAAAGTGTCTTGCTTGCCTTGAACTTTGTCAATCAAGTTTACAATAATACCTTTGTTAAGAAAAGCAAGTTCCTTTATTCTTTTTGCAATAGTGTCAAAATCAAATTTCACTTCGCCAAAAACTCGTTTGTCGGGCAAAAATTGAACTTTTGTTCCTGATTTGGTTGATTTTCCAATTTCCACAAGCGGACTTTTTGCAATACCGCATTTCATTTTTCCATTTTCGCCAACAAAACTAGAAAATTCAACATAATATTTTTTGTTATTTTTGTTAACTGTTACTTTAACCCACTCGGAAAGTGCGTTTGTCACCGATGCACCAACACCGTGCAAACCGCCCGAATATCCATAAGTTTCTGTGTTAAACTTGCCACCAGCGTGAAGTTGTGTAAAAACAACTTCAACACCGCTTTTCTTTTGTGTTGGGTGTATATCAACAGGTATTCCCCGCCCGTTATCTTCAACAGTTATTGAACCATCTTTTTCAAGAGTTATGTCAATAGTATTGCCATAACCGTTTGTTATTTCATCAATGCTATTGTCAACGATTTCCCACAAAATGTGGTGAAGACCTTTTACGCCCGTTGTGCCGATATACATTCCAGGTCTTAAACGAACCGCTTCCAAACCTTCAAGCACTAATATATCTTTGGATTCATACTTACCCATTAACTTCTCCTATTATTTTTAGTAAAGTTTCATTAGATTTTGTGTCTGCTACCCCATAAGGAATAATATTTTTTGCAGTAATTGTCAAGGATTTTGCAATTTTGGTGCAATAATTGTTGATTTGCGATTTTGCTACCTTGTCACATTTTGTTGCAATTATTTTGTACGGAATATTGTTATAAAACAAAAATTTTTGCATTGTAATATCAAGTTCGCTTGGTTCGTGCCTTATGTCAACAAGCAAAAAAACAAGTTTAAGATTTTGAGAAAATTTTAGATAATCATCTATCAAAGTTGACCAAAGTTCTTGGTGTTTTTTGCCCGTTTTGGAAAAACCATAACCCGGTAAGTCAACAAAATAAAAAGAATTATTTATCAAAAAATAATTCACCATTTTTGTCAAACCTGGGGTAGATGAAGTTTTTGCAAGTTTTTTTCTGTTTGTGATAGAATTGATTAAACTGCTTTTGCCAACATTACTTCTGCCAACAAAAGCAATTTCATTTAGGTCGTTTAAAAAGTTTTTTGCACTTACTGCACTTGTTTTGTATTCTGCTTGCTTGATTAAAAATTTTTCTTCCATAATGTTGAAAGTATAGCAAAAAAAAAATAGTTTTTCAACTATTTTGATTTTTTAAAACTATTTGACTTATTTTTTTACATATTTTTTTTCTTGCTGGTCCATTTTTTCTAGTTCTTTTTTTATCATTTTTTCGCCCTTGTCAAACGCTTCCTTGGTGCAATCATTGTTTTTGTATAACAAAATACCCAAAATTCCACCAACAGCCATACCAAATAAAATATCTTTCATTTTATTCCTCCAATAACTATATTTTGTGTAAAAATGTGATAAATATACATTATTTCGACAAATTAAATTATCAATAAAAAAATAACAAAAATTTAATTTGTTATTTTTTTTATTAAAATAAGTCCGTCTTCAATATCAATTATTTTGCTTTCAAGACTTGGGTTGGATTGCACTGTTTCAATAAATTTTCGCAGTTTTAAAATTATGGTTCTGTGCTTATGTTTTGGATAAATATCAGATAAAACTTCGCCCATAAAAAGCACATTGTCTGCCAAAATCAGTCCATCTTTTTTTAAAAGTTTCAATAAATATGGCAGTTGTTCAAAATAATGAGATTTTGGACCATCTAAAAAAATAAAGTCAAACTGCTGTGGCTGATACAAGGTCGCAAATCCCCCGCTCCCGACGCAGTCGGGAGCAAAGCCCCTTTTCTCACAAAAGGGGCTTGATTTTTGCTCCCTCAAAAATCGGGGATTTGCTAGTTCCTTAACTATCTCGCTAGCATCTCCTTGCAATATTTCAACTCTATTTTCAAGTCCCAATTTTTTAAAGTTGTTTTTTGCAATTTCAACCATTGTTGGCAAAATTTCAACAGTTGTTAAAGTTGAATTTTTTGAGTTTAAAAGCATTAAACAACCAGAAAATCCTATTGCAGTTCCAATTTCCAAAATGTTTTTTGGGTTGTTTTGTTTTATCAAATCAATCAAAATTTGCCTTGATTGCGGTCTTAAAATTGGCACATTATTTGTTTTTGCAAATTCTTCAATTTCTTTCATTTTATGCACTTATTCCATTAAAAACAATGTTTCCATAAGTTGAATATAAGTTTAATTTATTTCCCGCCAAAGGGTTTTCGCCAATCGCTTTATTTTCTATTGGATTTTCGCTTGTAGAATTTTCCCAAACATTTGAAAGTATTCCGCCCGTTTCGGCATTAAGGTAAAAAGAAACTCCAAAAACATATTTTATGTCAATCTTGCCCCTTGTTGTTGTTATTGTGTTTTCGCCACTAACCTTGCCAAACTTTGCAACAACACTGCCTGTTGTGGTTGCAAATTGCATATTTCCAGTGCAACTTGCGTTGATTGTTGCGTTTATGTTTCCGCTTGTCATTTCTACCGTTACATTGCCACGAATATCACCCAAAACAATATTTTTTGTTCCGCCAACAATAAAAACATCGCCCAGCGTTTTTGCTATGTTAACATTAAAGTTTCCATTTTCTTTGACTATTGCGACTCCGCCACCGACTTCATTTACAAGAATGTTGGTAATATTCAAATCTTCGCCCGTAGAAAAACTTCCACTTATTATTTTTGCTTGAAAAATACCGCCCGCTGTATCTAACAAAACATTTCCCGCAACATTTCCAATATTTATGTTGCTATTATAACTTTTTATTGTCAAGTTCATATTTGAAAAAGTAAAATCTTTTGTTGTGATTTTATTTGATTGGGAAGAAAGGTTTGCAGTTTTTGCATCAATGTCATTATTCAAAGTAATAGCACCGTTTGTTGTTTTTAAATCTAACAAAGTAGTTTGTGGATACAAAGCACTTTCCAAACTAACACTTTGGTCAAAAATAATGTTTCCATTGATAGTTTCAACTTTAAGTTCTGGTGTTTTAAACGCATCTGCTTGATATGTTGGTGCGGTTGTTCCACCAAAAAAAACATTTCCATTTGTTGTTGTAATGTCAAATTTTACATTGGATATCAAATCAAAATTTGAATTGATTTTCAAATTTAAGGTTGTGTTGTCAAAAAGAGTAATGAACGAATAATCAGGTTCGGTTAGTGTTATGTAAAGCGTTAGTCCGTTTTTATAGCAAGTCAAAGTATATTCTTTTTCACTCCCCGATCTAACATAACCCATTGAATTTTCAACCAAAGCAATTTGGCTGGCACTTGCCCCTTCCGTTCCGCAAAGCACCTTAACATCAGCATTTGTGGCTTGAACAACAACTTTTTCAAGGTTATTAAATTGCAAATTTGATAATGTTCCCACATTGTTTGGCACTTCGGTATAAGTTATTGTTTTGTTGTTGCTTGCATAAGAAACGCCAAAAATTTCTATATCTGGCGAAATCATCAAAATAGCCCCGCAACCCAAAAAGAAAGCAAGGATTAAAGATATTAACAAAAATAAAAATGTTTTAAAACCACTTGAACTATGTTCCGCCATTTAGCACCTCTTATGGTTATTATAACATTTTCAAACAAATAAATCAATATTAAAGTACAGCATTTTCAAGTTTTCTTTTTTGGTCCTCTCGCAAAAGTTCATCTATCATTTCTTGAATGTCGCCGTCCAAAAACGCATCAACTCCAAACACAGAAAAATTTATTCGATGGTCCGTAATTCTGCCTTGTGGAAAGTTGTATGTTCTTATTCTTTCGCTTCGGTCGCCCGTTCCAACTTGATTTTTTCTATTTGCTTTATATTCGCTGTCTATTTCGTTTTTATAAAAATCGTGAAGTTTTGATTTTAATATATTCATTGCCTTTTCTCTGTTTTTTATTTGCGACCTTTCATCTTGGCAACAAACAACAATAGCGGTTGGCAAGTGTGTTATACGAATTGCACTGTCTGTTTTGTTTATGTGCTGTCCGCCCGCTCCGCTTGCTCTATATGTATCAATTTTCAAGTCTTTGTCCAAAATTTCAAAGTCCACTTCTTCAATTTCGGGCAAAACTGCAACCGTTGTTGTTGAAGTGTGAACTCTGCCTTGTGATTCGGTTTCTGGCACTCTTTGAACTCTATGCACACCGCTTTCAAATTTCAAATTTTTGTAAACATTTTTACCCCTAATAACAAAGGTCGCTTCTTTTATTCCGCCCAATTCGGTTTCTGTGATATCAGTAATTTCAGTTTTCCAATTTTGTCTTTCGGCAAATCTTCTGTACATATTCATCAAAAGATTGCCAAAAAGAGCAGATTCTTCTCCGCCTGCCGCTGCCCTTATTTCAACAATAACATTGCTATTGTCATTTTCATCTTTTGGAAGAAGAAGTAGTTTTATATTTTCTTCCAATTCATCAATCTTTTTGTTTAGGTCATAAAGTTCTTCAGAAAAAAACTTTTTCATTTCGGCATCTTTTTCATCAGATATTGTTTTTTCTATGCTTGATTTTTCATTTGTCAGTTTTTTTAATTGCTCGTGTGATTCGGCAATTTCTTCTATTGCGTTTCTTTCTTTTATCAGTGTTTTCCAATGCTTGTTGTCTGCAATTATTTCTGGTTTGGAAATCAGTTCAGTCAACTCGTCAAACCTATCTTTTATTTTTTGTGTGGTTTCTATCATTTTTTATCCTTTTGCTATTTTTTTTCTGCAATAATCACTCGTTGAATATTGTTATAATCTTTTATTATCTTAATATTTATAAATTTTTCTGTCAAGAGTTTTTTAACTTTGCCGGCTTGATTATATCCAACTTCAAGCAACAATTTGCCATTTTTTGTCAAAAAGTTTGGTGCTTCTTGTGCAATTTTTTTATAAAAATCAAATCCATCAGCACCGCCATCAAGAGAAATTGTTGGGTCAAAATCTTTAACTTCTTTGGCAAGTCCGCTGATTTCTTCGGTTTTTATATAAGGCGGATTAGAGATAATCATATCAAATTTTGTTTTTCTTTTTATTTTGGAAAACATATCGCTATGCTTGAAAGCAATTTTTGCAGAATGTGTTTTTGCATTTTCTTTTGCAACAACAAGAGCGGGTTCGCTTATGTCAATCGCCATAACGTTTGCGTTTGTGTTTTTTGCAACTGCAACTGCTATTGCACCGCTTCCCGTGCATAAATCAAGCACATTATATTTGTTGTTTGAAATAATTTTTATTGCATTTTCAACCAATATTTCGGTTTCTTGTCTTGGGGTCAAAACACTTTTGTTTACCTTAAATTTTAGACCATAAAATTCAGTAATGCCAAAAATTTTTGCAATCGGCTCGCCTTTTTTCCTTTTTTCAACCGCTTTTTGAATGTCTTTGTTTTGTTGTTTTGTAATGCTGGAAACAAATTTAAGGTCAAGAATTGAACATTTCAGAACGCTTGCAATCAACCATTCGGCTTCTTTGGTGTCGGTTATTTCACTGCTCAAAAGTTTTTCTTTTACATTTGCAAGCACAAAAGAAAAAGTAACGCCATTGTCTTTTATGCTATCAAACACTTCTCTTTCGCTATTTTCTATCATCAATATTCCTTCGTTATAACTTGCATTTGCAACTTGCAATTCGGTTTTTGTTGGTTTTGAATTAAACAAAAAACTTATTGGTGTTAACAACCCTTTGTGTTTTTTCCATTTTGTGTCTAACAAAAGCAAAAGTTCAAAAACAACAGAAAAGCAGACAGCCAAAATTATCAAATTTACTATAATTTTCCAGCCCAAATCCAAATTAAATCCAAGCAAGCATATCACAAAATAAGACAATAGTAAAGTCAAAAAAACAACATTAAAATAATTGGTAGCAATTTTGTCGTTGTGCTTTTCTTCTTTCGGGTTTAAGGCAATATTGCCCGCTGTGTTAAATTTGTAAAGCATTTTGACTGATGGCAAAAGAGAAATAAGCAAAAAAACGCCATACAAAACAACACATTTTGTAATTGCAATGCAAAGTTTTTTTACAAAAAGACTAAAACTTGAACTGAAAATCCAAAACCCCAAATATGTTGGCAAAGCACCCAAAACAACAACCGCTACAAGCACCGCAAAAATAGTCATAGCACCGCCAAAATAATATTTGTTTGTCAAATATGGCGATTTGTTTTGATAAACCATTTGCTCATTGGAAGAAATAAATGATTTTCTTAACGCCCAAAAAAAATAGAAAGTGGAAAAAATAATAAATTCCAGCCCTCGCAAAAACAAAATATCTTTGTGTGGAATAATTGAATTTTTTAGTTTGTGCGTTTGCATTGTTATTGCACCTTTGTTTGAAACTCTACAAATAACAGCATTGTTGTCCGCCACACACAAATTCCCCGCAAGAACGGGAAAAATAAAAATATTTTTCATAAAAATATTATTAACATTATCATTTTTTTTATTACTTTATCAAATTCCAAAAACTTTTTGCGTGTTTTTTGATGTTATTTGGAATATTTCTTCAAGTGTCAAATTTTTTATTTGTGCAATTTTTTGTGCAACAAAAATCAAATTTTTTGGCTCGTTGAGTTCGCCTCTGTGCGGAACGGGCGAAAGATATGGGCAATCAGTTTCCAAAAGTAGCATATCAAGTGGCATTTTTTCTATCAATTCCAAAGTGCTTTTTGCATTTTTGAAAGTTATAACACCGCCAACAGAAATTTTTAGACCAAGTTTTTTTATTTCCATAAGCGTTTCAAAACTTCCGCCAAAACAATGCACAATACCGCCATTTTTCAAATATTGTTTGTTTTGTTTTAAAATATCTATTGTGTCTTTTGTTGCATCTCTTGAATGTACTTGAATTGGCAAACCTACCTTGTCGGCAATTTTTAGTTGCTCCACAAAAACCCTTTTTTGCAAATCTTTGTCAAACGGTTCGTAGTGAAAATCAAGTCCAATCTCGCCTATTGCAACAACTTTTTTGTTTTTTGCATTTTCAAGCAAAAATTGCTCTGTTTTTGCATCAAAATTTTTTGCATCGCAAGGATGAACACCAATGCACGCAAAAACATTTGGGCATTTTTCTGCAATTTCGACCGCTCTTTGTGAAGATTTTAAGTCAAAGCCAACACAAATAACCTTTTCAACTTGGTTTTGTTTTGCGTTTTCTAGCACTTTTTTTAAATTTTTTTCTAGTTTTTCATCGTTTAAATGGGCGTGAACATCAATTATCATTTTTTTGCCTTTGTTTTTATTATATAAAATAAATATATATTTGTAAATAACTTAACAAAAATTTTCATATATTCTTATATGAACAAAATTTGGACTTTTTTAATGGTTGTTTCCATAACCGCCTTGATTTTTGTCGACCCTACAATTATTGTAAGCGAGATGACAACTGCTTCTATGGGCGTTTTAAAACTTTGCGTGGAACTGCTTGCAATTTATACAATTTGGATGGGGCTTTTGGAAATTGTTAACCAATCTGGTTTGGGTGCAAAACTTGCAAATTTGCTTTCGCCAATAATAAAATGGCTTTTCAAAATTGAAGACAAAGAAACAATAAAATATATTGCACTTAATATGTCGTCAAATATGATTGGTCTTGGCAACGCTTCCACTCCTATGGGCATAAAAGCAATGCAAAGAATGGACAATGGAAGTGGAACTGCAACTCCTGCAATGATAATGCTTTTGATTGTAAATGCAACATCAATACAATTTTTGCCAACAACGGTTGTTGGGCTTAGGGCAACAGCGGGAAGCACAACCCCGACTGACATAATTTTTCCTACACTTATTGCAACAATTTTGACTTGTATTGTTGGCATATTTCTTGCCAAACTTTGCCAAAAGATTTTCAAAAAGCAAGGTAACAAAAAATGTTAAGTGTTTATATAATTCCAATCATTATTGTGTCTTTGCTAGTTTTTGCAAGCATAAAAAAACTAGAAACATATAACATTTTTGTCAAGGGCGCAAGGGGTGCTTTTGACCTTGTTTTAAGCATTTTTCCTTTTATTGCAACAATTATGATAATGGTTGCTCTTATGCGTGCAAGCGGTTTGACAGACGTTTTGATATCGCTGCTTGCACCGATTTTTAACATTTTGGGAATACCAACAGAAGTTAGCGAACTTGTTTTGCTCCGCCCTTTTACAGGAAGCGGAAGTTATGCAATTTTAAGTAATATTTTCAACACTTATGGAGCGGATACTTACATATCTCGCTGTGCATCTGTCATTATGGGCACAAGCGAAACAATTTTTTATGTTGTGGCGGTTTATTTTTCACAAACAAGTGTAAAAAAACTCTCTTATGCAATACCACTTGCACTTTTTTGCAGTCTTTTTGGCACAATAATTGCTTGTTTGATTTGCAAAATAATATAAAAAAACGGCATACACCGCTTGTTTTGTTAAAATTTATATTTTTTTATTTTTTCTAAATATTTTCCATCTTTGTCATTTGTAATAATTGTTGGCAAAACTTTTACACTTTCTTTTCCGCCATAAACTGCTTCAACAAAAACCAAAATAGCGTTTTTATTTTCACCAGATTGCGTAAAAAACATTCGTTTGGGTTCAAGTTTGTTGGTTTTAAGGTCAAAAATCAGTTCGGCAGTTCTTTCGCTATCACACACAATATAAAACTTGCCACCAAACTTCAAAATTGATTTTGCAACTTTTGTTATTGTTTCAAGGTTAACGGCAACTTCGTGCCTTGCAATTTTCTGACTTTCGTTTGTGTTCAGTTTTGCACTGCCTTGCTTTTTATAAGGTGGGTTGCAAACAACAATGTCAACATCTTCCAACTGATTTTGTTTGTTTTTTAAAAGGTCTTGCATATCAAAGTTCAAAATTTTGATTGTGTTTTGCATTTTGTTATATTCAACACTTCGCTCTGCCATTTGGGCGAGTTCTTTTTGCAATTCAATGCCAACAACATTTTGCAATTTGTTTTTGTAAGCGGTCAAAATTGCGATAATACCGCTCCCCGTTCCCAAGTCCACCAATTTGTCAGTTGGTTTGGCTTTTACAAAATTTGCAAGCATAACCGCATCACTTGTAAAGCGATAAAGCGATGGGCTTTGTATAATTTTTAGTCCATTTAATTGCAAATCTTCCAAGGTTTCTTTTTGGTTTAAATTCATTATTCTTCCACTATTTGATTTGGTTTAAAAACTGTTATGTCGTCAAGATTATACTCTTTAAATTCATCTCCAACACGAACTTGAACAGTTTTTTTCAAAATATTGTTATAAAGCACTTTCCCAACACCATCTTGCGTTTTGACTTCGCTATTTATTCTTGGCATTGCCTTAAAAATTTCTGCGTATTGCTCATTTTCGTATCCAAGACAGCACATAAGCCTTCCGCAAAGCCCGCTAATGTTTGAAGGATTAAGTGAAAGTCCTTGCATTTTTGCCATTTTGATAGTCACATGTTCAAAATCACCCGTGTTTTTTTGGCAACAGCAAGGTCTGCCACAAATACCAATCCCGCCTTTGATTTTCACTTCATCGCGAGAACCTATTTGCCTTAATTCAATTTTCATTTTAAATTCGCTTGCCAAAATTTTTACAAGTTCTCTAAAATCTACCCTTTTATCTGATGTAAAACTTATTATTATTTTTGTGCAATCAAGTGTAAGTTCGGCATAAACAATTTTCATTTCCAATTTTAAATTGCTTGCTATTTGTTTTGCTTTGTCAAAAAAAGATTTTACCTTTTTTTTGTTTTCTTCCGCTGTTTTTATATCTTCTGCGGTTGCTTTTTTTATGATGTTTTTCAACGGTTCATTTGGTTGATTTTTCAATATTTTTATTTGAGTTGCAACCTTGCCAAGTTCAATCCCCCTAACTGTTTCAACAACAACAAAATCCCCAACATTCAAGTCAAAATTGAGTGGGTTAAAAGAATAAATTTTTGGTTGATTTTCAAACTTTATTCCTATTTCTTTAAATTCCATAAATATTTTACCTCCAAAATTTTTATCAGCAAATTATCTGCTATCAAATTTGTGTTTACATTTGCATCAAACTGTTTTTGTGCAAGTGTAATCAATGCACAAATTTCAGTTATTGCTTCAACGGTAAACTCGTTTGCCAAAAGATTTATTTCCATTTCATTGCTTTTGCCAACTTTTGCAAAAAGCAGTTGTTCAAATATGTTTTGCAATGCCAACAAATTTTTTAAAAACACACTTTTTTGTGCAAATTTGCCAGAAAATTTTATCACATTTTTGCTTGATTTCATATTTTTCATCAAGTCAAAAACAAACTCATATTCGCTAGTTTTTTTAAAATCAAGATTTTCAAAATTTTCTATTTCCAAAATTTGTGTTCTAGAAATTATTGTTTGCAAAACTTTGTTTTTGTTAACCGCATTAAACAAAAAAATAACATTTTTGGGCGAGTCTTCAATAGTTTTTAGTAGTTTGTTTTCTGCTTGAACTGTTGCATTGTCAATGTTATTTACAACAAAAATTTTGTAGCGACTTTGCATTGGTTTTGTGTCAACATTTTCAATTATGGAATTGCTATCGCCCACCAAAAAAGTAGATTTTTCTTGCGGATAAATAAGCAAATCTGGGTTAAACCCCGCCAAAACACTTTTGCAGTTTTTGCATTCAAAGCAAGGAGTGTTTGTTTCACACATAAGTTTCAAAGCCATTGCCTTGCAAAACATTTTGCCCGAAAATTCGTTTTCGCTTAAAATCAAATAAGCGTGAAAAAGTTTGTTGTTTTTGACAAACGTTTCAAAGTTTTTAAAAGACTTACTTTCCAAAATTTTTTTCAAAATTTCCACAAATCAAGTGTAGCATAAATTAGATTTTATAGCAACTAATCAATCAGAATTCTTGTTTTTGTGTTTTAGTTTATACTTCAAAACATCTGCCCTTTTTATATTGTATTTAGAAAAAATTGCATACGCCAAACTGATTGACAACGCACACCCCAAAAACACAATAACGCCAAGCGAATTTTGCACACTAATTGCTTGCACAGGTTCGCTTGAATTAAAATTGATAAGGTCCAGCATAATTCCAATAACCAAAAGTGCCAAACAATTTGCAATATTATATGCAAAAGTCATAAATCCGCTGTAAATACCTGTGTTGTTTTCGCCCGATTTTAAGCGGTCTATTGTAATGACATCTGCATACATTGAAATTGGCAAAGAGTATAACGCACCCGTTCCAAACCCGCAAACAAAAATACAAGAAAGCACAACAAAAAACAAAGTATCTGTTGGAATAAAAGGTCTAAAAACAAAAGTCAAACTTGTCAAAACAATGCCAACAAGCACAACAATCAAAGAGTTTTTTAGTGCCGGTTTTTTGTCAATTCTGTTTGAAAGATATATCCAAAAAGGTTGCGAAAGAATTGCCGAAACAAACAGACCTGTCATCAAAATGGAAATTTGAGTGCTAGAAAAATGATAGGCATAAGTGAACAAATGCAACCCAATTGAACACAAAAAAGCAGTTGAAATCAATGCAACAGAATAACCCAAAATAATTGCTCTGTAATTTGGTTTTTTTAAGGTTAAAAAGAAGGTATAAAATATTTTGAAAAACGAATTAAAAACATTTTTTATGCCCGTTTTGCTTGTTGTTTTTTTGTTGTCTTTGTAAACATCTTGCACAATTTTAAGTGTTCCAATTATGCAAACAACACCGCAAATCAGACCTAGTGCAGAAGTAAAATATGCAATGTTAACATACCCACTTTGCAAAAATTGACCTTGCAAACCATTGCTAGATGGCATAAAAATCATCATCAACAAACTTGGCAAAACCATTCCCAAAATAAAAAAAACTGTTTTGTAACCTTGCAATTTTGATTGTTCATTATAGTCTGGTGCAATGTCAATTCCAAGTGCAATATATGGTGTTGCAAAAGAAGTGCAAAAAGTTTCTAGCGACAAAAGGCAAACTAGCAACCACACAAATTTTATGCCATCGGTTGCATCAAACGGAACAGTCCAAAGCAGTATATTAAAAAGCACCATTCCCATTGTTCCAAAAATCAAAAAACCAAGTCGCTTGCCAAAATATTTGTTGCTGTGATTGTCAGACATATAACCAATTATTGGGTCAGAAACTCCGTCCCAAAACACACTGATTGCAACAGCAAGACCAACAAGCGTGCCAGAAATGCCAAGCACGCTTGTTCCAAAAAACATAATAAAACTATTTACGGTTTGGGCAATAGTGCCGTATCCAAGATTACCAATTCCATAACTTAATTTTGTGGAAAGTTTTATTTTCATTACTAATTTATAGTATGTATAATAGTAATAATTTAATACAATAAAAAAGGCAGTTTTTATACCCTTAAAATCTCGGTGTTTTCAACTGCTTCGTTCACAAGTTCTTCAATATCAAGGAAACTTTCTTGCTTTTCTGCGTTTTTTATTGTTGGTTTAATAATAGGACTTTTCGGCAAAAACACTGTGCAACAATCCTCATAAGGCAAAATTGATGTTTCAAAAGTTCCAATTTTTTGTGCTATTTCAATAATATCAGTTTTGTCAAAAGCAATAAGCGGTCTCATCATTGGCACAGTTTTCAAAACACTGTTGGTAACCGTTATGCTTTCAATCGTTTGACTTGCAACTTGCCCCAAACTTTCGCCGGTTATAATTGTTTTAAAATTGTTTTTTTCGCAAATTTTTTCGGCAATTCTTATCATTATTCTTCGCATTATTGAAATCATATAATTTTCGTTGCATTTTATGTGAATTTGTTCCTGTATTTTTGTAAATGGTACAACAAAAAGTTTTATACCCCCTGTAAAATCAGTCAGAATTTCTGCCAATTTTATAACCTTTTCTTTTGCTTGAACACTTGTATATGGGAAACTGTGGAAGTGAATTGCGTTGATTTTCAAGCCCCTTTTCGCCATCATATAACCAGCAACTGGGCTGTCAATCCCGCCGGAAAGCATCAAAAGACCTTGCCCTGCACTGCCAACCGGCATACCACCAACGCATTTGATTTTTTCGCTTAAAATATATGTTTTTTTGTTTTCTCGAATGTCAATAAAAAGTTCAATGTCGGGCTTGTGTAAATCAACTTTTAAACTTGGAAAATTGTTCAAAACTTTTTCGCCAATAAGTGCAGAAAATTTGTCCGAGTTTATAGGAAAAGTTTTGTCTGCTCTACTTGTTATAACCTTGAAAGTTTTGTTTAAAATGTTTTGATTTTTTAAGCATAAAATTGCAATTTCTTCAATTTTTTCTTGGTTTGTTTCAATTTCAAACGCAACGCTGAGAGATACCAACCCAAAAACTTTTGTAAGTTTTTCTATTAGCATTTCAAGTTGATTTTCTTCAAAATTGGTTACCAAATATCTGCCCGCTATTCTAACAATTTTGCAAGAAAAATCTTTAACAGATTTTCTTATATTTTCCATTAGCATATTTTCAAAAGTGCCTCTGTTTTTGCCTTTTAAATGTATTTCGCCGTAGCGAAGTAGTATAACCTTTTTCATTTTTATCCTTTTTTATGTTGTTTTTTCAAACAATTCGTTTATGCAGTTTGCCAAAATTTTGCTACCATTTTCAATGTCTTCAAGTGTGGAAAAATTTGAAAAACTGACCCGAATGTTTCCTTCAATAAGCGTTTTGTCATAACCCAAATTTTCCAAAATTCTGTTGCCACTTTTTTTTGCTGAACAAGCACTGCCTGTGCTAACTAAAAGCCCTTTGCTATCGCACATATAAACAAGAGTTTCGCCCTTGATTTTGGGTATTGAAACTGACAAAATATAAGGCGAAAGATTTTGGTTTTCAACAAATTTTAAAGTTATTTTTGAGTTGGTTTTTGCTATTAAATTTGCTTTAAAAGTTTTGTTTAAAGCACAAATTTTTTCAAAATTTTTTTGTATGTCAATTTCTTCCAAAGCGGTTTTAAATGCCATAATACTTGCCAAATTTTCTGTTCCCGAACGCAAGTTATATTCTTGCCCGCCACCAAAAATAATTGGTTGCAATTTGTTTGGATTTTTTGCATACAACGCACCAAGCCCCTTGGGACCATGCAGTTTGTGAGCGCTGATTGTGTAAAAATCTAAATCAAGTTTTGCCAAATTTGTTTCAATTTTGCCAAATGCCTGCACGCCATCGCAATGCAAAATCGCATTGGGACAATATTGTTTTTTTAACTGGCAAATTTTTGCAATGTCGTTGATTGCACCTGTTTCGTTGCTAACCTGCATTATTGAAATAAAATTTACTGAACTGTCAAGCATTTTTTCAAGTTCAACATAGTCAACTTCGCCGTTTTTTTGCAGATTGACAAATTCAACATTTACACCTTTGCTTTTCAAACTCAATGCAGTATTATAAACAGATGGATGCTCGCCAACAGAAAAAACCATTTTTTTGAAACTTGGTTTAAAACTGCCCAAAATGGCAAGGTTTGTTGCCTCGGTTGCTGAACCCGTAAAAATAATATTGTTTTTAAACGGAACAAAAAGTTTTTGGCAAAGCAATTTTTTTGTGCTTTCAATGTCCTTAAAATTTTGATAACCAGCACCATAAATTGCAGATGGATTAAAAAAATTTTCTGTGCTATATTTAACCAAATTTTCAATCGCTGATTTACTCATTGGGGTTGTGCTTGCATTGTCTAAAAAAATCATTTTCGCTTTTCCTTAATAGGTTTATTATAACCAAATTTTGACAAAAAGTCAAATCAAAGCAAAAAAAATAAATAAAAAAATAACAATATATATAGTACTATGCAAACGCATAGCACCACAATATATTGTGTTTTTATGCTATTGTGTTACTAACGGTTGTAATGTTAAGATTTTGGCTTTTAAAAAAATCTATTATACCTGGCAAGGCTTCCAAAGTTTTTGCTGTTGGGTGCATAAGCACAAGGTCGCCCCCACTTGCATTTTTTGTTGCTCTGTTAAAAATCAAGTTGGCATCTTTATCTCGCCAATCTATTGTGTCTTTGGTCCACATAATTGTTTTGTAACCCAAACTTTCGGCAACTGTTAAAGTTGTGTTATTAAAAGCACCACTTGGCGGAGCAAACAAGTTCATTTCCACGCCTGTAAAACTTTTTACAAGTTGATGTGTAAGATTAATTTCATCAAAATTTTCTTGCTGATTTATTTTGTTTTGGTCTTTGTGCACATAACCGTGATTGCCAAGTTCGCAGTTATATTCCAAAATCATATTCAAAAAATCACTGTTTTTTGATGCCCAAACTCCGCCCACAAAAAAAGTTGTTGTCACATTTTTTTGTTTCAAAACTTCCAAAATCGGCTCCAAATATTCATCGCCCCAATAAACATTAAACATCAAAGAAACATTGTTGCCACTTGTGTTTCCTTTGTATATCGCCTCCACACTGCTTTTGCTGTTAAAGGCATTTAACGCACCGCCGGCGTAAGAAAAAGCAAAAACCGTTAAAAGCAAAACCAAAATGATTAAGTTAGTTGTTATTCTTCTTAATGCACTTGTTTTTTTTATTTTAAAATATGTTATTTTCATACTTAATCGTATGCTAATAAGTTTGTAATAATTACAACACCTTAACTTTTTGCAACCAACTTCAAGTCCACACGACCTTTGTCGTCAATTTTTAGCACTTCAACTTCAACCGTGTCGCCAATTTTTACAATATCTTCAACTTTTTCCACCCTTTTGGAAGAAAGTTTTGAAATATGTATCATTCCATCTTTGCCCGGTGCAAGTTCCACAAACGCACCAAAATTCATTATCCTAACAATTTTGCCCGAATAAATTTTGCCCACTTCCAAATCATCGGCAATTCTTAAAATAATTTCTTTTGCACGCTGTGCTTTTGCAATATCTAGCGAAGCAATAAACACTTTTCCGCTGTCTTCAATGTCAATTTTTACGCCTGTTTCTTCAATGATTTTGTTAATAACTTTACCGCCCGAACCAATAACATCTTTGATATCTTCGCTGTCAATATTAAATGTTAAAATTTTTGGTGCATATTTAGAAACTGTTTTTCTTGGTTTTTCCAAAACATCTAGCATTTGTTTTAAAATATTCAATCTGCCAAGGCGGGCTTGTTCCAAAGCGGTTTTCAAAATATTTTCATCAATTCCTTTAATTTTTATATCCATTTGAATTGCGGTTATTCCGCTTTCTGTTCCCGTAACTTTAAAGTCCATATCGCCCAAAAAGTCTTCCAAACCTTGAATGTCGGAAAGCACAGAACAGTTTTTGTCATCTTTGATAAGTCCCATTGCAATGCCCGCAACTGGTGCTTTGATTGGCACTCCGCCGTCCATAAGAGCAAGAGTTGAACCGCAAACACTTGCCATTGAAGAAGAACCATTACTGCTCAAAACTTCACTAACAAGTCTTAATGTATAAGGAAATTCTTCTTCGGTTGGAATAACGGGTTCAAGCGCTCTTTCCGCCAACGCACCGTGTCCAATTTCTCGCCTGCCCGGCCCACGCATATTTTTTGACTCGCCCGTTGCATAAGGTGGCATATTGTAATGGTGTATGTATCTTTTTGTTTCAATATCATCAAGCCCTTCAAGTTTTTGTGCTTCGCTGATAGAACCCAAAGTCAAGGCAGTCAAAACTTGTGTTTGTCCTCTTGTGAAAACTCCCGTTCCGTGAACTCGTGGAAGTACTCCCGCATCGCACCAAATTGGTCTGATTTCGGTAAGTTTTCTGCCATCGGGTCTTATGCCTTTTTTCAAAATTTTTTCTCGCACTGTTTCTTTTACAATTTTGTAAAGCACATCGCCAATTTGCCTATCCATTTCAACATATTTTTCTGCAAAATGTGCTTTGGTTTCGGTGTCAACATTTCTTTGATTGTTTTGTCTTTCTTCTCTATCAAAAGTTTCAAGTGCTTTTTGTATTTTGGAAGTTGCAAACTCTCTAACATCTTTTTCAAGTTGAGCATCAATTTTATATAATTCAAATGGTCGTTCTTTTATTTTCAAACTTGCTTTGATATCGTTTTGAAACTTGACAAGTTTTTTGATTTCTTCGTGTGCAAAGAAAATTGCTTCTAGCATTGTTTTTTCTGTAACTTCTTTTGCACCTGCTTCTACCATTAACACTGCATCTGCCGTTCCACTAACTGTCAAATTTATCAAACTTTTTTCACGTTCCGCTTCGGTTGCATTTGCAATAAATTTGCCATCAACAAGAGCAACATTGACTGAACCTGTTGGTCCGCCAAAAGGTATGCCCGACATTGTCAAGGCAAAACTGCTTCCAAGCATTGCAAGCGGTTCCGGCAAAACATCAGGTTCAACCGAAAGCACCGTCGCTACCACATTGACATCATTGAAAAACCCTTTTGGGAAAAGCGGTCTTAAAGGTCTGTCAATAAGTCTTGAAGTGATAATTGCCTTGTCGCTTGCCCTACCTTCTCGCCTTTTAAATCCGCCAGGGATTTCGCCAACCGAATACATTTTTTCTTCAAAGTCAACGCCAAGTGGAAAAAAATCTATGCCCGGTCTTGCATTTTCCGACATAGTCACATTGACCATAACAACAGTTTCGCCACAACGAACAACGCAATTTCCGTGTGCTGTTTCACAATATCTGCCTGTTTCAATTTGAACTTCTTTCCCACCTATTTGGGTTTTGTAAATTGTTGCATTTTTATTACTCATTTTTCCTCCAATAAATATATCAAAAACTTTGCTTTTTTTGCAAAATTATTGCTTTGAAAAAATACGGAAGTGTGAGCAACGGCGAGCAAAAATGTTTGAAAAACATTTAAAAAATTTTAAAGAATTTAAAATTTACTTCCGCATTATAAATAGAAAAAACGGCTGGAAAAACCAGCCGAAAATGTTATCTTATATCAAGTTTTGTTTTTAGTTCTCGGTAACTATCAATATTTGTGTTTTTTAAATAGTTAAGCAAGTTCTTTCTTTGACCCACCATTTTCAAAAGTCCCAATCTTGTGTGATTGTCTTTTTTGTTGACTTTCAAATGTTCTGTCAAATGATTGATTCTTTCAGTAAGCAATGCAATTTGAACATAGGTTGATCCAGTGTCTTTTTCATTGATTTTGAACTTTTCAATAATTTCTTTTTTTGTTTTCATTTTAACCTCCTAAATAAGTCGCTTTGAACAACGAAAATCGTAAAAATTTGAGGTAATACGCGATAATCCTTGTAAAAAGTCATATATAAAATAACACATTTTTTGCAATTTGTAAAGTGCTTTTTTAAAATAATTTTTCCAATTCTGTTTGAATAAATTTTCCCGCTTCTGCCAAAGTTTCGCTGTCAAGTTTTTTGTTATAAAATTCAGTCAATTCAAAAGGTTTGCCAATTGTAAGCGTGTTTTTGTGAAATATTTTGCCACGTTTTTCTATGTGCATAGGAACAATTGGCAACTTGGATTTTATTGAAAACATTGCACTGCCATTTTTCAGGGTTTGCAAGTCCTCACCGCCTTTGTTGCGTGTCCCTTCGGGAAAAACAACCAAAAGTCTGCCTTTTTTTAGAACAGACAGGCAAGTTTTTATAGATTTTAAGTCAATGTTATTTCTATCTATTGGAATAACTCCAATAGATTTAAAAAACCAATTTTTTATTTTTTTGTCAAAAAGTTCTTTTTTACCCAAAAAGTTTAGCCTGCGGTGTATATACGAACCAACATAAATAACATCAAGACTGCTCAAATGATTGCAAATCAAAATTCCGCCACCTTTGACAATGTTTTTTTTATTTTTTATTTTGCAAGGATAAAAAAGTCTTATCCACGGCCAAGTTAAAATATAAGTAAGCCAATACATCATTTTAATCACCCCACTAAAAAGGAAAAATTATTCTCCCAACCCCAAAACTTCCATTTCTTTTTTGCTTAATTTTTTAAACTCGCCCCTTTGCAGTCCGCCAAGTTTTATTTCTCCAATCGCAACTCTTTTTAGCAAAACAATATCTTTTCCTATTGCTTCAAACATACGGCGAATTTGTCTGTTCTGCCCTTCGTTTATTTTGATAGACAAGCGTGTTTTTTCAATTTTTCCGCCTGCTTTTTTGGTTGCTTTAATAACAGTTATTTTTGCTTTTGGCATACGCACGCCATTTTCCACAACTCCGGCAGAAAGCACTGCAAGTTCGCTTTGTTTAATTTCGCCTTCAATGGTGCAATAATATTCTTTTTCAATATCAAAAGAAGGGTGAATAAGACTTTGTGCCATTTGCCCATCATTTGTGATAAGCAACAAACCTTCGGTATTGTAATCCAATCTTCCAACAGTAAACAATCTAACATTTGGTATTTTTACAATGTCAAAAACTGTTTTTCGACCCTTGTCATCACTTGCACTGCAAATATAACCTTTGGGCTTGTTTAGTTTCAAATAAAAAAACTCACTAGGCAATTTTAGTGTTTTTTCTTTGTAAATAATAATGTCTTTATTTTCATTTATTTGTGTGCCAAGTTCGGTTACTGGTTTTCCGTTTACAGAAACTTCCCCCGCCAAAATAATTTCATCGCACTTTCTGCGAGAAGCAACGCCAACGCTTGCCAAAAATTTGTTTAATCTCATAACAATCATTATGGCACAAATCAAAACAAATTTCAAGTAAAGTTATTGAAAAAAATTGTTACACTATTTTTAAATCATAAAATTACTTCCATATTTTTGCAATATCTTTTATGTTTTGCAAAATGCTATCTTTTTTTACCAAATCAGCAGTCAAAATATCATCTTCAAAAAGCAGTTGGTTGTCAAAATATATTTTCACCGTTCCAACTTTTTGCTCTTTGCTCACGGGTGCAGAAACTTGTTCGGGCAAATCATATTGAAAATTTATGTGCAAAAATTCTTCTTCGGTTAAAGGATATTCAAAACATTTTCTTGAAAAAATTTTTACAAACGGTTGCTTGCCATTTTCAACAGGCAAATTTTCTAGCATATTATAAGCAGGTATCAACTCATAATTTTTGTATTCTTTAAAAGATTTTTCCATAAAACTGGCACACTCTTCAAACATTGGACCGCAATTTAGAACCGCACAAACAACTGTCATATTGTTCCTTGTCGCAGAAGAAACAAAGCATCGCCCCGCATTGTCAGTGAACCCTGTTTTTATGCCATTGCAACCTTTAAAAGTGTTCAAAAGTTTGTTTTTGTTCCTTAAATATCTGTTTTTGACTAACTCGTTGCCGGAAATAACTTTGCTTTTTGTTTGAGAAATTTCTTGAAATGTTTTATTTTCAAGTGCCTTTGCACTAACTTTTGCCAAATCGTAAGCAGTTGTAAAATGCCCGTTTTCGTCAAGCCCATGCGGGTTTTTAAAACTGCTGTTTTTTGCTCCCGCATTTTTTGCGGTTGTTTCCATCATTTTGCAAAAAGTAGGAATATCCTTGCCAACATAATATGCAAGTGCAGTGGCAGAATCATTACCAGAAGGCAATAACATTCCAAACAACAATTCTTTTACGGTCAATTTTTCGCCTTTTTGCAAATAAATTGAAGTCCCTTCAATGCCCACAGCCCTGTCATCAATGTTGACAATTTGGTCCAAATTTGTGCAATTTTCCAGCACCGTTAAAGCAGTAAAAATTTTGGTTGTGCTTGCCATTGCAAGCGGTTCATTTATGTTTTTTCCATACAACACTCTGCCCGTTTTTTGCTCTAACAAACACATTGCTTTTGCACTTGAATTACTTTGTATTTTTAAATTTGTATCTCCATAAACAAAATTTACAAAAGAAAAATTTGCTATTAAAAAAAATAGTAGCAGTGCCAAAAACAATTTTAAAATGTTATTTTTTATTGTTTTTTTCATTGCTTTTTTCTCCGCATAAATTGTCCACTATTTTGTTAAAAATTTTTAAAACAGATTGATATGCGTTTGTGTTTTCAATGTCAATAAATTCAACTCCGTTTTGATTTTCGACCAAAAACCCAACCGGCGTTATTGTCATTCCGCCACCGCTTCCGCCTGCCAATGGGAAATTTTCTTGGTTTTTCCGTTTGGGGTTGTTGCAAAACTCGCCACCGCCAACAACATAGCCCACACTAACTTTTGAAAACGGAATAATGATTGTGCCATCGGGCGAAATTATTGGTTCGCCAATAATTGTATTCGCTTCTATCATTCCATTCAAATTTTTCATTGTATTTTCAATCAAGTTTTCAATTGATTTATTATTTTCAAAAATACCTTTCATAACAACCCCTATTATGCTTATTATTTGCGAATATTAGCATATTATGCTTTACACTTTTTTCTTTTTGCTTTCAAATATTGTTATAAAAAAACTGACAAAAACATCAAAAATAGAAATAGAAAATTTTGAAAAAAAATATACCAAAAAAACATTTTCATTAAACACTGTACTTGTGTTGATTTTTATTTTGCTTGAAGGTTTAATATTTTTTATATATGCTGACAAAATATGAAAAAAAATATCAAAAAAACTGCTTAAAATTGCCGATTCAAATGCGTCGTTTGTTCCAATTTTTGAAAAAATAGTTAATTGTTTTAGCATTGTTTTTTGCCTTAATTTTAGAGTAAAATCTTCATAAAATTTTAGTTTGGGGTCAGTAAATTGATATTCTATCTGCTTTCGTTCTTTTTTTGTGCGAACAATAATTCCGCTATGCTTTAATTGAAAAGTAAAATATTCCAATTTTATGAACCACAATTTTATTATCACCAAACCGCTTTTTTTATAAGGGTCAAAAGAAAAATATAACCGAAAATATAACGGCAAAATAATAATAGTTAAAAAAAATAAAACTATAACAAGAATTAAACCAAGCATAGTTTTAGTATTAGTTTTTTTTTGATAATTATGATTTTTTAACTTATATTTTCTTGGTTGTCATCTTCATTCAACTGAACTTCAAGTTTTTTTTCCAAGTCTTCAAGTTTAAAATCAAAATACAAACTGTTTGAACTTTCTTCTTCTCTTATGACTGCAATTCTTTCCAAAAGGTCTTGATATTCTGGCAAATTGTTTAAATCGGTTAGACCAAATCTTTTCAAAAACTCGTCCGTTGTGCCATAAAGCAAAGGTTTTCCAACCGCATCTTTTCTGCCAACAACTTCAATCATTTTGTGTTCTTCCAAAATATTTATTGCATAATCACTGCTCACTCGCCTTATATCTTCAATGTCAAGTCTTGTAATTGGTTGCTTGTAAGCAATAATTGCAAGAGTTTCAAGTGCCGCTTTTGTAAGTGCTTTTTCACGAATTGGATTAAGCACTGCGGATATAAAATCGGCATATTTGGGGTTTGAAGCAAGTTGAATTTTGTTTTTGTATTCAATAATTTGAATTCCCGCATTTTCGGTTGTTTCGGCTTTTAATTCTTCAACCGCTTTTTTTACTTGTTTGGAACTAACATTCAATTTTTCACAAAAAAAGTCAAGGTCTATGCCTTCGCCCGCAACAAAAAGTGTTGATTTTATAATTTCTTTTAAATTTTCCATTTTTTATCCTTCCAAATCTTCGTTCAAAAAAATTATGATTTTTTGAAACAAGCCATCTTGTTTTATTTTTGCAATTTGCATTTTCAAGAGTTCCAAAAGTGCAAGAAAAATATTTATAAGTTCACTTTTTGTTTGCCCTTCTTCAAAAAGGTCTTCAAAATTGACTTGTTTCTTTTCTTTTAAAGCCTTTTTGGTGCTAGAAATTTTTTCGGCAACTGTAAAGCGGTCTTTGGCAATCTCTTTTGGTTTTTCTTCCAAAACTTTTTTGTCTGACTTTGTCAAAATACCCACAAAAGCATCTAAAAGTTTGTCAAGCACCATATCTTTTAAAACAATTTTGGGATTGCCAACATTTTCATCGGGGTTTTTATACATACGGTCAATATTTTCAATGCTTTTCAAACTTTCGCCCGCTTCTTTAAAAATTTTGTATTCTTTAAGGCGGTTCAAAAGTAGCATTTCGCTGTCTTCTTCATCTTCTTGAACTTCATCAAGTCTTGGTAACAAAGACTTTGATTTTATTTCTATAAGCGTTGCCGCCATTGTTATAAAATCACTTGCTTTTTCCATATCCAAATTTTTTAGGTTGTTCAAAAATTCCAAGTATTGCCCTGTAAGTTCTGCAAGTTTGACTTCGGCAATATCCATTTTGTTTTTTTTGATAATTTCTAGCAATAAATCAAGCGGACCTTCAAAATTTTCCAACTTGAATTGATAATCATCTTCAAAATTGTTGATTATTTCTTCATTTTCCATTAACCAAACAACCCCCAAAACAAATTGAAAACGTACAAGATTGCGGGGTTGACATAACTGATAACCAAACTTAAAACTGAGTTGCCGGCAAATATTGGCAAGATTAGCAAAACAAAAATAAAGAAACTGTATTGAGTCATAAACTGAATAAACCTGTTGTTATATTTGGTAAAAATTGAAATAAAGTTGAACCCATCAAGCGGATAAATTGGCAACAAATTGAAAATAAAAAGAATAAGATTAAGTGTTAGGCACAAGTAAATGAGTTGGTATAAGAAAAACATTAACACGCTTCCGCTTGAAATAAATTCGGCAATAATCAAAGGTCCTAAAAAGTGCAACACACCCGCAAAAACAAAGGCAAGAGCAAGATTTGCAAGCACTCCGCTAAGAGATGTCCAAATCAAACCTTTGCGATAATTTCTAAATTTTAGGGGGTTAATTTTTACAGGTTTTGCCCACCCAAAACCAATCAAAAAAAATGAAAGCAAGCCCGAAGCGCTAAAATGTGCAAATGGATTTAATGTCAACCTGCCCATCATTTTTGGTGTTTCATCTCCGTTTTTGTAAGCAGCCAAAGAATGTGCGTATTCGTGAAAAGACATTGCCACACAAATTGCAACAAAATACGCAAGGCAAACCGCCAATATTTCCAAAGGTGCTAAATTGTTTGAACCAAGTATCAATAATATAATCATATAAATAATTATAACTTAAAACAATTTCTTTTGCAACTTATATTAAAAAAAATAAATTTGCGAACAAAATGGGGGATTTGAGTGCCGATAAGCAACGATATTTTGGTAGTAGTGCAGTATATTTATTTAGCAAGGGTCAACGAGGACGTAGCAATTGACAAGGGTCAACGGGGACGTAGCAATTGACAGGAGCCGAAGGCGAACGGTCAAGCGTGCTACGTCCCCTTGACCCGTAAACGCGGTATTGCAAACAACAGGTCAAGGGGACGTAGTCAACTGACCCTTCGCTAACGCTTCGTGTCAGTTACTACCGTCCCCGTTGACCTTCGCTACAGTGCAGTTACTAGCGTCCCCGTTGACCTCCGCTTTGCTCCCGTGTCAGTTACTAGCAACCCATAAAAACCAACTACCATTTTTCAACAATTTTTTTGAAACTTTGGTTAAAGGTCAAGGCATCTATATTTTGATTTAAAACTATATCAATTTCTTTTACAATAACACCATTTTTTGTTATTGTTGCTGTTCCAACCTTGTCGCCCGCTTTTTGCGGAGCGGTTACACTTTTGTCAATTTCGGTTGAAACCGACCATTCATTATCTTCACCCTTTTTGACAAGACCATAAAAATCTTGACTGGCAAAAACTTTTGTTTGGCTTATTTGACTGCGTTTTACCGGCAAAGTTGCAAGTTCGGTTTCGGTTGAAAGTATTTGTTCGTTCGCAAAATTTGCAAACCCAAAGTTGAACAATTTTACAGATTGATTAAATCTTTCTTTGCTATTTTTTGCACCGATAACAACTCCCACAAGTCGCATATTTTCTCTATGCACAGAAGATGCCAAGCAAAACCCCGCTTCATCAGTAAAGCCCGTTTTGCCACTGTCGCAACCCTCATAATATCTTGTTAAGCGGTTTGTGTTAACAATTTCGGTTTTTCTGCCAGAAGGGTGAACAAGTTCGTCCATCCAAACGCTTGAATACAAATGATAAGTTTCGTTTGGAATAATTGCAGACAAAATTTTGGCACAATCACGAGCGGTTGAATATTGCATTGGTGCAGGAAGACCGGTCGAATTTGCATAAAGCGTGTTAGTCATACCCAACCTTTGAGCGGTGCTATTCATTTTTTTTACAAAATTTTCTTCACTTCCACTGATATGTTCGGCAAGCGCAACGCTTGCATCGTTTGCAGATGCCATTATCACGCTTTCTAGCATTTTTTGTATAGAATATTTGCTATTTGCATCCAAAAAAACTTGCGAGCCACCCATACTTGAAGCATTTTGAGTTGCAACCAAATTGTCTTCAAGTTTTATATTGCCATTGTCTAATTCTTCCAAAACAAGATAAATTGTCATAAGTTTTGCCATACTTGCAATTTGCAATTTTTCGTCTGCTTTTTGTTCAAAAAGCACTTCGCCAGAAAAATAATCAACCAAAAAACCCGCAGTTGCGTCAACACAAATTTCAGTTTCGGCAAAAACATTACAAACAAAAAAACCACTACATATAGGTGCTATGCAAACGCATAGTACACAACATATTGAAATCAACAATTTTTTCATAAAAAAACCACCTTCTATATTTGAAGATAGTTTTTGTTTTTTTTGATTTTTTATTCATCAAAGCAAAGGCAAAATTGCTTGAATTAATTTGCTCAATTTTTTGCAAATTTTTTTGGATACGTTTAACACTTCTGCGTGAGTTATTGGTTTGCTGTTTGGGGTCAAACACTTGTTTGTTATGCCAGCAAAAGATGCAAATTTAATGTCAAAATATTTTGCACAAATGCAGTCAAATGCAGTACTCATAGAAACAGTGTCAGCACCAATTTTTTCAAAAAATTTTACTTCGGCGGGTGTTTCATACGTTGGACCTGTTGCTTGAAGATGAACGCCTTGCAAAAGTTCTATTTTCAATTTTTCGGCAGTTTTGAGTGCAAGATTTCCAATAGTTTTGTCATAAGCGTTATTCAAATCAACAAATTTTATGGGCTGTTTTGCAATCAAAGGATTGTTACCTGTCAAATTTATATGGTCTTCAACAAGCATAATATCGCCTTCTTTAAATTTTGCATTTACCGCACCAACTGCGGTGGTTGACAAAATTGTTTTTACGCCAATCAAAGACAAAACTTTAAACAAATTAAAAATATTTTCAGTTGAACCGCTTTCATAAAAATGCAAGCGACTTATAAAAACAATTTTTTTGCCCTTAAACTTTCCAAAAACAAATTGCCTTGTGTGACCTTGCACTTCACAAAAATCAAGACCCAAACTTTTATAACTTACTGTTTTTGCATTTTCAAGTTCTACCAAATTTTCGTACCCCGAACCCAAAATAATACCTATTTCTGCATCAAAATTTTTCAACTTTTTTGCAACTTTTTCTGCACTTATCATCAAAGCACTCCTTAACTTTTATCATAGCACAAAGAGTGCATATTTACAAACAAATTGAAGTGTGTTTTGTCAAATTACCAAAATTGTGTTTGCATTAAACAAAAGAAGTAAAAAGGTTTCTGTAAGACAAACAAAAAACAAAATACCAAAAAAAATAAAAAACATTTTCCAAAAAGATATGCAAGTTTGCCCAAATCTTTTTCTTTGTTCCGCCCTATTTATCATCAAAACAAAATACACAACAAACGCAAGCGTTAACAAAAGTTGACAAGGAAAAATAACAAGCACGCTATTTATTGCCCCGCTTATGCCAAACAAACATATCAAAAGAGTGCAATTAAAACCAATCAAGTATGAACGATAACCAATAATCAAAAACCCTATTGGAATTAGCAGAACATACAAAGAAGAAACCGTTAAAATCAACAAAACGCAAAAGCAAGAAAAAAGTCTGGAAACAAACATTGCAAAACTTGCAACATTTTCGCAAGGGTAAATGTTAAGGTTATAACTGCCCAAAGTTGACAAAGTTACGCCACACTTCAAAGCAACAAAAATGCCGGTTATAAGTCCCAAAACCGCAACAAAAGCCGAAAAAACAAACAAAAATTTGTTTTGCTTGAACCCCGCCAAAATACCATATTTAATGTTTGAAGTTTTGCACAGAAAAGTATAAGATTTTGCCATATAATAAATTTATTCGCCAAAAACTTCAATTATTCGCACAATGCACTACATTTTTGACATCCAATCAGCATAAATTCCATAACCTTTTGTTGGGTCAGAAACAAAAACGTGAGTTACTGCTCCAATCAATTTCCCGTTTTGAATGATAGGACTTCCGCTCATTCCCTGCAAAATTCCGCCCGTAAGTTTCAACAATCTTTGGTCTGTAACTCTAAAAACAAAACTTTTGTCATCGCTTTTTGGTTGATATGATGCCTTTATAATCTCTATTTCATATTCTTCTCTAACGCCACTAACAGAACTAACCAACTTTGCCTTGCCCGTTTTTACACCAAGCCTGCTTCCAATTTCTGCGGTCAAATTAAAATCAACAATGCTTTTCAAGTCAGTCACTTCGCCATAAACACCATATTTTGTGTTTTTTTCTATGCTACCTTTTGTGTTTACGCCCATCAAAAAAATGCAACGCAGTTCCCCGGGCGTGTTTTTTTCTGCTTTGTTAATACCAATCAAACTGCACTTATAGATTTTGCCTTCTTGGATTGGAATTTCAACACCCGTTTCAAAGTCGGTTATTGGATGCCCCAAAGCACCAAAACGGTTGTTGGAAGTTTTTACAAAAGTCAAAGTTCCAATACCATTTGCATCATCTTTCACCCATAACCCAATTTTGTATTCGCCACTTTGCACATCAAGTTCTGGAACAATACTGCACAAAGTTTCTTCGCCATTTCTTAAAAGTGTTAAACAGACCTCTTGCCCGTTATTTTCTGCCAAAATTTGTGGTATCTGTTCAAAATTTTCAATGATTATGTCGTTTATTTTCAAAATTATATCGCCATCTTTAACAGTTCCATTTTTTGTTGTTTCCTTGCTACCTTTTTCCGCCAAAACCGAGTTATTGCCCACAACCAAAAGCCCTTTTGTTTTTATCGCAAACCCCAAAGGTATGCCACCAATATACACTTCTTCGCCTTTGCCAATTTCAACACTTACTTGCTTTATGGGTATCACGCCAAAAAGTTTGAGCCACATTTTGCCATAAGTGTTTTTGTCGTTCCCCACTTTTATGTCTGACAATTCTGCGTCAATAAATTTTCCAAAAATGTTGTCTTTGTTAATATATTCAATGTCGCTAAACGAAACAATCGCTTCATCGGGCAAGGTAATTATGTTAGAAAAATTTATGTTTAAAGTCAAAAATGTTAGCCCAATAACAAAACAAATAATGCCAAACCTAACAAAAAATTTTTTGAACATATAACCCCCGCCTGTTTAGTATCTTTATTTTTCAAAAAAATATGTGTATGGTTGCACATTTTTTAAGGGCGTACATATTATGGTTTATGGGGGATAACCAAAGAAAAAAAATTTTCATAAATTGCCTTTTATGGCAAAAAAATTCCCCCTTATAGATAAAAGGATTTTTATCTAAAACGGGTTTGTTGAAAGGTTTAACATTAAAGTGCCTTAAACAGAGTAAAAATTAATACTTGTTATGATTTGCACTATCGTTATGTAGATTAACAAAAGGATTGCCTTTGTTGCTTGGCTTGAAGCCAATATCAAAAAAAGATTTTGTGCGTAAGATTTTAAAAACCATAATCATACCAAAAAAACCAATTATTGGATAACAAAAGTTAACAATGTTTTCAAAACCCAACAAACTTATAAGCAAAACGGCCAAACAACTAATGAAGGCCATTTTGCTTTTATATTTTTCTTTTAAAATTGAATTTAATGTATGCAAGCAACCAAAAAGAGAAGTGATAATTCCCACAAACAGTACTGATGCGAAAATCAGTGGAAAAGGTTCGCCAAGCCGTAAAGTCAAAACAACGAACGGCATACTCGCGTCCATAACAACCGCCCCGTTTTCCACAAGGCAAAAAATGCAAATCAAAATAATAAAGCAAAGAATTGCCGAAGTGCAAAAACTTGCTTTTTGAATTTGTTTGGGAGTTAACCCTTCCCCCACTTGCATCAAAATAAAACACGATAGCAAAATGTTTGAAAAAACATAAAAAATAATAGAAATTGGCAAAATGTAAGCGTTGCTCGAACTTGGAACATAAGCAATGTCGGTTATTGGATTTGCAATGGAATAAATTGAATAAATAACAAGCAAAACAATTATTATTGGAATTGCAATAAGGTTGATTTTTTTTAGCATTTTTAATCCATTTTTTGCAACATAATATATTAAAACAAAAACAAGAGCATAAAAAATTGCTATTGGAACTTCAATAAAATTGTTACTCAAAACTTCAACAGAGGCAGAAAACATTGCCGAAGAATAAACAAAAAAAATCACAATTATTGCAATATTAAAAAAAACTGAACTGTTTGTTCTTCTGTTAAGTGACAAAATATTTGCAAAAGCATTTTTGGACCCGATACTCAAAAAAAGTTTAAAGCAGTAATAAAACAAGATAAAAACTATTGGCAAAAAAAACAAACTATCATAACCAAACTCAGCAAAAAAAAGCGAAATTTCTCGACCGCTGGCAAAACCCGCACCAATAATTGTACCAACCATCAAAAAAATCACAGAAAATAATTTGTACATATTTTAATATATGCTCGCATATTTTTGCTATTACCTTAATTATAAAAAACAAAAAAATTGCGAACAATTTTGTTGGCAATTTTATTTTTCTTGAATATTTGTTTCTGCTTTTTCTGACCCAAAAAATTTGGTCAAATCATTTTCGTTTTTTATTTGCACATTTCTGTTAAAGTCATTTATAACCTGCCTTAACATAATAGGAAAAGCATTTTGGCGTTCGGTTTCGTCCAAACTTTGCACTGTTTCAAGCATTTTTTGGTTTATAAGCCTAAGCCCTTTTTCAAAAACTTTTTGACTTTCTGCACTTATTATCAGCGGTGCAAGATTGCTTTTTGCGTTAAAATTTATTTGTGCAACATTTGGTCTTTTTGTTTCGCCTGCCATTTCTTGTTCAGCAACTGCCCTAAATTCTTCTGCCAAACTTTCATCAAAGCATTGAATAAAAGTTTTTTTGTTTTTCAAAATTGTTCCATCATTCAAAACAATTTCTTTTATGTAATCGGGGTCAACTTTTTGCTTGTAAATCGGAGTTTTGGCAGTATGTTCAAGTTTTTTGTTGATTTTGTTAACTTTTTTTATTATTTTGGGTTTGTTTTGTGTGCTTTCATCTTCCAAAACTTTCAAAAAAGTACCTTGTTTTGCTTTTAAGGCAGAATATTTTTTGCCTTTTTTGTTTTGATAAATCAAATCATAATTGTCAACTGTGTGAATACAATTTACACCACTTGCAAATTGTTGTCTTGGCATATCTTTTTTGCCAAAAAACGCTTTCAAATTTTCAAGCCTACTTGGTTTTTCAAGTTTTCTTTCAAATTTTTGTTGTTTGATTGCTTGTTTTTGCTCTCTTTTTTCTTGTTTTTGCTCTCTTTTTTGTTGTCTTTTTGCAATTCGTTTTTCTTTGTTTTTCAAAAAAGATTTAACACCAAAAAATGTCAAAGTTGCAACGCCACTTAACAAAAATAACGGAAACAAAACTTCAAAAATTGCCATAAAAACCTCCTAACTTTCTATTATTATAACACAAAAAAAGAAAAAGTCAATATCGCCTTGAAAAGTTATTTAAACTTGACAGAGTTTTTGCTATCTTTCCACAATTTTTCAAGGTTGTATTTTGTTCTTGAATTTTCAGTAAAAATATGTACAATAACTTCGGCAAAGTCGTGGATAATCCACTCGCCTTTGATAAAGCCATCAACACGCAAAAGTTCCAACCCCAAATTTTTGACAAATTCTTGAATTTGCAAAGAAGTTGCTTTGTTTAAAGTTTCATCTGCCATATTGCAAAAAATCAAAAACTTTGTTTGATTTGTTTTTTTGGAAACATCAAGGAGTTCAATTTTTTTTGCACCCATTTTTTCAAGTTCGTTTGCTATTTGTTTGCCAATTTCTAAAAAATCCATAATTGCTCCTAAAAAAATAATTTGTTTTGAATATTTTATCTTAAAACAAAAAAAAAGTCAAGCAAAGCCGAGATTGACATTTTAAAAAAAATATGTTATCATTATATCAATTTAGGGGTCAAAATGACAGAAAAAACAGATTTGATAACAGATTTGAAAGAATTAAAAGCAGATTTGAAAGGTCTGAAACAAGATTTATCTGCTTCAAAAACAGATTTGAAAAGTTTTAAAGAGAATTTGAAACCAAATTTGAAAGACATAAAAATTGACATAGCCACTGTTGACAAATTTTTGGTTGCAAACAAGGCAAAGTTGATAAAACTTCACACCACACAAAACAATGGAATGTTGATGGGCGATGAAAAAGACCCCGTTCCATACTATTCTATTTATGAAATTGACAACAAATTGTTTATAAAGGTAAAAGACACAGACAATTTTGTTTCAAGAGTTACCAAAATAAATTTTAAAAAAGAAAATGAATATACCACCCACTTGGAAATGCTAACACCAAATGAAAAAGGTTATTCAAAAAACATTCTATCAAACTGCGTTGCAACCGAATTTGACAAACTTAATCATTACATCAAAAAACGCAATTTGATTTCAAACCCAAACCAAGAACAAGCCTTGCTTTTGTCAAAAAACCCTGTTTTTAAGCACACGCTAGAAAAAGGTCAAACAACACTAGAAGATTTTGAAAACCCCGTTCTTCCACCAAAACCAACACAAAAAAATAACATAAGACCAAAAGATGAAACCAATTTGGATATGTTTGACCTAAACTCACAAAAAACTTTTGAAACAAACAGAAACCAACTCGCCCGAGAATATTTTGCAAGCAAAAACCCAAGTGAAATGTTTGCCGGCAATTTGGGGATTGACAGTAAAGGAAACATTGAAGCCAGCAAATTTGCCGAATTTGATTTTGAATCCGAACCCGAAAATACCACCAAAATTGTTAAAGATACTGCAAAAGTAAGTAGCAAAGATTTGGACGAAAACACAACTGATTTTGTTCCTGATGAAGACATTTTTGAAGACAACAATTTTGTTCCAACACCACAAGAAGTAGATGAGTTTTTTGAAGATGATGACTTTAAAATACCACAAAACAATCAACAAGCGCCTGCCCCAACCACTGAAAATCTAACCCAAGAAAATCCTGCACAAAACCAAACAAATCAAACTCAACAAAATGTTGCACCGCAAAATGCACCAGCAAAAACCCAAGAAAAAACACCACAAAAAAATCAAGCAGAAAAGTCTGACAACAAACCAAAAAGTGAACAACCAACACCAAAACCAAAAGAAAAGAAAAAACGCGACCTTTGGAAAAATCTTTTCAAAGACACACTAGAAACAGGTGTAAAAATTGCCTCAACTGTTACTTTGGTTCTTTGTCTTGCAGGTGTATTTGCACCGGTATTGGCGGGCATTTTGGCAGTTGTTTCGATTATTGCATTTGCTTATCAAGGCAACATTACCGCAAAAATTGAAGGTTGGATAAAAGACATTGCAAAAATGGCAAAGGCAGACAAAGAAGCCAGCAAAGAAAAAGCAAAAGTAAAAGCACAACAAAAATCTGAAAAACAACTTAAAAAAGCAACCAAAAATGCAGAAAAAAGCAGAGCAGAAAAGGCAAGCAAAGCAGAAAAGGCAAGCAAAAAACAAGCAAAAAATATTAGAGGAATTGAAACTGATTACAGCCCTGCCGATGTTGCCGAAGCACCTTATGCAAAAGAATACCAAGACAAACCTTTTACCCCAATCAAAGACAAAGGTTTTGGCAATGAGTTAAGCGATGAGGAAAAAGCAAGGCAAGAAAAAATTATCAATGCTAATATGTCTGAACCATTAATGCCAAAAAATGTTTTACCAAAAGCAACAACAAGAGAAGAAGGCATAGACTATGGCACTCCAAACTTTGATTTGGATAACAAAAAACCAGTAAAAGACCCAAGAAAATGCTATGAAGTAGCAACAGAAGAAGAAAAAACAGCACAAGAACCAACTGAAAAAGAACAAACTGAAAAACAGGTAGAACCAGAACAAACAGAGCCAAAAGAACAAGACCGAAAAGAAATAAGAGAAAAAACAAGAGAAATGCACTATGGCGAACAATTACCGTTGAACGAGCAACACAAATTGTATGGCGAAAAAATTGCAATAAAAGACAACTTGCTAAACCTTTCAAATCCAAACAATTCTTCAAAACCAAAAGAAACTGAACACAGTATGTAAAAAATTTTTCTTTTGTGTTCTTATTGCCGTTTTCCTTGAGCCTGAAAAAAATTCCAACAGCGTGTTGGAATTTTTTTTGACTTATAACCTATTTGTTTTTATATTTTTCTTTCAAATTTTGTTGTTTTAACCAAACTTTCATAATTGCTTTGTGTGGCAAAAGTTTTGCCATAAACGCTTGAAATTTTGCTTTTTTGCCATAAACAGATTTGTCTTTGCCTTTTTTGCTATCTTTTAGTGCTTTTGCAACAACATTTTCCACGCTATACATAACAGAATAATTTGTTATTGCCTTGTTTGTTGTTGTGTTTGCAACGCTAAAAAAGTTTGTTTTTGTCCAAAATGGGCAAACAGCGGTTACTGGTATTTGTCTGTGTTTCAATTCCACATTCAATGCTCTTGAAAAACTTAAAACAAACGCTTTTGTTGCTCCATAAATTGCAAAATAAGGTATTGGTTGGAACGCTGCAATAGAAGCAATTTCCAAAATATGTGAGTTGTTTGAAATGTATGGCAAAGTTATATATGTCATTTTTATTGTTGCAATACAATTTGTCAAAACCATTTCTTCACTGTCTTTTACAGGTATTTCATCGTATCTGCCAAACTTGCCGAACCCGCTACAATTAACCAACATTTTTACATCTGGTTTTTCTTTTTTTAGCAATTCTTCAAATTTTTCAAAACTTTCTTTTTCCATTAAGTCTAATGAAATTGTTTTTACTTTGGTTTTTAATTCTTTTTTAAGTAAGTCAAGTTTTTCTTGGTTTCGGGCTATTGCCCAAATTTCTTCAAAACCATAACTGTCTACTTGTTTGCAAAATTCCTTTCCAATTCCGCTTGATGCACCTGTAATTATTGCTATTTTTTTCATTTTTCACCTCTTTTCCTTTTCATATTTTCTTGTATTTTTTGACTTGCTTCCACTGCCAAAGCAACGGTTGCACCAACAATGGGATTGTTTCCCATTCCAATGAAACCCATCATTGCAACGTGTGCCGGCACTGATGAACTGCCCGCAAATTGCACATCGCAGTGCATTTTGCCCATTGTGTCTGTCAGCCCATAACTTGCAGGACCCGCACCCACATTGTCGGGGTGCAGTGTTCTGCCCGTTCCCCCACCCGATGCAACAGAAAAGTATTCAAAACCTTTTGCATTGCAAAGTTTTTTATAAATTCCCGCAACGGGGTGAGTAAAGCGAACAGGGTTGGTTGAGTTGCCTGTTATGGAAACATCAACTTTTTCGTGCTCCATAATCGTAACACCTTCATTGACATCAAAAGCGCCATAAACTCGAACTTGTGCTTTTATGTCATTTGAAAAAACAGTTTCTTTTGTTATTTTCAGTGTTTGAGTTTTTTGGTCAAATTTAGTTTCAACATAAGTAAAACCATTTATTCTTGCAATTATATATCCGGCATCTTTGCCAAGCCCATTCAAAATCACTTTTAATGGTTTTTTGCGAACTTTGTTAGAATAATTTACAATACCCAAAGCACCTTCGGCAGAAGCAAAACTTTCATGCCCCGCCAAAAAGCAAAAGCAATTTGTTTTTTCGTTAAGAAGGCGTGATGCCAATCTTCCATGCCCTAACCCAATTTGTCTTTGCTCTGCAACTGAACCATTTTTGCAAAAACTTTGCAGTGCTTCGCCAATTTTTTCTGCACAGATGCAAGGGTTTTGGTCGCCATTTTTGACAGCAATGGCAAAGCCAAGTTCATACGCCATAACAGCATTGTCAAACGCAATGGGTTGAATTTGCTTGACAATTTTTTCAACATTTATTGCATTTGACAAACAAAAATCTTTGACTTCTTGAAAATTTTTGAAGCCATATTCTTCAAGTTTTTCGGTTATTTTGTTTTCCATACTTTCCTTTTTTATTCTCTTGGATTTATAAATTCAACACCATCGGCAAACCTACCAAAAGTTTTGGTGCAGTTTTTTAAGGCATCTTTTTGATCGCTTTTTAGCATTTCAATCAAAAGGTTTGTGTTGACATATTCATAGCCAATAACTTCGCCATTTTTGTCAAGCGCTTGTTTTGTGATATAACCTTCTGCCAAGTTTAAGTATCTTGGACCGCTTTCACTGCCATAAACAGTTGATATGTTGCTAGAAACATATTTACCCAAATCTTCTTTTGCACTGCCAATCTCAAGCCCATCTTCCGAAAATGCGGTTTGACTTCTGCCATAAACAAGTTGCAAAAAAACATTTTTCATTGCAACATTGATTGCATCGCAAACAAGGTCTGTGTTAAGTGCTTCCAAAATTGTTTTGCCAACCAAAATTTCGCCCGCCATTGCAGATGAGTGCGTCATACCACTGCAACCAATAGTTTCTATAAGTGCTTCTTTGATGATACCATTTTTGACATTTACAGTAAGTTTGCACGTGCCTTGTTGTGGTGCACACGCCCCGCACCCGTGTGAAAAACCGCTAATATCTTTGATTTCTTTGCTTTGAATCCATTTGCTTTCTTCTGGTATTGGCGATGGTCCAAAAGTTTTGCAGTTTTTGCAACTCATAAAAAACTCCCTTTGCTTTATATTAGCAAATCGCTAGTATTAAAGCAAACAAATTGCTTGATTTTTTGGCAATTTTTATATAAAATAAAATAAATATGGAAATAAAAAAATCAAAATTTTTTGGATATGCTTATAATGTGGAAAATGTTTCGCAAATTGAAGAAATTTTGTCAACCTTAAAAAAAGAACACAAAAAAGCAACGCATATTTGTTTTGCTTATGTTTTGCAGTCGCCTAACCTAGAAAAATGCTTTGATGATGGCGAACCAAGTGGAACAGCGGGAAAACCAATTTTAAACGTTTTGCAAAAACAAAAAAAGTCAAATATTTTGGTGTGTGTTGTAAGATATTTTGGCGGAATAAAACTTGGTGCGGGCGGGCTTTTGCGTGCCTACTCCAAAACTGCAAGCGAGGCACTAAAATGCAAATAACTGAATTTAAAAAAATAGGCAATTCAAATCGTTATAAAATGTTTGTAGACAGTCAGTTTTTTGCTGTTTTGCTTGATGAAACTATTGTGCTTAACAACTTAAAAACTAATGTTGATTATGATCTTGACTATCTTAACAAAATTGTTTTTGAAGGGCAAAAAAAAGTTGCGTTTGACAGTGCAATTGCTGTTGTTTCAAAGTTTTCAAAAACTGAAAAAGAAATGCAAAATTATTTGAAAGACAAAGGTTTTTTGCAATCTTCTGTTGATTTTGCGGTGCAAAAATTGAAGGAATATAATTATATAAACGATGACAATTTTGCAAAAAACTATATTTCAACAAAACAAAATTCAAAGGGCAAAAAGGCAATCTTTTTTGAACTAAAAATGAAAGGGATTGAAGAAAATATTATAAAAAAACATTTGCAAAATATTGAAGGTCAAGAACAAACTTTGCTTGTTTTGGCTACAAAGTTTGCAAAAAACAAGCAAAATGATACAAAATTGAAAGAAAAATTGTTTAGGCATTTAGTTTCAAAAGGTTTTGATTTTGAAGAAATAAACAATACAATAAAAAAGGTGTTAAAAAATGAAAGTTGGGATTGATATTTGCGAAGTGAAAAGATTTTTGGGGAAACCTGATAAGTTTTTTGAAGGTATTTTTACAAAAAATGAAATAGAATATGCAAAAAGTTTTTCAAGTTCGGCAGAACATTTTGCGGGCTTTTTTTGCGTTAAAGAAGCGGTTATGAAAGCACTTGGCGTTGGTGTTGAAAAAATCAAACCAACACAAATTGAAGTTTTGCATAACAAAAACAAAAAACCCTATGCTGTTTTGATAGGGTCTGTCAAAAATATTTTTGAAAAAATGGTAGAAAAAAACATTGAAATTAGTATATCTCACACGCAAGAAACTGCAACCGCCATTGCAATTTTTTGGTGATTATGTAAGTGTCAAGTTTCCAAGTCGAGTTTTGCGAAAATCGTCCAAAATCATAATGCAAGTGCGGTCATAGTCAACATCTCCGCCCTTTAAAACAAACTTTTTTGACAAAGCAATTTGCTCAATCATTTCGTAGGGTTCGCCTTGTAATTCTATTTGGTATCTGTTTTCCAAAACTTTCGGATATTGTTTTGTTATGTCTTTTACAAAAAAAACTGCTAGTTCATTTGTGTCTAAAACTTCATCTTTTATACTGCCCAAATATGCAAGATAGCGGGCAGATTTTTCGTTGGAAAGGTTCGGGTAAAGCGTGCCAGGAGTATCCAAAATTTGAATGGTTTGCGAAACTGTTACCCACTGTTTGCCCCTTGTCACGCCCGCTTTGTTACCTGTTTTTGCCTTTGCTTTTCCGCACAAATTGTTAACCAAAGTGCTTTTTCCACTGTTTGGAACGCCAATAACCATCGCTTTTATAAAAGTGTTTAGCCCTTTTTGTTCATTTCTTTCAATTTTTTCTTTGCAAAGAATTTCTATTTTTGCAAGAACAATTTTAAGCGCACCTGAAAGCGTGCTGTTAAGTTCCAAAATTTTTATTTGAGTTTCAAAATATTTTTTTATATAAGTTTTTATTGGCGGAATTTTGCTTTTGTCGCACATATCCATTTTGTTGAGAACAACCAAAACAGGTTTGCCATTTATAAGTTTGTCAAATTCGGGGTTCAGGCAAGCAACGGGTGCTCTGCTGTCTAACACATAAATAACGCAATCAATGTTTTTTATTTCTGCTTGCATTGTGCGAAGGGCTTTAGTCATATGCCCCGGAAACCAATTTATGTTCATTTTTTGCTCCTTTTTTACTTTTTTAAAAGGTCGGGTCTTGATTTTTTTGTGATTTTTTGTGCTTGGTCTTGTCGCCACATTTCAATTTTTTCGTGATGCCCAGAAAGCAAAATTTCAGGCACTGACAAGTCCATAAATTTTTGCGGACGAGTGTATTGCGGATACTCCAAAAGATTGTCAGAAAAACTTTCTTCTTGCAAAGACCCACCACTTAAAACTTCCGGCACATATCTGCAAACGCTATCCACAATTGCAAGTGCGGGGATTTCCCCACCCGTTAAAACAAAGTCGCCAAGCGAAACTTGCTTGTCAATGCAAAGTTCAATTATGCGTTCATCAATGCCTTCATAATGCCCGCAAACAATGATAAGATGTTCAATTTTTGCAAGGTCTTTTACCATTTTTTGATTTAAAGTTTCGCCCCTTGGAGATGTTAAAATAACAAGCGAATTGTTTTGTTTTACGCTCATAATTGCATCAAAAACAGGTTCGACCATAAGCACCATTCCCGCACCACCGCCAAAAGGATAATCATCGCATTTTTTGTGCTTGTCTTTGGAAAAAGTTCTTATGTCAACAATATTAATTTGCACTTTGTTTTCCTTAATTGCTCTGCCAATTATGCTTTCATTAAGGCAGTCAAACATTTGCGGGAAAAGTGTTAAAATATCTATTTTCATACTTTGTTTTCCTCGTATTGTTCTTTGTTTACAACAATTGTTTTTTGATTGATATCAACTTTTAAAACAACTTTTGCAATAAAGGGAACAGAATAAGTGCAAAACTTTTCTTTTATTATCAAAATATCAGACGCACCATAATTTTCAACATCTAAAACTTCGCCAATTTTTTCGCCGTTTTCGGTTTCAATTTTAACACCAACAAGGTCATCAATAAAATAATTATTTTCGTCCAAATCCCCATATTCTGCTTTTGGAATATAAAAAGTTTTGTTTCTAAATTGGTTTGCTTGTTCAATAGAATTTACATTTTCTAGCATAATATAAACATATCCCAAACGATAAACGCCTGAGATAACGTTGATTTTTTTATTTTCGCATATTACTGATTTAAGGTCAGAAAAAATATCAAACTTTTCTGTCAAAACTTGACATTTCAACTCGCCTTTTATGCCTTGTGGTTTTAGAACTTTTGCTATGGAAATTGTTTCCATTTACTCTCCAACCTTTATAATAAATTTGTTGTCAGATTTGCTTGAAAGAGATTTCACAATTGTGCGAATACTGTTGATAGTTTTTCCGTTTTTGCCAATAATTCTGCCCAAATCATCTTTGTCCGCCTTGACATTTATAACTGTATATTTGCCGTCAATTTTGCTAGTAATTTCTACCATATCTTGTTTTTTGACAAGTTTTTTTATGATATATGAAACTATTTCTTCCATATTTCCTCCCATTTTTACTATGCTTTTTTGTTGGTTTGGTTAATTGCTCCGCTTTTTACCAAAATTGCTTTTGCTGTTTGGGTTGGTGTTGCTCCATTCTTTATCCATTTTGAAACTTTGTCGTTATCAATTTTGATTTCGGCTGGGTTTGTAAGTGGATTGTATGTGCCAAGAATTTCAATAAACTTTCCATCTCTTGGTGAACGAGAATCTGCAACAACTACTCTATAAAATGGAGATTTTTTATCCCCCATTCTTGTCAAACGAATTTTTACTGCCATTTTTTCCTCCTATAAAAATTTGTATATATTTACACCTGTTAAGGTACTAAATATTAAAATAATCCCTTTATGCCCTTTTTGTTTTTAAACTGTTTCATCATAACTTTTGATTGCTCAAATTGTTTTAACAAAATGTTTATGTCATGAATGGTTGTGCCACTGCCATTTGCAATTCGTTTTCTTTGACTTGCTTTGATTGTGTCAGGGTTTCGCCTTTCTTTTTTGGTCATACTTTGAATGATTGCTTTGTTCTTTTTTAGTTGAACTTCATCAATGTCAAGGTTTTTAAGTTTTCCGCCCATTCCGCCAGGTAGCATTTGAATAAGGTCTTTTAAATTTCCCATTTTTTTCAAATTTTCCATTTGGCTTAAATAGTCTTCAAATGTAAAAGAATTTTCTCTAAAACTTTTTTCAAGTTTTTTTGCTTCTTCTTCACTTACTGCGTTTTGTGCCTTTTCAATAAGTGTCAAAACATCGCCCATACCCAAAATTCTGGAAACCAAGCGGTCGGGATAAAACGGTTCAATGTCGCCAAGTTTTTCGCCCACGCCAATAAATTTGATTGGCTTGCCTGTTATCGCTTTGATAGAAAGTGCTGAACCGCCACGAGTGTCGCCATCAAGTTTGGAAAGCACAACACCGGTTATGTCTAGTTGGTTGTTAAATGTTTCACTAACATTGACTGCATCTTGCCCTGTCATACTGTCGACCACAAGCAAAATTTCGGTTGGGTTGACTGCCTTTTTTATGTCAATCAATTCTTGCATAAGTTCTTGGTTTATGTGAAGTCTGCCCGCTGTGTCGACAATTACGGTATCCAAATTTTGGCTTGTTGCAAAGTCAATCGCTTGTTTAACGGTTTTGACAGGGTTTTGCATTCCTTTTTCAAAAACAGGAATGTTGGCTTGTTTTCCCACCACTTGAAGTTGGTTTATTGCAGCGGGGCGGTAAATGTCGCAAGCGACAAGAAGCGGTTTTTTTGCAGACTTTTTTAGGTATGCACCAAGTTTGCCACACATTGTGGTTTTGCCCGCACCTTGAAGACCGCACATCAAGATAACAGTTGGCGGTTTGGGGCTAACTGCAAGTTTGGAATTGCCACTGCCCATAAGTTCCGTCATTTCTTCTTTTACAATTTTTATCACTTGTTGGGCGGGAGTCAAACTTTTTAAAACATCTTCGCCAACTGCCTTTTCAGAAACTTTTGCAATAAAATTTTTGGCAACAATATAATTAACATCGGCTTCCAAAAGAGCAACCCTAACTTCGCGCATTGCTTCTTTAATTTCAAGTGCTGTTAGTTTGCCGTGTTTGGTAAGTTTGCTAAAAATATGCCCAAGTCTTTCGCTTAAATCAGAAAATAATGCCAATTTAGAACTCCCCTTTTATTTTTTGAATAAGTTTTTTTGCGTTTATTATGTCTGCCTTTTCAAATGCAATTTCAAGGTTGTTAACTTTTTGAAAAATGCCATCAAGTTTTTGATAAAAACCAATTTGCTTTTCAAGTTTTTCAAGTTTTTTGATAGCGGTTGCAATGATTTTGTAAACCGCTTGCCTTGAAACATTTTTGATTTCGGCAATTTCGGTAAGTTGCAAATCGCTGATAAGATACATTGTCAAAACTTCTTTTTGTTCATGGTTGAAACAATTTTGGTAAATTTCAAAAAGTTTGGTTGTTTCCACCAATTTTTCAAGTTGCATTTAACCGCTCCTTGTAAACTGTTTTTGGTTTACAAAAAGATTATAGCACACCGAAAAAACTTTTGCAAGGGTTTTGTGGGAAAATTTGGTTTACACCAAATTTTAATGATTAATGAATAATGATTAATGAATAATTATGGTTTTATTTTAAATTTTGTAAATAGTAGCGAAGGTAAATGGGGACGCTAGTAACTGACACGGGAGCGTTAGCGGGAGGGTCAGTTGCTACGTCCCCGTTGACCCTTGACCTTGTTTTTCGTAATACAATTTGATAGAAGTTCTTGGAACACTCTTTGCAGGCTCTTGGAACACTCTTCGCAGACTCTTGAAACACTCTTGGAACAACTGCTTACGCACCCGCACCCTTAGTAAAGGGGGCAAAGCGAACACACCAAAAAGTTGAACACAGAAAAAGCCTGCGAAAAACGGCGATTAAGGGATTAATTTTAGGATAATTTGGTTAATAACTCCGTAAAAATCTGGGTTAACTAAAATATTTTTGGGCGTGATTATTATAATTTTTTTGCTTGACAAAAGTTCAAGTTCGGTTGCTTTTTTTGTTAAAATATCAAAATTTAGTTGTTTTAATTTTTCAATTTCAATGCCGTTTTTTGTTCGCAAAGCAAGCATAATATATTCTTCAATTTTTTGGTTTTCGGTCAAGTTTTCTGTTTTGTAAGTCAATTTTTCGCCACTTATTTCGCCTTGATTTTCAATTCTTTTGCCGTCAAAAAAACTGTGTGCCGAAACTCCAAAACCAATATATTCTCCGCACTGCCAATAATTTTGATTGTGTTTGCACTGATAATTTGGTAGGGCAAAATTTGATATTTCATACCTTTCAAATTTGTGTTTTTTTAAAATTTTTACAACTTGGTTATATTGTTCCACGCTTTCATCATCAGTCAAAATTTGTGCATTTTTTGAACTGCAAATATCAAAAAGTTTTGTGTTTTTTTCGAGCATTAGCATATAGGCAGAAATGTGCTTAACACCCAAATTTTTTATTTTTTTTATGTTGTTTCCAAATTCTTTTTCTAACGGTTTAACGCCCAAAATCAAGTCAATGGAAATGTTTTCAAAACCTGCTTTTTTTGCGTTTTCTACTGCTTCAAAAATTTGGTTTGAACTGTGCGTTCTGCCCAAAAATTTTAGCACATCATCATCAAAACTTTGCGCGCCAAAACTTATGCGGTTGAACCCTGCATTTTTATAGGCGGTAAGTTTTTCGAAACTTGCTGAATTGGGGTTACATTCAATGCTAATCTCTGCGTTTTTTTGCACTTTAAAAGTTTGTTTTATTGAGTTAAGTGTGTCAACAATCAAACTGCTTTCAACAAAACTTGGCGTTCCACCACCAAAATAAATAGAAATAACTTCCCTATTTTTGCAAGGGTTGTTTTTTATTTGCTTTATCAAATTTTTGAAATAAGTTTTTTGGATATTTGCATCAAATTTGCCCGAAACAAAACTGCAATAATGGCACTTGCTTTCACAAAAAGGAATATGCACATAAACGCCAAATTTACTCATCGCCGTCTAACCTTAAAATGCTCATAAATGCTTCGCTTGGAAGTTCCACACTGCCAACTTGCCTCATTCGTTTCTTGCCTTCTTTTTGCTTGTCAAGGAGTTTTCGTTTGCGGGAAATGTCGCCACCATAGCATTTTGCAAGCACATCTTTTCGCATTGCACTTATTGTTTCTCTTGCAATAATTTTGTTGCCTATGCACGCTTGAATTGGCACTTCAAACATTTGTCTTGGAATAACTTTTTTCAGTTTTTCGGTAATACTTCTGCCTCTTGCGTAAGCTTTGTCTTTGTGAACAATAAGCGAAAGTGCATCGCAAACTTCGCCATTTAGTAAAATATCAAGTCTTATCAAATCGCTTTTTTCAAAACCTGCAAGTTCATAGTCCAAACTTGCATAGCCTTTTGTGCGGGATTTCAAACTGTCAAAAAAATCGTATATCATTTCATTAAGTGGCAAGGTGTATTCCATTTTTACCCGTTTTGCATCAAGGTATTGCATATCGTTATAAATTCCTCGCTTGTCTTGGCAAAGTTCCATAATAGTTCCAACATATTCTGGCGGTGTAAAAATGTTCAAATTGACAATCGGTTCTTCAATACGGTCTATTTCGACCACACTTGGCAAATTTGTTGGGTTTGATATTTTCAAAACATCTCCGTTTGTTTTGTAAACATCATAACTAACGCCCGGTGCGGTTGTGATAATTTCCAAATTAAATTCCCTTTCCAATCTTTCGGTTATAATTTCCATATGAAGAAGACCCAAAAATCCGCAACGAAAACCAAAGCCAAGTGCCTGCGAAACTTCGGGGCTGTAATCAAGCGACGCATCGTTTAATTTTAGTTTTTCAAGGGCATCTTTCAAGTCGCCATACTTGGAACCATCAACGCAAAAAATACCGCAAAAAACAACAGGTTGTACTTGTTTGTAACCCGCAAGTGCTTCCTTTGCTCCGTTTTCTGCAAGGGTAATTGTGTCGCCCACCTTGGTGTCTGCCACATTTTTTATGCTACCCGCAAGATACCCAACATCGCCAGCACGCAAAACATTTATCGGTTTCATAGACGGCGAAAAAATGCCGACTTCGGTAATGTCAAAGACCTTGCCCGTTGACATCATTTTTATTTTTGTGCCAATTTTGACTTCGCCATCAAACACCCTAACAAAACTTATTGCACCCTTAAAGTTGTCATAATAACTGTCAAAAATAAGTGCTTTTAGCGGTGCTTTTTCATTGCCTTTGGGACTTGGAAAAGTTTTTATTGCTTGAATTAAAACATCTTCAATGTTAATTCCTTCCTTTGCAGAAATGCAAGGTATATTTTCAGTGGATAGCCCAATAACTTCTTCAATTTCTTTTTTTACTTCTTCCACTCTGGCACTTGGAAGGTCAATTTTGTTGATAACCGGCAAAATTTCCAAGTTGGTATCAAGTGCAAGATATGTGTTTGCAAGCGTTTGTGCTTCAACACCTTGACTTGCATCAACGACCAAAATTGCACCTTCACACGCCGCAAGCGAACGAGAAACTTCATAAGTAAAATCGACATGCCCGGGCGTGTCTATCAAATTTAGGGTATATTCCACGCCATCAAGTGTGTAAAACATACGGGTAGGCGTAAGTTTTATGGTAATTCCCCTTTCGCGTTCCAGTTCCATACTGTCAAGCAGTTGGTTCTGCATATCGCGTTTGGAAACCGAGCCTGTTTTTTCAATAAGGCGGTCAGCAAGCGTGCTTTTTCCGTGGTCTATGTGAGCAATTATACAAAAATTGCGAATTTTGTCTTGTCGTTCCATTTTTTTCCTTTATGTTTTTAGTAAAATTATAGTCAATTTTTTGCTTTGTTAACAAAAAATGCTGGGTTATCTGTAAACAACATCATTTTCCCCACCCACCAAATTTTCTTGTCTGTTGTATGCTTCTTGATATTCGGGCGTGTTTTTAAAGTCGTTTTCCGCTTCAATTTGCGTTAGTTGGTTTTGCAAATTTGGTATTTGTGCTTGTTGAGTTGACAAAATAATAGATTGAATAATGCCCACCACAAACAAAGTTATAAGCATTACACTTGCAAAAATAACCAAAGTTTTAGCCAGTGATTTTGTCATTGTTTCCTTTTTGAGAGTTTTTTGTAAGTTTTTCTCATAATTTTTCCGCAAAAATTATAACATACGAATATTGCTTTTGCAACTAATTTGCCAATTGTTAACCGCTCTATCCAAAGTGCCAAAACAAAAAATATTGCCTGATAAAACCTAATTTCGCCATAAGAAATGTTTAAAATAAGCAAAAAGAAAATAACAAAAACGACCAAAGTTGAAACAATATCCAAAACAAGTCTTGCAATTTTGTTTTTGTCGCATAGCACATAAAAAAAAGTGTTAAAGTCAAAGACAATACCACTTAAAAAACCAACCCCCAATATTTGCAACAAAATCAAGGGTTGCAAAAGTGTTTCATAAAGCACTTATTTAAAAACCCTTTTCAAAAAACTTTGTTTTTGACCTGCATATTTTAGGCAAGTTACAAGTCCGTTTACAATCAAAATTTTGTTTTCTAGGTCAACCCTTTGAACTTCCATTCCACTGCCATAAACAAACAATTTTTTTCCGCCAATGTTTAATACAATTTCGTTTGGGCAAACATTGAAAACTTTTTCCACCCCCGTTAAAAACAAATTGGTTTGATTTGTTAATGTTATTGTTGTATCCAAAACATACCCCCTGTGATTATTTATATAGATATATGTTTTTGGGTTTTTAAATATTACAAAGGGCGGTTTGAGTGAAAAAATAGCGATGCTATTTTTTAATGATAAATGATAAATGATAAATTATGGTTTTTATTTTAAAATTTTGTGCGAAGCCTCGCACAATTAGTTTGTAATAATATGGAAATTTGAGTGCGAAGCCTCGCACCCTTTGTAAAGGGGGCTTGATTTTTTGCCCGAGCGAAGCGAGCAAAAAATGGGGGATTTGAGTGCCGATAGGCAGCGATATTTTGGTGGTAGTGCAGTTTGTTTTTTTAATATAGTTTATTAGAATATTTTTAGGTTGTGTTACTTTTTAAATGCAATCTTTTTTATTTATTCTTTGCTACAATATTCCCTTGGGCCAACATTCGTTGGCTCCGCAAATCCCCCATTTTGTGCATTGGGTGCGAGTGCGGTTTGAGCGGGGGCACAAGGTGCCACCCGCATTATGAGAGTGCGTAGAACTCTCCTAAAGTGTGCTTTCGCACACTTCAAACCGCCCCGCCCTCAACTATTTCTTTACTATCTCATATCCATCTTTGCTATCCAAAACTGCAAAACCTTTGCTTTCTATTTCTTTGCGTTGGCGGTCGCTTTCTGCAAAATTTTTGTTTTGTTTTGCTTGCCAACGAGTTTCGGCAAGGTCTTTTATTTCTTGCGGAATTTCAATTTTTTCTTGTTCCAAATCAAACCCCAAAACTTGATTAAACTTTGTTAAAAGGTCATAAACTTGTTTGCTTTTTGTTTGATTTTTTAGCATTTGCCAAACAATACCAAGTGCTTGCGGAATGTTCAAATCATCACTAACTGCATCAAAAAAATCTGCATCATATTGTGCCAATGTTTCTTTTTCAATAACTGCACTGCCATTTTTGTGTTCATTTGCAAGATTTTTTAGTTGATTTAGTGCATTTTTTGCACTTGTCAACGCTTCAAAAGTAAAATTGCTTGGTTTGCTGTAATGTGAAGTGAGCAAAAGATATCTGTAATCCATTGCAGAATAACCTTTGTTTTCAAGTTCTGCAATTGTGTAAAGATTTCCAAGACTTTTACTCATTTTTGCACCATCAACTTGAATAAACTCACAATGCACCCAAAAATTTACCGTTTTGTGCCCGTTAAGTGCATCGTTTTGTGCAATTTCGTTTTCGTGGTGAACAGTTTTGTGGTCAATCCCGCCTGTGTGAATGTCAATGCTATCGCCAAAAAACTTTCTGCCTATTGCCGAACATTCAATATGCCACCCCGGATATCCCATTCCCCAAGGGCTTTGCCACTGCATAATGTGTTCTTTTGGTGCTTTTATCCAAAGAGCAAAATCGGCAGGGTTGCGTTTTTCTTCATCAACTTCAATTCTTGCACCCATAATTTTGTCTTCAAGTTTAACACCGCTTAACTGTCCATAATTTTTGAATTTTGCAATGTCAAAATAAACGCCCTTTGAAGTTTCATAAGCATAACCTTTTTGCATTAAGCCCTTAACAAATTCAATAATTTCTTCAATCACTGATGTTGCGGGAATAATGCTTTGTGGCATATCAATGTTAAGTTTTTTTATGTCGGTCAAATATTGTTGTGTATAAAATTTTGCAATTTCCCAAGGTGACTTTTTCTCGCGTTTGCTGGCAACAAGCATTTTGTCATCGCCTTCATCTTCATCACTTGTCAAATGCCCAACATCTGTGATGTTTATCACGCCATTGACTTCAAAACCATTGTATTTCAACACTCGGCGGAGTTCGTCCATAAATATATAAGCACGCATATTTCCAATATGTGCAGTGCCATAAACTGTTGGTCCGCAAGTGTACATTTTCACCACTTTTCCAAGCGGTTTGAATTCTTCTTTTTGTCTTGTCAAACTATTGTATAATTTCATTTTTTCTCCTTAAACTTTTTTATTCAAAAAACTCAAAACTGTGTTAACTGCTTTTTTAAATTCGGTTGTCATTTCTTCTTTTCTAAAATTTTTTTCCAAATTTTCATAAACTTGTTTCAATAAATCTTCACCCTTTGGGGTGATACAATATTCAACGCCCCTGCCATCTTTTGTGCTTTTGTTGGAAGCAATAAAATTGTCTTTTATCAAATCTCTGCAAGCAAGAGCAAGATTGGTTTTTGCAATGCCAATTTTGCCAATCAACAAACTTGGCGAAACAACGCCGTATTGTTCAATAAGATAAAGAATTTTGAATTTGACATTGCCAATTTCGGTGTTTGCTGATAAGCAAATATTTTCTGCCAATATTTCAATTTCAAACAAATATTTTGCTGTATTCATTATTTCTCCTAGTTATTAGTATATAACTATTTTAGCAAAAATGCAAGCAAATGTTTTATATTTTTTTTCTTCCATTTCCCTTGCCAAAAAATTTTTTTTAGGGTATTATTATTTTATGCAAATAGAAGGCGAAATTGAAAGTATAATCTTTAATAACGAAAGCAATGGCTACACTGTTGCAAGGCTTTTACATAACAACGAAAACACCGTTATTGTTGGCAAATTTTTTAAAATAGCTTGTGGCGAAAAGGTTCGGCTTAACGGCGAGTTTGTCACAAACCAAAAATTTGGCGAACAGTTCGCTTTTGAAACTTTTGAAATTGTTTATCCAACAACCGTAAATGGCATAAAAAAGTTTTTGGGAAGCGGTCTTATCAAAGGTGTTGGACCTGTCACCGCCCAAAATATTGTTGCAAAATTTGGCGAAGATAGTTTAAACGTGATTGAATTTCAACCAGACAGTTTGGCAAAAGTAAGTGGTATTAGTGCCAAAAAAGCAAAAGTGATTAACGAATATTTTTATAACTATAAAAATGTGCAAAATATAATAATTTTTTTAAGCGAATATAACATTTCCACCAATTTGGCACTCAAAATTTATACCGTTTACAAGGCCGAAACCATCAAAAAAATTCAAGAAAACCCTTATGCTTTGGTTGAAGATATTGATGGCGTGGGCTTTATTACCGCTGACAATATTGCAAACAAATTTGGCATAAGCAAAGATAGCGAGTTTAGAGTTCGGGCTGGGATTTTGTACTCGCTTTCACAAGCATCAGAAAAAAATGGGCATACCTTTTTGCCATATGATGATTTGATAAGATCTCTTTCAAAATTGCTAAATTTAAACCAAGAAAAATATGAAAATCTTTTTGAAACAGTTTTGCAAACTCTTGTTTTGGAAAAAGTTGTCAAAAATTTTTTTATAAACAAAATTAATATTGTAATGCTTTCAAAGTTTTATTTTTATGAAAAATCAGTTGCTGACAAACTTTCGCTTATAAATATCAGTCAAACAGCAACCGAAATTGACATTGCCGAAGACATAAAACATTTTGAAGAAGTCAATCACATAAACTTTCATAACGAGCAGATAAATGCAATAAAGACCGCAATAAATAACGGAGTTTGCGTTATTACTGGCGGACCGGGTACGGGAAAAACAACAATAATAAAATGTATTCTTTCCATTTTGGAAGCACAAGGAATTTGCACCGCCCTGCTTGCACCAACAGGCAGAGCATCAAAGCGAATGAGCGACGCGACTGACAAAGAAGCAAGCACAATCCACAGAGCGTTGGCAATGGATTTTGCAACAAAACGGTTCGCTTTTAACGAAAAAAACTTTTTGCCATTTGATGCAATAATTGTGGACGAGTTTTCAATGGTCGATGTTATGCTTGCAAATCATTTGTTAAAGGCACTTTCAAGGGACTGCAAAATCATAATGGTTGGCGACAAAAATCAACTGCCAAGCGTTGGTGCGGGCAATGTTTTGGACGATATTATCAAAAGTCAAACAATAAAAGTTGCAAATTTAACGCAAATTTTCAGGCAAGAAGAAAACAGTTTGATAATTTCTAACGCACACCTGATAAATAGCGGAGAAATGCCCGAGTTTGACAACAAAAGCAATGACTTTTTCTTTGAAACAAAAGAAAATTTGTATGATATAAAAGAAAATATTGTAAATTTAATCACAAATCGACTTCCAAATTTTTTGAATATTCCACCAAGTCAAATCCAAGTTCTTGCACCGCTTAAAAACGGAGTTTGCGGGGTTGAAACCATCAACAAAGAGTTGCAACAAAAGTTAAACCCGCCCGCTTTTTCCAAGCCAGAAATTGTTTTTGGTGCAAATATTTTCAGAAAAGGCGACAAAATTATGCAGACCGCAAACAATTATAATTTGGAATGGGTGCAACAACTTTCACACAACAGAGTGGCGGAAGGTGTGGGCATTTTTAATGGCGATATGGGCTACATAAGCGAAATTGACAGGGATACGGGCGAAATTTATGTCAACTTTGAAGGTAACAAACAATGCGTTTATCCCCGAACGGAAATCTCGCAACTTTCACTCGCCTATGCAATCACAATTCACAAAAGTCAGGGCAGTGAGTTTGATGTTGTGGTTATCCCTTCCATTGCCGGTCCAAGTATGATTTTGAACAGAAATTTGATTTATACTGCGGTAACTCGTGCAAAGAAAATGGTTGTTTTGGTTGGCGAAAAACGACATTTAAAAACAATGATAAACAACAAATTTATTCTTAAAAGGCACACATTATTAAAAGAATTTTTGATAAAAAGTAACGAAAACGCAAAAATTTTGTTTGAGTAGGTTATGAGATTAAACTTTAAAGAAAAATTAAAAAAATTGGTTAATATTTTATTTCCGCAAGACATAAAATGTATTTTTTGTGGCGAAGAAATCAAAACGCCAAACAAATATAATATTTGTGAAAATTGCTTGAAAAATTTGCCATATAACAACAAAAAAATTTGCAAGCATTGTGGGGTGCAAATTTTTGGTGCGGGCGACATTTGTTACAGTTGTTTTTTGGAGTTTCCAAACTTCAAAATTGCAAGAGCGCCATTTGTTTACACAGACAAAATTAGACTTGCAATAAACAAATTTAAGTTTGACAATGCAAAATATTTTTTTGAACCGCTTGGGCAGTTTTTGATCGATGAATACGACAAAAATGGTTATGATTGTGATATTATTATTCCTGTTCCACTTTCCCCAAACAGACTTCAAAACAGACATTTCAATCAAGCAGAACTGCTTGAAAAACCGCTTGCAAAACAAAAAAATATTCCGCTTAAAACAGACATAGCAAAGCGTGTAAAAAACACAAACGCACAAGCATATTTGAACAGTTTTGATCGCAAATTGAACCTTGAAAACGCTTTTGAAATTATAGACAAAAAGGCAATAAAAAACAAAAATATTTTGGTGGTTGATGATGTTATGACAACGGGCGAAACAATAAAAAGTTTGTGCCGAGAAATTGTCAAGTCCAAACCCAAAAGCATATCCGTTCTTACACTCGCCCACACCGTTTTTGAAGAAAATAAGTAAACGATGAACAAGGTTCAACGGGGACGTTAGTAACTGACACGAAAACGTGAGCGAGAGGGTCAGTTGCTAGCGTCCCCGTTGACCCTTGACCTGTTGTTTGCAGTAAAATTTGATAAAAACTTCTTGAAACGTTCTTCGCAGACTCTTGGAACAACTGCTTTCAAAAAAAGTACGGACAAAACCGCCAACGCAGTGCGGTTTTCGCTTGGTCCGTAAGGGAGCAAAAACTTGCCCGCCAAAGCGATGCTTTTTTGTGAAACAAAAAACAAGCAAAAGGGCAAGTTTTTGCGTGTAGCCTTTGCCTATGCGGTTTTTGACAACTTTATTCTGGTGGGAGTTATAGGACTCGAACCTATGACCCTCTGCTTGTAAGGCAGGTACTCTACCAACTGAGCTAAACTCCCAAAACATAACTACTATAACACAGGTTTGATTGGTTGTCAATAAAATTTTGGTGTTTTTTGCAAATTTTTTGTTTTGTAGTTTTGAAATCTTAAAATCAAATTTTATGTGATATTATCAAAAATATAGCATAATAAACTTTAAATTGTAGATACTAATATTACAAGGTAAATTTTGCCTTGAATATAGGAGGTAAAAACTATGTTTGGGAGAAATAAAAAGAACTCTGAAAACAACGAGAACCAAAATGCCAATTCAAGCAGTAACAACAGAACAAATTCAAGCAATAACAATCAAACAAATTCTAACCACAAAAGCACAACGAATAGTTCGTATGGTTCTTCAAAAAGCGGAGCAAACTCTTCAAAAAGTTGTTCAAGCACTCGTTCAAGTAATAGCAACAACAATGCTAACAAAAGTTCAAGAAACAACACAAGAAGTAGTTATTAATTCTCACTAAAAAAGCGGTACATCTCTGTGCCGTTTTTTTTAATTTTCTTCCAAACTCAATTTCAAAAGCACTTCGGCGGTCGCAATTGCATCGTTAAGTGCGCGGTGAGCATTTGCCAAAGTTATATTCAAAACCTTGACTATTGTTCCCAACTTGAAGTTGGAACTGCGAACTTTTTGCCTTGCAAGTGACATAACATCTTGCACTTCATTTTCAAACTTGAATCCAACTTCCCTGCCCGCTTTTTGAATAAATCCCATATCAAAATTGACATTGTAGCCAGACAAAACTGCATCTTGCGAAAACAACAAAAAATCTTTGATAACATCTTCAATGTTTGGCGAGTTTTCAACCATTTCATTTGTTATGCCAGTAATTTCGGTAATAAATTCGCTAATTTGTTTTTTGGGTTTAACAAGTGTCTGAAATTTTTCCACAAACATTCCATTTTCAATTTTTATGGCACCAATTTCAATAATTTCTTCGGTAGAAGATTCTAAACCTGTCGTTTCAACATCAAAAACCACAAAAGTGTTGGACCTTATGTTTTTGTTGTACTTCATATCTTTTTCAAACAAGTTTTGTTGAGAAAATTTTTCCAATTTTTCAGGAAAAACTGTTTTATATGTATTTATTTTTTCTTTGCCCAAGTTAATACCTGCTTCGGTAATCGTGCAAAACGAAATGCTTTTTATATACGCTGTCAAAAAATTGTTGTCTTTTTTTATGTCTGCAACAACTATCACAGAGTCGCCATTTTTAAATCTATCCATTTTTTTGAGATTGGACTTGGAACAAAAATAAACGCAAGAAATTTTTTTGCCATTTTCGTTCAACAAAAATTTGTATAACCATTTTTCAATTTCTGTTCCGTTCCTTTTTCTCTTATAAGATTTTTTTGTAAAATCTTCAATCTTTCCCGCCAAAATAACTGCCAATTTTGGTTCTTTTATCCCCACCAAAAATTCGGGTTCGGGTGCAATATCATTGCCCAAAATTTTTACAACATCAAAAACTCTATATCTTGCAGTTTTTTTGACATCTCTTAATTTTTTTTCTAGCATTTGATTTTTACTTTCCAATATTTTGGCGGTGTTAAGTTCTTCGCCCACAACAAAATCGGCAGAAAAAAGTGCAAGAAAATTGCTTTGCAAAAATGTTTTAAGGTTGTTTTGCAAAAGGGTTATGTCAAAATTTTGTAACAAAGTTTTTGGCAGTGCAACACAAGTTTTTATTTCAAAATTATCTTTTTTTATTGTTATATTACTTTTTTGCAAAACGCTTGCAAGCGAACTGTAATTTTTTTTGAAAAATGACATTGTGCAATCAATTATCAAATCATTATCCAAATAACTTTTTTTAAACTTTAAAACAAGTTTGGCATTTAGGTTTAAGGCGGATTTCAAAAAGTCATAAATTTTTTCTTTTTTTTCGTTTTCAATACTTGCAACACTTTCGGGGTATAAAAAAGAAATGGTACATTCTCTTTCAAGAGTGTTGTATACCACCTCCAAAGTTTTTAGGTATGAAAATTCTTCGCCGAATTTTGTATTTAGTATATTTAAAATTTTGTCCATAACTTATATTTTTATTTTACGCCAAAAAATGCAATAAGTCTACCAAAATTACAAAACCAATAAGCAAAACAAAGCCAACAAAATGCACCCACGCTTCAACATTGCGGTTGATAGGCTTGCCCCTTGCCCATTCTATGCTTGTAAATGCTATATGCGAACCATCAAGTGCGGGGAATGGCAGTAAATTGAATACTGCTAAATTGACAGCAATCAGTGGCAAGTACACGAACAACGCAGAAAAACTTTGTTGCACAGTTGAAGCAACGGTTGAAATTACTGTAACCGTTCCACCGAGTGCAGAAAGCGGAAGTTGGAAAGTGACCAAAAGCCAAAGTGTTTTTAAAACCAACCAAGCAAGCCCAATTGTGAAAGACAAGCACTGTGCAAGTGCTTCCCAAAATGGAAGTGGTTGACTTGTTATGCCCATTGTAAGTCCAAGTCCTGTGTAAGTTACGGGGTTTTCTTGGTTATCTAAAACATCTTCATACAAGCCCGTTTCCTGATTATATTCAACTGCAACACCTGTTTGAATTATAACATTAACATTCAAAATTTCGCCCGTTTCTGCTTTTTGGATTGTAAGTTGATAAACATTGCCATCAACTCTTGATGTCATTGTGTCAATCGTGTTTCCCCAAACATAACTAATATTTTGCCCGTCAATTTTAAGGATTTTATCGCCTTTTTCTATCAAAACTAACTCATTGCCCGCAATGTTTGTTGCCAAAAAGTTTGGGTTTGCATCTTCGGTTATCACATAAATATTGCCATAACCAAAAGAAATTAAAAGAATAAAAGAAAATATAACCGCTGAAACAAAGTTGAAAAACACGCCCGCAAAGAAAACAAGTATCCGTTTCCAAGGCGGTTGATTTGTAAAGATATCGGGGTCATCTTTTGCTTTTATTTTTTTGCCATCTGCGGTTTCTTCATCGCCCTCTTCACCGTAAAAGGCACAATATCCGCCAAGTGGCAAAATTCTTAAACTTATTTTTTCGCCTTTTGCGTTAGTTTTTTGCCAAATTGCTTTTCCAAAACCAATTGAAAATTCATTTATGCGAAAGCCAAGCCACTTTCCAACAAGAAAATGTCCAAGTTCGTGAATTAAAATCATTAGCATTAAAACAACAATCGCTAAACCAATATATAAAACTATCATACTTACCTTTTAAATTAAGAAAAACAAAAAGAAAACAAAAACAACTATTGTGCTAAAAGTAAAACCGTCAATTCTGTCAAGTATTCCCCCATGCCCCGGCAAAAAATCAGAAGAATCTTTTATATTTGCTTTTCGTTTCAAAATACTTTCAAACAAATCGCCAAATTCGCAAGCAATAGCACCCACAACAGCCAAAATTGTTATGTGATACCATTCAAGCCCAATGGAAATAAACATTGAAGGAAGTGCTCCGCCAGAACTGAAAAGCAAGAAAATAACTGTCAAAATAAGTGCGGTCCACACAATTCCGCCAACTGCACCCGCAACTGTTTTGTGTTCGCTAATTTTGGGGCAAAGTTTTTTGCCACCAATCACATTGCCTGTCAAATACGCAAAAGTGTCACAAATAAATGGTATTAAAAACGCACAGCCAAGCATAACAATGCCAATCAAAAACCCAAAACTTACAGTTCCTGAAAAAATGTGAGTGAGTTCGCCAATATGATTGAAAACAACCAAAAGCATTATTGAAATTGATGGGTACAAAAGCCCAAAACTTGTGTGCAATGCTTTATTAAATGCAAATTTTTTTCGTGATATGCGTATTTTTCTAATTCTCATTTCGTTTTCGGTTTTAGAAACCATAAAAATTGAGATAAGAAACGAAACAAGAATTGCAAAAATCAGCAATGCTACAAACAAGAAAACGCTAACAATCGCTGACAATTTTGAAGTGATGCAAATCATTGTCAAAACATAAAGCAAAATTGGAAAAACTGCTATCAAATATTTGTGGCTATACAAATTTGTTTTGTTTAATATATTTGCCATTTCAAGTGCCGACAAAATCGCTATCAAGCCAATAAAAATGTCAAAAATAATGGTTGATTGCATAATTATTTTGGTCAAAAACACTACAATAACAATAAATATTATGGCTAGTCCTGTTAATAATCTTTCCTTCATAATTTTTCTCCTAAACTTTTGTTTTTTTGTGGTTGCCACCAAAACGGCGGTCCCTTTTTTGATATTCTTTTAGTGCTTTTTTGAAATGTTTTTTGTCAAAACTTGGCCAAAAAACTTTGGTAAAATATAGTTCTGCATAAGCACTTTGAAAAAGCATAAAATTGCTCAATCTTTGCTCGCCACCCGTTCTTATAATCAAATCGGGGTCGGGCAAGTTTTTTGTGTATAAATTTTTGGTTATATCTTCAACTTTTATTTCTGTTTTGCCTTGTTTTGCCAAATTGTTAAAAGCAAAAGCAAGTTCATCTCTTGCACCATAATTGACTGCCAAATTGACAACAATTTGATTGTTTTTTTGTGTTTTTTTGATAATTTCTTGCAACTTTTTGTTCAAGTCGGTCGGTATTTTGGAAAGGTCACCCATAGAAACAATTTTTACACCTTCTTTGCACAAATCTTCAACATTTTGGTTTGTATAATCTCTTATTATTTGAAAAATGCCATCAATTTCTGACTTGTCCCTTTTCCAATTTTCAGTTGAAAACGCAAAAAAGGTTAAAATTTTTATGTCAAATTCTTTTGCAATGTTGATTGTTCGTTTTATTGCCTCAACGCCTTCTTTATGCCCAATCAATCTTTGAAGTCCCCGCCTTGTTGCCCATCTGCCATTCCCGTCCATTATTATGCCAATGTGCTGGGGTAAAGTGTTTTTTTTAAAACTCATATTATATTTTAATGATTTTATAAAAATTTTCGTGAATTTTTATAAACTTTTGCCCCCTTACACAAATTTTTTAATATATTAAACTTCCATTATTTCTTTTTCTTTCAAAATATATAATGCATCAAGTTTGGCAATGTATTCATCAACAATTTTTTGAACTTCTTTTTCATAGAACGACATATCGTCTTCGCTTATTAAGGCATCTTTTTTTAGTTGCTTGAACAAGTCAAGACTATCTCTGCGAGAGTTTCGCATTGCAACTTTTGTGTTTTCTAAAATCACTTTAATGCTTTTTGCAATTTCGCGTCTTCTTTCTTCTGTCAAAACAGGAAAAGCAAGGCGAACAACTCTGCCATCATCAGAAATATTAACACCCAAATCGGCTTCGGTTATTGCTTTTGTAACTGCTCTGATTTGTGAAATGTCATACACACTTACAACCAACAACCTTGCCTCTTGAACAGACATATTTGCCATTTGTTTTAGCGGTGTTTTTACTCCATAATAATCTATTAGCACTTTGTCAAGAATGTGCGGATTTGCCCTGCCCGCTCTTATAACTTGATATTCATTTTTTAAATATAAAACACTTTTTTCTAAATCATCTTTCAGCGACTCAATAATCTCTTGTGTTTGATTTTCATCTTGCATAAAATATTTTTCTCCTTTAACTTGTTAATTATATAATATAATAATCATAATATGCAAGTAAAAATTGATTTTTGTGATAATGTGCTTGATTTTTGCGGGTAGCACTTGCACCATTTTTTTAATGATGAATGATGAATGATTAATGATAAATTATGGTTTTTATTTTAAAATTTGAGTGCGAAGCCTTGCACCTTTAATAAAGGGTGCTTGATTTAAAACTATCAAATTTTTGATGCGAATTCTCGCACCCTTTGTAAAGGGTGCGAGGCTTTGCACTCAAATTTCCATATTATTACAAACTAACCGTACGAGGCTTCGCACTCAAATTTCCATATTATTACAAACTAATTGTGCGAAGCTGTCGCACAAAAATTTTAAAATAAAAAACCATAATTATTCATCCTTCATTAATTATTAAAAAGAGTCGTTAGCATTTACATTTAATCTAACTTTCTTGCGTTAATTTCTTGTGCAATTTTTTCAATAAATTCGCTTATTTTTATATTACTTTCGCTAAAATTCTTTCTGCCACGAATAGATATTGTTTGATTTTGTTCTTCTTCATCGCCAACAATTATCAAATATGGTATTTTGTTGTTCAATGCTTCTCTTATTTTGTAGCCAACTTTTTCATTTCGCAAGTCCAATTCGGTTCGTATATTTGCATTTTTTAGTTGATTTTCAATTTGTTTTGCATATTCTTCATTTCTTTCAGTCAAAGACAAAATTTTTGTTTGCACAGGTGCAAGCCAAGTTGGAAAAGCACCCGCAAAATGCTCTGTCAAAACGCCAATCATTCTTTCAAACGAACCATACAATGCTCTGTGTATCATAACAGGTTCTTTTCTTTCGCCGTTTTCATCAATGTATTCCAAATCAAATCTTTTTGGCATTTGCATATCAAGTTGAATTGTTCCGCACTGCCAAGTTCTGCCAAGTGCATCGTTGATTTTTATGTCAATTTTTGGTCCATAAAACGCACCATCTTTTGCATTGACAACAAATTCTTTGCCCGCTTTTTTTAGTGCAGTTTCAAGTGCATTTTCAGCGAAATGCCAATCTTTTTCATCGCCCATATGGTCGTCTGGCATTGTTGAAAGTTCAAAGCGATAATCAAATTTAAAAACAGAATAAAGTTGGTCAATCAAATTGATAACATTTTGAATTTCAGATTCTATTTGGTTTGGAAGCATAAAAATATGTGCATCATCTTGTGTAAAAACTCGCACTCTAAAAAGCCCGTGCAAAGTCCCGCTTGCCTCATGCCTATGCACTTTTCCAAGTTCAGCAACACGCAAAGGAAACTCTTTGTAAGAATGCAAATTTTCTTTGTAAAAAAGCATTCCGCCCGGGCAGTTCATAGGTTTGATAATAAAATCTTCTTCTTCAACTTTAAAGGCATACATATTGTCTTTGTAGTGGTTCCAATGTCCAGAAGTCAACCAAAGTTCCTTGTTCATTGCCATAGGAGTTTCAATTTCAACATAACCATTTTCTTGATGTTTTTCTCGCCAAAATTTGATAAGTTCGTTTTTAAGCACAACACCTTTGGGCATATAAAATGGCATACCTTTTGCATAATCAGATATAAAAAACAAACCAAGTTCCTTACCAAGTTTTCTGTGGTCCCTTTTTTTTGCTTCTTCAATCATTTGCAAATAATCATTGAGTTCTTTTTTTGTTTCAAAAGCATAAACATAAACTCTTTGAAGCATTTTGTTTTTTTCATCGCCACGCCAATATGCACCGTTTACTTTTTCAACTTTAAAGCCCATATTTTTTAGTTTGTTTGTGTTTTCTGCGTGCGGTCCTCTGCAAAGGTCAACAAAATCCTCGCCCAAAAAATAAACGCTTATTTCTTGATTTTGTGGCAAGTCATTTATCAGTTCCAACTTGTAAGGATTGTCAGCAAACATTTCTTGTGCTTTCTTTTTGTTAACAACTTCTTTAACAAATTTTTCACCTTTGTTGACAATGTTTTGCATTTCTTTTTGTATTTTTGGCAAATCTGCTTCAACAATGTTAAAATCCAAATCAAAATCATAATAAAAACCGTTGTCAATAGCAGGTCCTATTGCCAATTTTACATTGTTTTTGCCATAAATTTTTTGCACCGCTTTTGCCAAAACGTGTGCAAGCGAGTGTCTGTTCATTTCCAAAATTTCTTTTTCCATTTTCTCTCCTTTTTTGTAAAAAAAACCCTATGCTAATAAAGAAACTAGCATAGGGACGGTTGTTTTCAACCGCGGTTCCACCCTTATTGCAAGACCAAAGCCTTGCCACTTAATTATGGTTTTATTAAATTTTTTAACAAAAAGTGGTTTCATTTTGGAGGGCAACTTTGAAGGGCTTTCAGCCTAGGACCCTTGTTCTCTTTTCAGTTCCGTTTGCCAAAACTACTTGTTTTTTGTTTGTAAATATCTTACAAATACATTTTATAAATTTTTGCCAAATTTGTCAACTATCTTTCCAAAAAATTTTTGTTATTTTTCAATGCTAGCAAAGTCAGGCACTATTGTTTGATTTTCAACTTCTGCTTTTGATTTTATTTGTGAGTTGACACCCAAAACCGCACCGTTTCCAACTGTTGCTCCGCTAAAAATCTTTGCACCAGATTTTATAACAACATTTTCGCCAATTCTTGTTATTTTGTTTGCATAGTATTTTTCTTTTAAGTTTTCAAAATTATATTTTGCAACAACTTTCAAAGCATTAAAAGTGTCAATTGTTTTTGAAAATATTGTATTTGTATCTCTTATCGGTTTTCTTTTTTCAACTTTATATTTTTGTGCTCTCACATATTTTTTTTCATAAAGCGGTGTTATGCCAACTTTTACGCCTTGGCAACTTATAATGTTTTTTGTGTTGTCGCCAATATATGTGTTTGCACCAATTGTTGTCATCATTTTAAACTTGCAATTGTTTCCAATAATTGATTTTTTGTCTATTTTTATGCAATCTTCAAGCAAGCAATTATTGCCAATTGCAACATTGTCATTTATTGTAACACTTCGCCCAATAAATGTGTTATTTTCAACAACAACACCCCTGCCAACAAAAGATTCCATAAATTTTGTGCCTGTTGCACCACCGCTTATCCAACTATTTTTGCCAATTTTTACAAGAGGTTTACAAAACCAAATTTTTACAAGATTGCCACCCCTTTCTTGCAATCTCAAAATTTTTGCTTCTATGTATGCACCTTTTTGTCCTTTTTTAATTAATTGACCTTTACATATTATATCTTTTTTTGCAACAGTTCTTACAAAAACTCTGCCTTCTTGATTTAGATTTTCAAAAAAAGGAATGTTTTTGTTTTGTTCCATCATATCGTCCAAATCCAAGCAAATTTCATCGTTTAAATCTTTAAATGCCATAAAAAAAATCTCCTGACATATTTATAGCACATATTATGTGGTTTGTAAACCCCAATTATTATTGATATCTTTTTTTGCAAACTCATTTTCCGAAATAAAAAGCAATCTTTTGGAAAACACCTTTTCAATAAAAGGTATTTTTTTGTCACAAGCCCAATTTATTTTTCTGGGCGAAAGTTCCAAAATTTTGTTAACAAGTGCGAACTCATCAAAAACCGAATTTTCATCGCCAATTTGTTTGAAATTGCTGTCAAAAACAAAAAACTTTTCTTGCTGAAAAACAACATTAAGTTCATCGCTTGCAAACTCAATGTTGTCAATAAGAAACTTTAAAAGTTCCAAAAACGAGTCATCGCTTAACAAATAAGTGCTATTATCGTTGGCAATTTTTACAAGTTCTTGCCATTTTTCTTTCAATGGTTGCAGTTTGAAATGAAAAAAAGACTCCAATATCAAATTTTCTTCCAAAACTAGATATTTGTTTATCAAAAACCTGTCCGTTTCCCTGTCAAAACTGACAAGCGCTTTTTTGAAAGTGTACAATTCCAACTTGTCTTTTTGCGGAAATTTTAAGTTTTTGTCTAAAAACTCTTCTTTCAACACAGTGCTTACAACATAACAGATAACTTCGGAAACGTGGTAACAAAGTCGAGTTTTTTCAAGTTTTTTGCAAGCAAGCACAATATTTATTTTCCCCATTTCTTCAAAAGAAGTTATCACGCCTTTTATTTCTTCAACTGATGGTTTTAGTTTTGCATAAATATATTTTGCAATTTTTGATTTTTCGCTGTCCATTGTGATTGAAAATTCCCACATAAAAAACTCCTATGGTATTTTATGCAAGCAATTTAAAAATACTCATTCATTTTTTAATAAATATTTGACTTTTAAATATAAAATTGTAATAATATAGCAAGATATAGTAGTTGAATTTTTTTTGAAGGAGATAATATGAAGAAAAAACTAGTGCCTTTGTTGTTTTGCTTTTTGATTGTATTTTCTGCTTTAAGTTTTTCAGGTTGCAACGAAATTATTCTTGACCACAACATTCTTGTAACTTCATCAAACACTCAAAAAGGCACAGTAAATGGCACAGGTTTTTACAAAACAAATCAAAATGTTGTTCTTTCTGCCACCCCAAAAAGCGAGCAAACTTTTATTGCTTGGGTCAAAAATGATGTCGTAGTTTCTTATGAAACAAATTATAGTTTTTTGGCAAACACCGCAACAGCGGGCAAATATACCGCCCTATTTTCCACCAATAATTTGGAATACTTTATGCTAAAAGGTCTTTCTTATGACATTTCGGGTCTTGAAATAACAAACCCAAATCTTTATGTTAGCAAAATCATAAATTTTTCAGTAAAAACAAGTCAAGCACCTTCGCTTTACACCAATTTGGGAGTTTTGACAAATGCAGAAGTCAACAACACAGGCAATTTTTCTGACAACAATTTTGATTATTTTGAAAAAATATTTTACCTTTCAAAAACTTATTATTTTAGTGTAACTTTAAAAGCGGAATACACAAACATAACAACACTTGCAACAACAACTGCCGAGATTACCACCAATTTTAGCATAAATTTTTCAGGACTTTTGAATGGAACGGTTAGCGGAAGCACAACAACTTTTGCAACCCCGAACTACACAATAACACAAACTTTAAGCAATGAAGCATATTCTATTGATGTTGAATATACCAAACTTTCCAAACTTGCAAATTGGAACGAAGATGCAACTCAAAGTTTGCTAATGACATTCTCCTACCCGTTTGTTGAATAAAAATTATAAAAATTTATACACATTAAATTAAAAAAATGCTTGATTTTTGGCAATGTGTTTGTTATAATGCTTTTGTTGTTATGTTAGAAATGGCATTTATAACAAGTATGCGGGAGTGGCTCAGTGGTAGAGCATTGCCTTGCCAAGGCAAGGGTCGCGAGTTCGAATCTCGTCTTCCGCTCCATACTATAACTTTGCAATAAGGTTATAGAAACAAAAGAAACATTTGCGACCCTTGACTTTATTATGGGTCCCCGAAAATTTCAGCGGAGCGAATTTTTGGGGAGCGAAAAAAATTTGCCGAAAATGCGATGCTTTTGCGAAGTGAAACGAGCAAAACAAGCAAAAAGGTTATAGAAAACAACACATAATGTCAATGGCAACAATTGCTTCGAAGAACACGCTATGCACAAAAAGTACGGGCAAAATCGCCAGCGAAGTGCGATTTTCGTTTGGCCCGTAGGGGAGCAAAAACAGTCCATAAGTGCGATGCTTTTGCGAAGTGAAACGGAGCAAAACAAGCCAAAAGGACTTGTTTTTGCGATATGGTACCATAGCCAAGTGGTAAGGCAAGGGTCTGCAAAATCCTCATCCCCAGTTCAAATCTGGGTGGTACCTCCAAAAGTTTTTCCTGTGAAACTAAATTACATATACTGGTGTGGCGGAATAGGCAGACGCACAGGACTTAAAATCCTGAGGGGGCAACCCCGTATGAGTTCAAGTCTCATCATCAGTACCAAATAAAAAAAAACAACTGCAAA
>JAQVWL010000019.1 GCA_028709705.1 Clostridia bacterium
CAACAATGAGGGTATTCGTGCTTGTGTTTTTCTGCTTTAAAAATTTTACCTTCCAAACGCAAGTCTTCTGCAATTTGTTCGTTAACTTCAAAAATATCCTGCCCAGAATATTTGCCACAACTGTCTTCAAATTTTCCGTTAAAGTTTGCCATTTGCAAAAAAGGCAAGTTGTATTTTGCTCCTACTTCACTATCTTCAACACCATAAGCCGGTGCAATGTGAACAATACCTGTTCCATCTGTAAGAGTTACATAATCATCGCAAGTAACAAAAAATGCTTTTTCTTTGACTTCTTTTGTTGCAAAATCAAAAATTGGTTGATATTTTTTAAATTCTAAATCTTTTCCATAGACGTTTTCCAAAACTTTGTATTCATCATTTTTAAAAAAGTTGCTAACAAGATTTTTTGCCAAAATATATTTATTGCCATCGTTTGCCAAAATTTTTTGGTATTCAAAATTTGCATTTACGCAAAGTGCAACATTGCTTGGCAAAGTCCAAGGTGTTGTTGTCCAAACAAGAAAGAACAAATTTTCTTCTTCTTTTGCTTTAAATTTGGCAACAACTGTTAAGTCGTTTCGCTCCCTGTATCCTTGTGCAACTTCGTGGCTCGAAAGTGCAGTGCCACAACTTGGGCAACATGGCAAAATTTTGTAACCTTTGTAAAGCAACCCCTTTTTGTCAAGTTCTTTTAAACTCCACCAAATACTTTCAATATAATTGTCATCATAGGTATAATAAAAGTCGTTTTCCATATCAACAAAATATCCAACTTTGTTGGAAAAAGTTTTCCATTCATCAACATATTTCCAAACACCAACTTTGCATTTTTCAATAAAGTTTTGAATGCCATAATCTTCTATTTGTTTTTTGCCTGAAATGCCAATATCTTTTTCAACTTCAAGTTCAACGGGCAAGCCGTGAGTATCCCAACCGCCTTTTCTTGGAACATAAAAACCTTGCATACTTTTTACTCTTGTAAAAACATCTTTCAATGCACGAGTTAAAATATGCCCTGCGTGTGGCAAACCATTTGCTGTTGGCGGTCCTTCATAAAAACTATAAACTTTTCCACCTTGCTTGTTATTGTTTAAACACTTTTCTTTTATTTTGTTCTTTTTCCAAAATTCCAAAACCTCATTTTCTGAATTTGGAAGATTTAGTTCACCCACATTTTTATACATTTTTTCTCCTTTTTGCAGACTTTATATAAAAAAAGCCTGTTTTAATCAAATTTGAAAGCATTAATTGCAAAAAACATACTTTCAGTCTTGATAAAACAAGCGTTATTTATTTTTTGAAAATATGCAATCACATATTTTTCTTTTTACGGGGAAAAGCCGAAGTGCTTTACTGTTTTTCAAGCACCCAACTAAAAGGTGATACCTTTGGAACTTCAACACAAACTTGCACCAACCGTTTGCTCTCTAAAAGTTTACATTTCCAAAAACTTGTCCTTTATCATAGTTGTTAGCATTAATATAATATATTTTCAAAATTTAGTCAACTAAAACAAAAAACATAAATGTTTTTTATATTTCCACAATCTCGGCACCCTTGTTTGTAAATTGGCTATCATAAAGGTCTTTATAAAAACCATCTTGTGCCATTAATTGTTTGTGACTGCCTTTTTCTATTACATCGCCATCTTTCATAACCAAAATTAGGTCTGCATTTTTTATTGTTGAAAGTCTGTGTGCTATAACAAAACTCGTTCGGTTTTTTGTTATTTTGTCCATTGCTTTTTGAATCAAGATTTCTGTTCTTGTATCGACCGAACTTGTTGCTTCGTCCAGTATAAGCATTGGGCTGTTTTGAATCATTGCTCTTGCTATTGTCAACAACTGTTTTTGTCCAGCGGAAACGCTTGTGCTGTCATCAAGAACTGTGTCATAACCATTTGGCAATGTTTGAATAAAATGGTCAATTCCTATTTCTTTGCAAGCATCAAAAACTTGCTGATCAGAAACACCGCTTTTGCTATAAATTATGTTTTCTTTTACAGTTGCTTCAAAAAGCCAAGTATCTTGCAAAACCATTCCAAAAATATTGTGAACATTTTCTCTTGTCAAGTCACGAGTTGAAATTCCATCAATCAAAATGTCGCCCTCGTTGACTTCATAAAATCTCATTAAAAGATTTACAAGCGTAGTTTTGCCCGCACCCGTTGGTCCAACAATAGCAACTTTTTGACCCGCCTTAACAATGCCAGAAAAGTTTTTTATTACAAGTTTGTCTTCGCTATAACCAAACTTAACATTTTTGAATTCAACATTGCCTTTTATTGTTTCTATTTTAAGTTGCAAATCTTTATATTTTTCATCTTCAAGTTCTTGTTCGCCCAAAAATTCAAACACTCTTAAACTTGCAGCACCTGTCGCTTGCAAATTGGTTGCTGATTGTGCAATGGTAGAAAGCGGTTGCATAAATAATCTTACATAAATCATAAATGCAATAATCACGCCAATTTCTATATATCCATTTGCGAACAAAACCGCGCCCACAACGCAAACAACCAAAAACCCAAAATTGCCAACAAATGACATAAGTGGCATCATTAACCCTGAAAAGAACTGACTTTTCCACGCACTTTTAAATAAAGTATCATTTATTTTGTTGAACTTTGTTTTTCCATATTCTTGCCCGTTATATGCTCTTACTATGTCGTGACCTGTATAATTTTCTTCTATATGACCATTAAGTTCGCCCAAACTTTTTTGTTGACTGTTAAAATATTTTTGTGATTTTGACATTATAAGCCCCATTAATATGAAACCCATCAAAGATGAAAGAATCGCACAAATTGCCATAACCCAATTTGTTACAAACATCATAAGAATGCAACCCAAAATCAAAGTAATTCCCGCAATCAAAGAAGAAACACTATTATTAAGCGTTTGGGCAATAGAATCTACATCATTCGTTACCCTTGAAAGAACATCTCCCGTGCTTCTTGAATCAAGGTACTTTAATGGCAATTTGTTAATTTTGTGAGAAATATCTTTTCTTAATCTTTTTGACACTTTTTGAGTTACACCCGCCATTATATATCCTTCAAAAAAAGTGGAAAAAGAACTTACAGAATAAATAATAACCAAAACAATGGCAATGCCCAAAACCGCCGTCATATCAATTTGTGTCATCATTCCGTCTGCAATAATATTGGTCAATTCGCCAATTTTGTTTGGTCCAATCAAAGTCAAAACAGTGCCAACAATTGCAAGTATTGTTGCAATCAAAATACTTGTTAAGTGCTTTTTGCAATAAATTATCAATTTTTTCCAAGATTTGTTAAAATCTGCTTTTTGTTTTTTTGCAGTATTGTCGTTTACCGCATTTTTTTTAAAACTCATAACTCCTCCTTTGAAAGTTGAGAAAGAGCAATTTCTTTGTAAATTGTGCAATTTTTTAAAAGTTCTTGATGAGTTCCAATTGAAACAATTTCCCCTTTGTCTAAAACAACTATTTTGTCAGCATCTTTAATTGTTCCAATTCTTTGTGCAACAATTATTTTTGTTGTGTTTTTTATTTCTTTTTTTAATGCTTCTCTAAGTTTTTTGTCTGTTTTGTAATCAAGGGCAGAAAAACTATCATCAAAAATCAAAATTTCTGGCTCTCTGGCAATTGCTCTTGCAATAGACAATCTTTGTTTTTGCCCGCCAGATAAATTGGTGCCGTTCTTGGCAATTTCTGCTTGATATTGATTTTCCATTTTTTCTACAAATTCTTTGCCTTGTGCAATTTTTATTGCATTTTTTATTGTGTCAAAATTTATTTGACCTTTGTTGTTTTCACCATAAGCAATATTGCTTTCAACCGTTCCGCTAAACAAAAATGCTTTTTGTGGAATGTACCCAATTTTGTTGTTCAAATCGCTTAATTTATATTTTTTTATGTCAACACCATTTATCAAAATTTCGCCTTCGGTTGCATCATAAAATCTTGGCATCAAATTTACAAGCGTGCTTTTTCCACTGCCAGTTGAACCAATAAAAGCAATCGTTTCGCCTTTTTTGGCAACAAAATTTATGTTTTTTAAAACATATTTATTTGCTTCATTATACTTAAAAGACACATTTTTAAATTCAATTTTGCCTTGTATGTTTGTTTTTTCAAAGTCGCTGTCGCCATCAAAAATGGTGGGATTTGTTGCCAAAACTTCGTTTATTCTCTTGGCTGAAACAATTGCTCTTGGGAACATAATAAATACCATTATCAACAGCATAAACGCAAGAATAACTTGCATTGCATACGAAACAAAAACGACCATATCGCTAAACAAGGAAAGTTTTTCCATTATGCCCGCTTGATTGATAATATAAGCACCAACCCAATAAATTGCAAGACTTAACCCACTCATAAGAAGCGACATAAACGGGAATAGAATTGCCAACATTCTGTTTGTAAAAAGATTGTTTTTGGTTAATTGTTGATTTGCTTTTTCAAATTTATTTTCTTCAAAATTTTCTGCATTGTATGCTTTTACAACTCTAACACCTGTCAAATTTTCTCTTGTAACCCTATTAAGATTGTCAGTCAATACTTGCATTTTTTTAAATTTTGGCATAACAAAAATTATCAAAGTAGAAATAACAATGATAAGTAGTGCAACCGCTATTGCAGTTATAACAGACCATTGCCAACTTTTGCCAAGAATTATCACAATTGCCCAAACAGCAAGAATAGGTGCTTTTATAATTACCTGAAGCCCCATTGCAACAACATTTTGCACTTGTGTGACATCGTTTGTTGTTCTTGTTATCAAACTTGCAATAGAAAACTTTTTCATTTCGGTTGCCGAATAACCCTGAATTTTGTTGTAAATCTTTGACCTTAAAGTAGCAGAAAGTCCGCCCGCTACTTTGGCAACAAACAAACCAACTGTTACCCCAAGCATACCGCTTCCCAAAGCACATAAAAGCATCCACAAGCCTTGTATCAGAATTTCACCAACAGAACCGCCCGTGTAAAGAAGTGTTGTAATTTCTGACATAAATGATGGCAATTTCAAGTCAAGATATACAATAGCAACAATAAAAATAGTGCTAATTAATATATAGTACCATTCTTTCTTTTTTAAGTTTTTTAAAAGTTTTAGCATCAAAAAATCCTTTTTTATACAATAGATTTGTATAGCATAATTAATGATCTGTGTCAATTATTTTGTAGCAATAGCCACAAGATATATTTTATAATATATATACATAAATAATAACTTTTAACAAAATATTATTATTTTCATACTATGTATTGATGTTTAAAAACATTAAAGAATAAGGAGAAAAACAAATGGAAATGCGATATATAAGTGAAAAAAATTATAAAAGATTGTTGCCTTACCATAAATTTTCTATGTGTATTCTTTGGATAGTAATGCCTTAGGAGGTTTAAATGGCAAGTGCAATTAGTTATGAATATTTAAAATCAAGAGAAGGTGTTGCCGACGGATTAGCAACCTTAGATTCAACGGGAAAAGTTCCTGTTTCTCAATTACCAGATGCGGCAATTGAAACATATAAGGGCGAGTTCGCAGATGAAGCAGCACTAATCTTGGCATACCCTACCGCTTTTTTAGCAGATTATGCTTACAATACTGAAACAAGTTCTTATTGGTATTGGAACGATGCTTTGGGAACACCCGCTTGGGTCAATCAAGAAATCACCGAAGATGATTATCTTGATTTAACAGTAGCAGAAAGAGCGGCAGTGCCTTATATTATAGGAGTATAACATTATGTCTGGCATTGTAAGTTATGATTTATTAAATTCAAAATTAAGTAATAACGGAACTTGGTTCACAGCAGAAGGCGGTGTGTATGCTACTTTTATAAACAACACCGGCAGTAGCAGTGTAAAAGGAACAATAGTTGTTTCTTCCACAGCCTTAGACAATGCTGTGCAAACTGCACCCGCAGACTCACAAATGCCAATTGGTGTTATATATGAAAGTGGTATTGCCAACGGTCAACCGGTCAAAGTTGTTATTTATGGTCGCGCCGAGGTACTTTTAAAAAATGGCGAAACTGCAACAAGGGGCTATTGGTGTGCAGTTAGCGATACCGCTGGAAGAATGTTTCAGCAAAGCACAATTCCAAGTTTGCTGACACACAATCAAGAAATTGGTCACAGTTTGGAAAGCAAAACAAGCGGAACAAATGTTTTGTCAATGGTAACACTTCACTTTAACTAATAAAAAAAATAGTTATTCCCAAACCGAATAACTATTTTATTTTATCTTTTAAATTTAAGCAAAGTGTTTTTGTCTTCTTTTGAAACCCTAAAACTATCTCTACACTTTGAAATTGCTTTGTTAATTGTAAATTTGTTTAATTTGTTTTTTTCAAAATATGCCAAAGTTTTTTCTCTATGTCTTATAAAGCACTCGCAGAGAAGCCACGCATTCATCATATTTACATAATATTCTTCTTCGTTTTCAAACTTGTCTAAAATATGCAATATTGCGTCAACAAACTCTTCTTTTTTAACCAACATCAGCAAAGGTTCAATTCCAATTCTTCTTTTAAAAGGTTTTTGACTTTTGATATATTCCAAAGACAAGTTCAAAAATTTTTCTTCATTATTTTTTACATCAAAAGCAAGCAAATCGCAAGTTGCCCAATTATCCGCCCTTTCGCTGTAAATATCTAAATATTTTTTCATCAAATCAAAATCTGCAATTTTGGTTATTAAAAAACCATTGATTGCAGTGTTTTCATAATATTCCCAAATCATTAAATCAAGAAAAGTTAAATAATTTCCTTTTAAAATTGCTTTTACTATATCTTTGATTGTATTAGTTTTTAACCCTAAAACCGGCATTGTTGTGTTAAGTAAATTTTTACACCATTCTTTTTTCTTGATATCTTTGTTTTCAAAAGTTTTTAAATACTTTTGAAAATCAGCAATATCTTTATATTTCCATTGGTCTTTGTTTAAAATCATATAAAAACCTTTTTCCCTTTCCAAACTTATCAAACTCCAATATTTGTTTTTCAAAACACCTAATTATATCAAAATCGAAACTTTATTGCAATTTTTTTGCACTGCATCATTCCCACAAAAAAAGTTGAACCTCTTGGGTTCAACTGAGTCTTGACTGGTGCA
>JAQVWL010000009.1 GCA_028709705.1 Clostridia bacterium
AATTCAACGCCACCCAATTTGTTTAACTTGGGTTCTTTTTCGCCCGCATAAAAAGCGGAAATGGTATCGGTTTGCTCGGTCGGTAAATATAACCTATCGCCATTTGCATATTCAATAATAAAATAGTCTTTTTCATAGTCAGAAAATTTTAATTTTTCCAGCCCAACACACTTGCCAATGCCGTGGATATTATGCACAACATACTCGCCAATTTTGGGAACATAAAGCACTGTTTTGCTATTTGTTATTTTAGGTTTTTCTTTTTTAAACAAATCATAAGTGCCAATAAAAACACTTTTGCTATCCAAAAACGAAATTGAATATGGCAAAAAATCCTTTAATGTATAAATAAACTTATCGGTTTCTTTTATCGTATCAACAAAAACAAAATTTTGCTCCAAAAAATTGTCAATGCGTTCTTTTTTTGTTTGGTCTTGGCAAAACAAATACACAGTTTTGCCACTGTTTTTAAAATATTCAAGATCAATTAATAGTTCTTTAAGGTCAAATATATATTTTTTTGTTGCAAGTTTTTGAAAATTGATAATTTCTTTTAATTTGAAAAAACTTTTTGCATCTAAACTTGCAAAAGCGGTTTGACTTTTTGCTTTGCTTTCAAAGATTTTGTTTGGAGCAACAAAATTTTCCGCCCAATCAAAATTTTTTGCCAAATCTTCAAGTTGTTTTGGTTCATCAAAAAAAATTTTGTCTGCAAAGTTTAACAAATTTTCTTCTTGTTCTTGATAATCTATGGCAACAATTTCAACGCTTTCAAGTTCTTCAACAAATTTTCTTTCATCAAAACTTATTTTTGCAATTTTTTCTAGTTTTGTGTCAAAAAATTCAATTTTTATTATTTCATCAAAATTTATTGGGCAAACTAGCAAAATATCTCCCCTAATAGAAAATTGCCCACGATTTGAAACAAAATCGCTTCGAGTGTAACCCATTTTTACAAAAATTTGTGCCAAAGTTTTAAAGTCATAATCTTTGTTTTTTTCTAGTTTTAAAATATTTTCTTGCAAACTTTTTTTGGTTGGAACTTTTTGAAAAAGTGCATCGACTGTTACAATTAAAATATCAATTTTTTTGCGAACAAAATTTGAAACAATAGATAAAAAATCATAAGACAAAAAAGTATCTTTCAGGCCCATTGCGTTTTCATAAGGTCCTGTAATAAATTGTGTTTTTAAATCAAATGCCAATAATTGTTCGGCAATTTTTCCACTGCTTACAAGGTCTTTTGCAACAAAAATTGAACCTTTTCCCGCCAAGCCCAAAAAAAGACCTTTGTCGCTAGAAGACAAACCCGAAACAACTTGTTTTGTTCCGGATTTTATATTTTGCATATAACTTTCTATTTTTGCAGTTTTGATTGCACTCAAAAAATCAAACATTGGCTTCTTCTACCTTATCCAAAATAATCTCAACAACTTCATCAATCACTTTTTCAAGTATTTCGTGTGTTTTTTCATCAATTTTGCTTAAAACATAATTGGCAAGGTCTTGGTTGTCTTTTGGCTTGCCAATACCAATTCTTATTCTTGGAAAATCGCTACCAATTGTTCTCACAATGCTTCGCATACCATTATGAGTGCCACCACTACCGCTTGACTTGAACCTAAACGAACCAAGTGGCAAGTCAATATCATCTACCACAACCAAAATGTTTTCGTTTTTTAGTTTGTATTTGTTTTTAAAAGACATAACTGAATTTCCGCTCAAATTCATATATGTTTTTGGTTTTGCCACCATAACTTTTTGGTCGTTTAAAAAAAACTCACAAACACTTGCCTTGCAAGCAGATTTAGAAAATTTAAACCCGCCTTTTTGACATAACTTGTCTACGACCATAAATCCAATATTATGATAGGTATTTTGATAAATTTTATCAGGATTTCCAAGCCCCACAATCAAAAACATTTTCCACTTCCTTACATCTTGTTTATTATTTTTTCAAAAGGTTCAACTGTTGTGTTTTTTTCAATTTTGCTACAACACACATAACAAGATTTTAAAACACAGTTTTCGCCCACTATGCTGTCGCAAATTTGATTGCCACTTTCAAGTTTGCAGTTTTTGCCAATAAGTGTTTTGCCTTTTATGAAATTGTTTGGTTCAATAATTGTTCCGCTTTCAATAATCACATCAGCATCAACAAAAACTGAATTTGTGTCATAAATCAAAACGCCATTTTTTTGATGAAAGTCTAAAATTCGTTGCCTTAAAATTTGCCCAACAAATTCAAGTTGCTTTAAATCATAAACAGTTATAAAATCTTCTTCATTAAACCTTTCAACAAGGTTGTTTTGTATTTTGTCAACAGTTTTGATATATTCGGTGTCAAAAACAAATCCTCGTGTCAAATTTACAACATTGGCAGTTTTTGCTCTGGCATAAGTCAAAATTTCTTCTATTGTATTTTTTTGAATAAGCGGAGTGTCCGAATACAAAACCAAAGTATATTTTTTGTTTGTTAACATTGGTTTTATCAAAGTAAGCACATCGCTTTCGGGTGTGCAAAATGTTGTTTTTATTGAATATTCATTGCATGCAAGTTCCACCCACTTCCAAAGTTTTTTTCCACAGAGTTCCAAATCAAAAGGTTTAAAAAAACCAACAAAATTGGGGGTTTTGTAAAGCAAAATTATAACTGCAACATCATTTTGTTCATCTTTTTTTGTTTGCAACTCCTTACTTACTTCCAAAATCTCCATTTTTCTTTTTCTCCTTAAAAATTTGTTTTGCCTTTTGTTCGGCATTTTCTTCACTTGATTTATCTTTTAAAATCAAATCTGCTTTTATTTTTAAAAACTGCAATTTTTCTATTTCTTTTTTGTCAAAATTGTTTAACCAATATTGATAATATTTTTCTCGGTCTTTTTCATAAATATCTAAACTTTCTTGCACACCCTCGCTCCACAAAATGATTGCAAGATTTTCTTTGTCTTCTTTCAAAGCAACATCATATAAGTACACTTTTTCTGCTTCGGTTAATATATTTTCTAACTTTACTTTTTCTAAATCTATGTCTTTGTATCTTATTTTTCTTGACAACAACTTCATTGCAAAAACATTACTTTTTATTTCTTTGCCAAAAGACAATAATTGAAAAAACACCATCAAAATAATTGGAACCATTATTATGGTTAAAAGCCCAAAAGGTGTACCAATAAAGTTAAAAACTGCTGAAATCATTGGACTTGATTGAACATAAATTGCACAAACAAAGTCTTCTCTTATCAAATTATCTGCTGACAGGTTAGAATCTCCTTTTGTTTCAAAAAATCTTGTTCCATATTGGTCTATTTTTACTGAAATAATTCTGTGAAAAATCAAACTTGCTCCGCTGTTTATTGCATCTTGTTTTGTTGAAACATTTTCTGGTAATGTTTGGTAGTTTTCTTCTTCCACAAAGGTATCAAGTTGGTCGGTTATGTCTATTTTTATTGAGTCGGAAGGATAATTGTCTGTGTAAAATCTATAAAAAACAATAATATCGCCGTCATCTTCTGGTGTTGTTAAGTCGCCTGCTCTTAAATCATCAGTGTTTACTGTTCTAATAATAACCATATCGTGTATATTGAATCCGCCGTCCGTCATACTTCCGGACTGAATAACTGCAAAAGAATAGCCGAAAAAGTTGGTGATTTCGTTGTCTTTTTTGTTTATGTTAACAAAAACAGCAAAAAGTAAGGCAACAATCAACACTCCATAAATAACAGTGTTCATAATAATACTAAATGCCGAGGTTGACTTTTTTTTAGACTTCATTTTCACTTCCTTTTTTCATTAAATGTTTATTTTTCATTTTTTCAAATCTTTCTTTCATTATAACTTCTTGATGCCACTCTCTCCAAATCTTTTCAACTTTTTGTTTTTTCTTTTTGTTTTTAAAATTGCTTACCCAAAACATCCAATACCTTTTGGGGTCTTTTTCAAAAAGTCTAACCATTTCCATTATTCTATCAAAATGCAATTTTTCTATTGTGCCGGTTTTGTTCAAAAAACCCCAAAGAAAATCTGCAACTCCATTTTTGTCTTCTTGCTCGGCGGTTGCAAAAAATTTGATTTTGTCTAGCGGGTCCATTTCAATGCCGATATTGGCATTTATTGATTCTTCGCTGTTATACCTTATCAATCTTGTAAGTACTTTTTTTTCAATTATAATTTTGCTAACTTGTTCAATAATTGAAAATAACATAAACAAAATTAAAATTGAAAGCGGGACAACAACAACACTTATCATACCAGTTGGCGTTGCAACAAACTCAAAAACTGTGCGAAGCCAAGTTGGCGTGTAAAAATAAGAACCTACGACATAATCACTGCAAATCAAATTTGGGTCAGGACTTGGGTTAAGTGCAGATTCGCCTTGTGTTTGAAAAAACAAAATACCTTCTTCATCAACAAAAATGTTTATAATTCTGTGAAAATATGGGCTACCATTTGCCGAAACTTCATCAACACTTTTCCTTGTGGTCAATTTTTCTTCGTTTTTCAAACTGTTATAAACTTCAATGTCATACTCTGTTGAAATTCTTTCAACTCTGTCATAACTTTGAAGCAAAGTTAAAGTGCTTGTGGTTTTGCCCGCATCGGCACTATCTTTGTAGTTATAAAAACCAATTATGTCGCCTGTTCTCAAACTTGCTGGGTCTTTTTTTATCAAAATAACAATATCTTTTATTTCAAAACCCGCATCAACCATACTGCCACTTGAAATACTTACCATTGAAACGCCCAAAATAGATGGCACTTTGTTTGCGTTTTTGTCTGCAAAAATTGCAAAGCAACAAAGCAATGTAATAAAAATTATGGGATAAAAAAGTATATCCCCCACAATACCCAAAACCGAATACATATTATACTTTCGTTTACCATAGTCGCTAATGGCAGATTTTTTCATAAAAATAGTATTACACATTTTTAGATAAAAAGTAAAGTTAATTGATAATACAAAATATATTTGGTAACAAAAATTTTTATTGTTTAATATTTGAGGCAATATATTTATTTATTTTTTTAAAATAAATTATTTTATCAAATTTAAGATTTATTTTATTGTTTTCAGCAATATAAATCAAAGTTTTGTCTTGGCAAAAAACATTTAATTTTTTCAAAAATTGTTTTTTTATTCGCTCTTCCATATCTCTTGCAACTTCATCAACAATAACTATCGGCGTGTTTTTTAAAATAACCCTTGCAAAAGATATAAGTTGCTTGTCACCTTCGCCTATAATATCTGCCCTGATTTGTGTGTTGTAACCCCTTTCAAGTTTTTTTGTCAAAAAATTGAGTCCGGATAATTTGATTGCGTGCAAAACTTCTTTTTTTGTTGCAGTAGGTTTTGCATACCTTACATTTTCATAAATTGTTGAATTAAAAATGCCAACATAATCACTTGTAACCGAAACCATATTGCTTAACGAATGTGAAGATATCTCCTGAATGTCTATTTCATTGTAAAGCACTTTTCCAGAATTTGCCTTATAAAGACCAATAAGCAAGTTAGAAAAAGCGGTTTTGCCAAGCCCGTGTCTACCAACAATCAAAACTTTTTGGCAAGAACGTATATGCAAATTCAAATCTTTTATGTTTGTGCTTGTTTGTTCATTGCTATAATTCAAATTTTCACATCTTATATCAATATATTTATATTCCAAAACAAGTTTTTGCTTGGTTTCTTCATTATTATAAAGGTCAAAAACTTGATTTACTGTTGCTGTTGTTTCAAACAATGTTGCCAAGCCTTTTGCAACAATTTGCATTGGCGAAACAACTCTTGAAGTGTAACTGATAATTGCAATAACCACACCAATTTCCAAAATGCTTATTGCATAAGAAAAAGTTAAAATATATGTAATTAAGGTTCCCAAGCACACCAAAAAATCTATGATAGGGAAAAAGGTGTTATAAAAATAATAAAATTTTTTTCTTGCCTTTCCGTATTCGGAGCCAATTTTTATATAGTTTTTCAAATACCTAAATTTTGTGTTATATGCCAAAAATATTTCAATACCTTGCAAGTTTTGCAAAATCAAAGAATTTCTTTGCAATTCCAATTTTTTATATTCTCGCCCTTGCTTTACAATTTTTTTGGCAGATAAAAATATATACAACAAAATGCAAACATACAAAAGAGTTAGAACAAGTGCAATTTTATAATTCATAGCAAAAATAAATGTAAAAATAATCAAAAATCTTGCCAATCCAATAAAAAGATGGCTAATATTTTGAGATATATAACTTCCAATATCATAAATATAATTGTTTGTTCTTAAAAGAATATCTCCGTTTTTGTTGTTTTCAAAAAAATCATAAGGTTTGTATATTATTTGTTTGAAAATATCACTTCTAATTGTTTGGGCAATATCATAGCCTGAATTTGTCATTGCCACTTTCAAATAAAAGCAAGTAAAATTGTCTAAAATAAGAATAATTGCAAAAATAACAACAAACATAATCAAAGTCAGTTCTTGCTGAGTAAGAATTGCAATGTCAACAATAAGTCCCTGAATATAAGGTGTCAATTGTGCCAAAGCACTTGACAACAAAATAAGCAAAAGTGTTCCAAAAACAACTTTTTTGTTATAAAAAAGATAAGACATAAAATTTTTATTCATATTTATCTCCTTTTACAACTTTTTTTTCGACCACTCCGTTTTTGATATAATACACTTCTTCACAAGCCGAAACATCTTCTTGGTTTTTGCTTAATATTATAACAGTTCTATTTTTATATAACTTCAAAAATCTTTTTATCATTTTTTGAGTAAAAGTTTTGTTAAATTTGTTAAAAGAAGAATCTATCAACAAAATTGGTGCATTGTGATAAATTGCTCTTGCAAAATTGATTTTTTGCTTGTCTTGCGAACTTAAATTTACGCCTTTTTCTTCTAAATTGTGTTTTGATTTGTCAGAAAATTTGTCAACAATTTTTTGCAACTCGCAAATTTTTATTGTTTTTGCAAGTCTTTCTTTGTCTTCTTCTTCAAACATTAAAATGTTGTTTTCTATTGTGTCTTGAAAAATATATGGTTCTTGCGATATATAAGAAAATTGCGACCTTAAATTTGAAATATCTAAACTTTCTGAAGGAATAGCGTCAAAATAAATACGACCACTTGTTGTGTTTAAAAATCTTAAAAGCATTTTGGCAAAAGCGGTTTTGCCTTCACCTTGTCGCATCAAAACGCCATAACTTTTTCCAAAATCAAAAGTCATATTCAAGCCGTTAAAAATTTTTCTGCCATTCAAATCAATTTTTACATTTTGCAAACTTATGCTTGGATTTTCAACTTTTTGAGTCTTGTTTTGCTTAATTGCAGTTTTTTGGTTCAAAAATCTTCTTAAACGAGCAACTCCAATATACCCCACACCCAAGCCATAATAATACCCTACAAAATCAATAGTGTTGTTTAAAGCATAAAATGCATAGGCAATAATCAAAACAAAATAACCAATGGTCAAAGTGCCATCAAAACAGGCAATAGAAGCAAGCACAATTGTCAATGTCAAACCAAGCGCCCTTATTGTATTTAAAAGCAGGGTGCATTTGTGAACATAATTGTTGCTTTCTTTTGTTACCTTTGAATGTATTGCATTGTGCTTGTTATATTTTGCCAAAGCAAATTCTTCAATACCAAAAGTTTTTATTTCTTTAATTTCGCCAATAAAAACTTCGCCAACTTCTAACATTTTGCTTTTTCTGTTTCTTGATTCATTAAAAATACTAACTAATTTTATATTTGTATAATACCCAACAACCAATAAAATAGGAATAAAAATAGTAAAAGAAACTGCTATTTTCCAATCAATTAAGAAGGATAATAAGACAGAAAGCAAAACTGTTAAAATTATTTTGATAATTTTGGGAAAAATAGTGTAAATAACGCCATAAAAGTCAGAAATATCGCTAGTCAAACTAAAAAAAACTTGATTTGGTTTAAAGTTTCGGTCAATAAACGCAAGTTTTTTGAAACAATCTGCTCTTAAATCTCCGCACGCTTCAGAAGAAACTCGAAAAAAGTTTTTTGTTGCATAGTATTCTGTAATATTTTTGAGCAAAGCAAAAACAAAAAAACTAATGCACAAAATGATAACTATGTCAGTTGTTGTAATGTTGGCAAAAAAACCAATTAACCAATACCAAAAAACACTTAAACTGCTGGTGTTTGTTGTTGAAATGCTATAAACAGAATCAATAAAAAGTTGTGTGATTTGTGGCAAAATTAGCACAAAAAAAACACTTACACAAGACAAAATAATACCCCAAACTATATTGTTTCGGTAATTTTTTGAATAATTCCAAACAAACCTAAAATTTTTCATTATATGTTTTATTTTATCACATTTTGTAAAAAAAATCTAACAAAAATATGTACCAAATAAAAAAATCTAATGTTTTTTTACATTAGATTTTTTTTTGATTTTTGTTTTTCTGTTAGTCAAAACCTTCCATAAGCATTTTGTCAGCAACAAGTGCAATAAACTCGCCATTTGTTGGCTTTTCGTTTTGGTTATAAACTTTTATGCCAAAAATGTTGTTTATGTTTTCAATTTTGCCTCTGTTCCACGCAACTTCAATCGCATGGCGAATTGCTCTTTCCACCTTGCTTGAACTTGTTTCAAACTTTTCTGCTATTGAAGGATAAAGTCTTTTTGTGATTGAATTTATTATTTCTGGTTTTTCAATCGCTAGTTTTATTGCTTCTCGCAAAAATTGATATCCCTTTATGTGTGCCGGTATTCCAACAGTTATAAAAACATTAGAAATTTTTTCTTCAACAACTTTTGTTTTCATACTTTTAAAATTTGTTTGTTTTAAATCTGTTGTTTGAGAAAGTCCAAGCACATCAAAAATTCTGCTGTCTAGCACTTTTGTTTCTATCGGTTTTATCATAAAATATGACACGCCAAGTGAAAGTGCCTTGTTGACAAACCCGCTATGCGACAAACAAGATGTGATAATTATTTTTGGCAATTTGTTTTGCAAAGTTTTTTTGGCTTTTTCAATAAATTCAAAACCATCAAGTCCCGACAACACTATGTCCATAATTAGCACATCAACCGGATTTTTCTTTAAAAATTCTAATGTTTCAAAACCATCTCTTGACTGCCCTGCAATATTGTACTTTTGTAACCCTTTAAAATAAGATATTAACTCTACCCTATTTTCGTCATTATTATCAGCAATAAATAAATTAATCTTTTTGTTTTCACTTCCAAAATTTTCCATATTACCTCCTAATATTTTGGGATTGTTCTATTTTTGTACAAAATTTTAAATCACTTCTACATCATAACAAAATTATTATACAAAAAAAGGAAATTTAAACATATTTTTTTATGATTTTTTGTCTAAGTTTGAAGAAAAAAATGTTAAAAACTCAAACCCTAGATTTTTACATAAAAAAAACCATAAACAAAAAATAAGATTGGTTTTTATTGTTGTTAATTGTTTTATTTTATATTGATTTTTAAATTTGATTGACAAAATCTTATAAAATAATTAAACTTTTAAAAAAGGAGCAAAAAATGAAAGTTATTTTGTTAAACGATGTAAAAGGAACAGGCAAAGTTGGTGATATTGTAAATGTGGCAGATGGTTTTGGCAAAAACTTTTTGATAAAAAACAACCTTGCAAAACCCGCAACCAATGATGCCATAAACATAAATCAAGAACAAAAAAAAGCAGATGCTTTTCACAAAGAAGAAGAAAGATTGCAAGCGGTTGAACTTGCAAAAAAAATAGAAAAATTGACCCTAACCTTGCAAGCAAAATCTGGCGAAAATGGAAAAATTTTTGGTGCAATTACAACCAAAGAAATTGCTGATTGTTTTCAAAAACTTGGATTTGAAGTTGACAAAAGAAAAATTTTGTTAAAAGAACCAATAAAAAGCGTTGGCAATTATAAACTTGAAATCAAACTGCACCCGCTTGTTGTTTCAAAGTTTTGTGTTGAAGTTAAAGCATAAACAAAAAACCTTTAAAAATTTTTAAAGGTTTTTTTAATTGTTTTGATTTGAAGTCATATTAATTGTCAAGTTTAATCTTGTGTTAAAACTTGTTGAAGTAGAACTTAAATTTAATTCATATTTCATTACAATATAATTAAATTTTTGTGTTTCTTCATCAAAAGGGTCTAATTTTGTTCCGCTTATACTTAACAAATCAAAATTACTATCCCCTTGGCTAACAGTGTTTGGGTCGGTTCCAATGCTTTCAACAAGTAAATCTGTTATTTGTGAGTTTTGTTCTATTTGCATTATGTTATAACTCCAAGTTGCAGTTATAAAATCATCAAAATTGCCCCAATTGTTTACGCTTACTTTTACATTTACACTTCTGTCATCGCCTTCAATTTCGTTGACACCAAAGTTGGCAAAAACAAAATAATATGACACTTTTTGGTGTGAAGTATCAAACTCAATATTTATGTTGTTTATTTGAACTGCTTGATTTTGTGGCAAAATTTCGCCATTTGCATTTTTTGTTATTATCTCTTCATCAATTTTTTCTGTATAAAACAATGTTGAAAGTGCAACATCGTTAGTTTGGGGTTGTGAATTGCCAATAATTTTATAAAAAAATTGTCCTTCTATATCTTCCACAAAATATTTTAGGGTACTGGAAACATTTGGTGACATATTTCTAGTTGCCAAAATTGCAATGGGAATCATAGCGATAACAAAACACAAAACTAATACAGTTGAAATAATTTTTAGTTTTTTTACCATACAACCCCCTTTATTATTATGTCAAAAAATGTATTATTTAATTAAAATATACAAAATTTATACAATAATTGTCAACTTTTTTGCGGTTTGCATTTGTTTACATAGTTTTTTTATGGAATACATCAACAAAAAAAATCATAAAAATAAATATGAAAAAAATTATTTTGATATTTTTTGTTTGCTTGTTTATAGCATCAATTTATGGCTGTTCTTTAAATCTAGAAAAAAGTTCTAACAATTTGACAATGTATTCTGCAATACTCAATTTTGATGAAGATAAACACACAATTGGTGGAAAACTTGAAGTTGATTATTTTAACAAATCAAATACCGAACTAGGTAGTATTTTTTTTAATTTATATCCAAATGCTTTTCGCGAAACCTCAAATCAAGATGTTATCAGTTTGGCAAAATATAGCGAGTGCTATTACAACGGCGAAAGTTTTGGAAGTATTGAAATAAAAAATGTTTACAACTCAAACAACCTTGATTTTGAAATTTCGGGAGTTGACGAAAACATTTTGATAGTAAATTTAAACGGCAATGTTTTGCCACAAGAATACACCAATTTTGTTATTGATTTTGAAGTAAATATACCAAACATAAGCCATCGTTTTGGATATGGAGAAAACACAGTAAATTTGGGCAATATTTTGCCTATTGCCTGCGTTTTTGAAAGCGGAAAGTGGATAGAAATTGAATATCAATCAAATGGCGACCCGTTTTTTAGCGAAGTTGCAAACTATGACATAGAAATTTGTTATCCGCAAGATTATATTTTGGCAAGCACCGGCACCGAAACTTCAAATTTTTTGAACAATGGCAAAAAAACAAGTTTTTTGAAAGCAAAAGTTGTTCGAGATTTTATGATAGTGCTTTCCAAAAACTTTGTAAAAAAATCTCAACAATTGGATAACATTTTGGTAAATTATTATTATTATAATGACGAAAATGCAGAAAAAAGTTTGCAAACTTGTGTGCTTGCTATGCAAACTTATTGCGATTTGTTTGGTGATTATCCTTACAGCGAAATCAAAATTGTGCAAGCAAATTTTTGCATTGGCGGAATGGAGTTTCCAAATCTTGTGCTTGTGGGAGATGAAGTTATAGATTATAAAACTTATGAATATATTATTGTTCACGAATTGGCTCATCAGTGGTGGTATGGAGTTGTTGGAAACAATCAAACAAAATACGCTTGGCTTGATGAAGGATTGGCAGAATTTTCTTCTGCAATGTTTTACAAAAAAAATCAAGGGTATGATTTTTCTTATGACTTTCTTGTAAAACAAGCAAACACAAGTTTTGAAATTTATCAAACAATTTTTGGCAATGTTTTGGGTAGTGTTGACACTTCAATGGATAGAAGTTTGGCAGAGTTTAAAACTGAAAGCGAATATATCAATATGATATATGTCAAGGGATTTTTGCTTTTTGATTCGCTTTGTGAACTTTTGGGAGAAAAAACAGTGATTAATTGCCTTAAAGAATATTATAAAGACAACGCTTTTAAAACAACCACTCCTGCCGAACTTATTGGTTGTTTTGAAAAAACTGCCCGTTGCACTCTTGAAAATTTTTTTGATAGTTGGATAAAAGGTAAAATTGTGCAAGTTTTTGATTAAATTTTTTAAATCTTAAAAATTATTTACAAAAAAAACTTTTTGTGTTATATTGATTTTGATATGGGTTTTTGTAATTTTTCAAATGAGTTTGTGATAAGCAACACAACAAGTGTTGACAATTTTTTTATCAACGAATTTTTGCCTTCTGCACCTGATTTTTGCGTTAAAATCTATCTTTATGGACTTTATAAATGCACAAACCCGAACGCTTATGACAACACTATTGAATCTTTTGCCCAAAGTTTAGGGCTAACCGAAAAAGAAATTGAAGATGCTTTTTTGTATTGGCAGGACCAAGGACTTGTCAATGTTTTATACACATCACCAATAAGGGTAAGTTATGTGCCTTTAAAAAATGTTGTAAACAACACCAAAAAAATCAACAAGAGCAAATATTCAATTTTCAACTCACAAGCACAAGAAATTATAAAAGAAAGAATGATTACACCAAACGAATATTTGGAATATTACACACTTATGGAAGTTTTTCACATACAACCCGAAGCACTGCTTATGATAATGCAATATTGCACCGAAATCAAAGGCAAAACTGTTGGATATTCTTATATTTTAACCGTTGCAAGAAATTGGGCGGGCGAAGGTCTTTGCACAACCGAGGCAATTGAAGAAAAAATAAAAATGCTAAATCAAGCAACTTCTGGAATAGGAGAAATACTTAAAATTTGCCAAGCAAAACGAATGGCAACTGTTGAAGAACAAGAAAAATTTGTTAAATGGACAGAAAGTTGGGATTTTGGTCTTGATGTTGTTAAACATATTGCAAACAAAATCAACTCAAAAACATCAAAAGTCAATTTTTTTAAACTAGATGCAAAACTTAACAAATATTATGAACTTAAAAAGTTTTCTGTTGCCGAAATTGAAGAATTTGAAGCACACAAAACAGAAATGTTTGATATTGCAAAACAAATCAACAAAACAATTGGCGTTTATTATGAAAACTTGGAAAGCATTGTTGATGTTTATGTTTCAAAATGGCTTGACTTGGGTCACTCAAAAAATTCACTTCTGACCCTTGCAAACTATTGCTTCAAAAATTCTATTCGCACGCTGGACGGACTTGACAAAACCATTTTGAAACTTTATAAACTTGGCATTGTTTCAGAAGAGTCAATAGAACAGCATTTGATAAATCTTATGCAAGAAGACAAGCAAATAAAAGAAATTTTAGAAAAACTTGGGCTTTCAAGAAACGTTATTTCACTTGACAGAGAGTTTTTAAAAACTTGGAAATACTCTTGGTTTGTTGGCAACGAACTCCTTGATTTTGCTATTGAAAAATCTGTTGGCAAAGCATCGCCAATGCAATACATAAACAAACTTTTGTCGACTTGGCATAACCAAAATATAAAAACAGTTGAAGAAGCAAGCAAGTTTAAGTTTGAAAATTATAATACTGAAAACAGCAAAAAACCCGCCACTTATCAAGGCAGAGAATACAAAAAAGAAGACCTAAACGCTTTGTTTGATAGTTTGGAAGAAATAGAGATATAATGGAAAAAAAAGTTTTAGAAATTCTTAATGAAAGAAAAAGAACCGCTGAAATGAAAGCAAAAGAAAATTTGCTTTTGGCTCTTTCTTTCAAAAATTTTAAAGAGCATTATACAAAAGAAAAAACACTTATAATTGAAAAGGCAAAAGCACAGGCAATGGGGCAAATTTTCAATTCTTATGCACTAAAAACTGAAATTGACCAGCAAATTTTGATTTTGGGCAAAAACAATTTGACAAGGCAAGACCTTGTTCCACAATATTTTTGCAAAAAGTGTGGCGATACGGGATTTGTTTGCGGTGAAGAATGTGACTGCGTAAAACAAATAAGAAGTGATTTGGTATTAAAAAATTTTGTTGACAACAACCTAAAAACTTTTGCAGACTGTGATTATTCTATTTTTGATAATAACGAAATTGTTGGATTTTACAAAAAAATGCAGGAATGGGCAAAAACAAGTCAAAGAAAAAGATTTTCTGTTGTTTTGCAAGGATATACGGGTGTTGGAAAAACATTTTTGCAACAATGCTTGGCAAGTGAATTTTTGAAACAAAACAAATTTGTTGTTTTTAAAACTGCGTTTGAAATGAACAATGATTTTTTAAAGTATCACACAACTTTTGATGAAAACAAACTAAAATATATGGAAAAATATTTGACTTGCGATGCCCTTTTGATTGATGATTTAGGCTCTGAACCAATTTACAAAAATGTTACAAAAGAATATTTGTATTTGTTACTTAACCAAAGAATTATTGAAAACAAAATAACAATTGTTAGCACAAATTTGAATCTTGAAGACATAAAAAACATTTATGGCGAAAGATGTTTTTCAAGAATAATAAACAAAAACCAAAGCATTTTATATCAATTTAAAAACAGTGATTTAAGACTAAAAAAAGCATAAAAATTTATGCTTTTTTTACCAAACGCGTTCTTTTTTGACTTTGATAACAGTGGAAATTATCACTCCCGCAGTCATCAAAAGAGCAATAGCGGAAACTGCAACAATCAGGGTGAATGTGTTGCCATAAACAACAAGCAAACTTAAAACATTGCCCGAATTTATCACACTGCTAGTGCCATCAACTTCTGCCCTAATTGTGTAAGTACCTAATTCTGGCGGGGTCCACTCAAAATTGGTTCTGTTTGCAAAAGGAACATTGTTTTCCATATTTGCCAAATACCATCTAATTTCATAGGCAGTTGGATCAATAACATAACCGTTATATTTTAAAGTTGCAATAAGTCTGTAAGTGTTAATTTCGCCTGACTGCGAGTTTAAAATTTCGTACGATATTGACAAGGTTATATCTTCGGGTTTGCATAGTTCAAAAGTTATTGGTGAAGCAATAAGCAAGTATCCAGTTGAGGCATCTTGCACTGTTGCCATAATTTTGTAAGTTGCGGGTTCGCCCAAAATGCTTGGTTTTAAAATTATTTCACTTGCTGTGTTAATATTTATATTTGTTATGGTTATTGAAGTTTGATCGTTAATAATCAAATTTTGATATTTTGAAGATGTATTGTCGTTAAGAAAATAATATGTGATTATGTCCCCTACTTCAAAAGTAAAATTGTTGATTTTAAAAGTTATGTTTGTGTCTTTGTTTGCATACAAAACTGAAAAAGTGCTAGCACTTGTGCTTGTTGAGCCTGTTTTTCTTACCACTTGCAAAGAGTCTGCACTGACATTGTTTGCATTGTTTGTTATAGGTATTAAAAAACAAGTTGCACAAAAAATTATGGCACAAAAAACAAAAAATAAATTTATTTTATTTTTCTTCATAACATTAATATACCACAAAATAAAAAAAAAGAAAAACAATTTAATATTTTTTTAAAAAAATGTTGTTTTTCTCTTTTTTTTTACTAGATTTTTTTTGTGTCTTTTTTGTTTGTTTTTTTCTTTTTTGTTAGCAAAATTCCACAAGCAAAAACAGCAGTTGCCAAAAGTGCAAAAAGATACCATATTGTTTTGTTTGGGTGCGTTGTATAAATAATTATTTCATTACTGTTAAGATTGTCAAACTGCCAAATATGATAAAAGTCACCATTTACGTTCAAAATTTGAGTGGCATTTGAATGAACTCTGCCAATGTTTGTTGCATAGCAATAATAACATTCAGGAGAATTTAACGCATTTACTGCTGGTTCGCCAAATTCGTTTGTCAAAATATTGACAAGTTTTTGATATGCTAATTGTGATGTGTTTTTTATTTGCCCTGAAACATCAAACTGACTAAATTTGACCGAAGAAATTTTTATTCTGTCAAATGTCAAAAAAGAATAATCGTAGGATATGGTTGGCGAAGTTGTATCACAAAAATAGTCCCAAATTTCTGAATTGGTATAAGTAATAGTGATTAAAATTTGGTTAGGTGTATCAGTTTTTAAAGCAAGCGAAACATTGTTCAAATATCTTAATTGCTCCGCCAAAGTCATATCAGAAACCTTTGCCCTAAAAAAATTTTCTAAATAATTTTTTAAGCCATTTATACCTTGCCAAGAATTTTCAATTTTTTCAACAAAATTGGTTTGATTTGTGCCAAGAGTTGATAAAGTATCTTCATTATAATTAAAAGCCACATATTCAATAATATTATTTGATTGGGTTAAAACAGCACCATATTCAATTTTTTGGAACCCACTTAAAGAAACCCAACATAACATTATTGCTAAAACTATAAAATATTTTTTCATCTTTATTCCATTTTAATATATTCTTTTTTGACTTTTTTGAGAACCAATAAACAATTTAGCCTGATTTTTAATTCTCCCAAACAAATTTTGGATAATTTGTCCCGCTTTTGAAAATGGTTGTTGTTGCAACAACATTTAACTCGTCGGCATATTCTTGCAATTCACTTGCGGTAAGTTTTGTGGCAAAACTGCTCACAGTTCCACTTGGCTTGTAGCCGATTGCGTTTTCATTTATATAATAATTATATTGTGTTGAAGATGTTGCAGTTGGAATTGCAACTGATAAATAACCAACCAAAGTTCCTGAATAAGCAAAACCAGAAGTTGAAACTGATGCCATAGTACTAAAACAATTTTTGATATTTACACTTTCTGAATAACCTACAAGCCCGCCAAAATAAACGCTTCTATTTACAATTCCCTCTGTGCTTGTATTGCCAATAATATTTGCCACATTATAACAGTTTTGAATATTGCCTGTCTTGCTATTATATCCCGCAATACCACCCATATATGTAATTGAATTGCTTATTGTAATAGTTTCTTCAATCAAACCTTTGTTATAACTTTGCAAAATGCTTCCGGTGTTAAAACCTGTAATTCCACCAACAAATATCGTTGGTTGTTTCCCAACTGAAAGAACTGAAAGATTTGCATTGTTTCCGCATTTTAAAATAGTTCCACTATTTTTGCCCGCTATACCGCCAGCATAAACATTTGTTCCATTTGAAGACAAGAAGATTGTTAGGTCTAAATTGTTCAAAACAGAAAGTTCAATAGTTCCAGCATTTTCGCCTGCTATACCGCCAAATGTTAAACCAATTAGACCGTTGTTGTTTTGGTCAACCAAATTAGAAACATTCAATATCAGAACATTTGTGTTGTAAATATAACCCAAGTTGTATCCAACAAGACCGCCATAAATATATGAAGCATTTGCATTTGCATTGAAGTCAATATTTGCAACAACATTCAAATTCTTTATTATACCAGTACTTTCCAAAACATTGAAAAGTCCAAGTTTTCCCGCATTGGTATTTATCAAAAGTGAGTAAGTTATTGTAAAGTTTTGTCCATCATATGTGTTGCCAAAACCTTTGTAAACAATTTCGTCACCGGATATTGTTTTTGTTATTCCAATAAATTGATTTATATTTGATATATTTTGTGTTTGCACAAAACAATAATTTGTGTTTTGTTCGTTTACATTTGCAGTTATTTCGGTTGTGCCATTTAAAATATATTCAACCTTGTAAGCATAGGTATAACTATATCTTGTCAACCTATAATTCAAGTTTGCCAAATCAGTTGCATTGTTAACCAAATAAGGGTTACCCGCCGTTCCAACAGCATTAGTTTTTAAATAATTTTCAATGCCCAATTGTGTATTTTCTAAATACAAACCAGAATTTGTGCCAAACAAGTCTTTGTTTCCTGCAATAGTAAACAAGTTGAAAGTTGTTATTTCACTTTGGCAATAAGGCGAATATAATGTCTTTTCAGCAAACGGATTTAGGCACACAGCAACAGAAATTTGATGCTTGTAACCCACAACGCTTGGCATATATGATATTGTTCCAATATTGGTCAAAACGCCGTCTATCATTACGGTTCTCACACTGTAATAGTTTTCTGTTGTGTGGTTGCCATTGGCAATCTTGTAATAATAAATTGCAACAACTTCGTTTTCGCTATTAAGTATTTCATCTTTTAAAACATATCCATATATTGAATCTATCCAATAATATACAAAATTTTCACTGTCATAATATATTTGTTCAATAGGAGCAGGGGTTGAATAATATGTTTCTGCTGACCAATTAGATTTCAAATAATTTTCTTGTCCCAATGGCACAATTTGAATACTGTAATACATTTTTTCTAGGTCGTTTTCCAAATTGTTTACAACAATAACTACTTGATTGTTCAAATATGTTATAACGTTATTATAATTTGGATTGTAAATATCAAAATATTTATACTCTCCATCAATTGAAGTTTTGTATTTTATATTAAAACCAACTTCAAAACTTTGACTTTCGCAAGCAAAACTAATAATATTGCTTTCTCCGTTATTGTCTGTGTCAAAATCAACTGTAAGAGTGTCAAGTTTTGTAAACAAAATATCTTCGCCAGATATAATGTTTGCATAAGAAGTTTTTACAGAGAATACACAACCATCTAAATAAGATTTGATTTTTACTTTGTAGTTTACATCGCTTGACAACAATGGGGTATCACTCCACCACTTTTCTGTGTCTACAAGTTCACTATAAACTTCTTGATTTTGTTCGTTAAAAATTTTTACAATATAACTATAACTGCTTACACCGCTCCAAACAATTTCGCCATTTATTATTGACAAATCAGTTGGTGGAGCAATTTTTACAAACGGAATTTGTATCAATTCGCCCAACAACAAATAATAATTGTTGTTTTGATCCGCAATATAAATTGTGGCAGTTTCGGTTTCGGTTGTGTTGTCATTTTTGTAATAAACAAATGCTTGAACTGAAATATTGTAATCATTTTCTGTTCCATAATTTGTAAAGTCAAAACAACAATTTCCTTCAATATCGGTAAAATATACTTCCATTGTTAAATCAGTGGTAAAAATTTTGCCTATTCCATTATCAATTGTCAATCTATAACCAATAACTTTTGTCATACCCGCAACAGTGTTAGAATTGTCGTTTAATAGTGGCGTCCACTTGATTAAACCATCTTCTATCCAAACATTGTCAATCGAACTCAAAGTTGAACCCAAAATTCCATTTTCGTTTGCGTTAACACGAGAACTTAAATAATACAAATTGCCAGAAGTAATTGTAGAAGTTGAACCCAACGCTCTAAACATATAATTGTTGTAACCATAATATAAAGATTCAAAAGTTCTGCCAACTCCGCTATCATTTTGAATATAACGAGTTGTTGTGTTTTGCAAATCTAAAATAAAGCCTTGTGAATTTGAAACAGCAGACCATTCAAACACACCATAAATATTGACCTTTACATTCATTGGTGCAAGTTTGCATAAATTAAATTCAACTTTTCCGCCAGAAATTACATAACTTTTTACACCAGAATTGTTATAAATACTGCCAATAGGTCTTAATGTATAAGCATAGTTAACGCCAATTTCAAGTCCGCTTTCATCTCCTATCCAACTTGTGTTATTTGTTCTAACCAACAAATCTTGAAAGCCCTCTGCACTTGCAAAAATTTCGTATTCAGAAGCAGATATCAAACTGTTCCAAGACAAATATCCATTTTCCATATATGGAGCAACTTGTGGTAGGATAACAACGCTTAAATCTATTGATTTTAAACCCCTTACAACGCTAACATTATCGCCTGCCACTGCAATAAATATTTTGACAATGTTTGTCCCCAAAATACCATTGTTAACCAATTCAGACAAATTGTAATAGAGTGAATTTTGTGAAACTCCCGCAGTGCCATCGGTTCGTAGCAACTCATATCTATTTTTGTCCAAGTCTTCGCCATATATAATATATTTTTGTGTCAAAGGTGAATAGTTATATTCTGCTGGAATAAATACTTCGTTCCAATACAACAAATAGTCGCCATTGTTTTCTTTTATTTCAATACCATTTACTGCGTTTGGTATATAAATTGATTTTTCTAATGAAGGTGAAGAATTTAACCAATCAAGGTTGTTTCCTTTTTGAACTATTGTCAATTTATATTTTCCGGCCGGGATACTTAAAGTCTGACTATTTAATTCGCCAAATAGAGTTTCAATATTTGGCCAACCAACAATTTCTTCTTCATATAAATTTATTATATCAGTTAAGGCATCAGATTCAAAAATGCTTTTAAAATTGGTAAAATATGAATACCAAAAATCATTTTGGTTTGCAAACAAAACATATTCATTTGCAAACAAATCTTTTGGTGTTGAAGGTGTTAAAGATTGTAACATTTCTTCTGCAAAAGACAAGCAAATGCTTTTTATTGCAAACAAGTTTTCTTGTTGAATGTTTGAAAGTTTCAAAAATTTGCCTGCTGTGGTTTCAACATTATATTTTATGCCCGTCAATATGTTTTCAAAAGTTAACAAAAGTTCTGGATTTGTAAAGCCCAAATATTCAGAATAGCACAATACAGGTTCTAAAAAGTTTTGTATCAAAAAGTTTTGCAATGTTTGCAAGTTTTCTTTGGTAGGATTTTGACTTACAAAGTTTATAAGATTGTAAAAATAACCTGGGTCAAGACTGTCTAAACTTGAAATTCCCAAATCCCAAACCAAAGCACCATCAACAATGCTAAATTGAATTGGTTTTATGTTTTTATACAAATTTATGTTTTCGAATGATGGATTGCCATAAACAAAATATTCAAACTGATAATTTGCTTTTGGACTATACAAATAAGACAAATCATTGCTAACACCAACAATGCTTATATTTATTAAATTGTTACTTGCTTCAAAAACCAAATCAGTCAAATCTAAATGTGTTTCAGTGTAAATTGCTGTTTGATATAAATTTTCGCCCAAATAAATGTAATATCCATCTGCGTTTTCAATCTCTGTCCAAAAAATTGTTCCATTTTCGACCCAAATGTTTGCTTTTTGAAGTATGTGAATATCAGAAGAACTTGTAAAAGTTGAAGACAAGTAGTAAAAATCGCCTTCTTCAATACTTGAACTTCCCAAACTTGCAAAAGTATAAATTATGTCAATTCCGCCTTGAACAACATTTGTTGGCATTGTGATTAATGTTGCCATTGAATATGGTGTTTCTTCTTGATAACTAACAGTAATTCTGTTGTTCGATTTTCCCAAAAGTCCGTAAGAATTTTGCGAAGCAAAAGCCAAAATCAAAGTTTTGGTCAAGTCGCCGTTAGGGTTTTTCATTAAACTAACATTTGAGCTTAAAGGATTTGCATTTTCTAGTATTTTGATATTTATTGCATTGCTTAAATCAGAATAAATAGTTAATGGCGTTGTTGATTGTGCTTGTATTTTTATTTTGTACAAAGTTTCTTTTTCTAATTCATATAACAAATCTGAATATCCCACAAAACTTGTTGTACTTTCTGGATATTGCAACTGAACTGAATAATCTTCGAGTGTTATTGTTCGCAAAAGCACATTTTCACTGCTAAAAATTTTTGCAACATAAGTTTCTGCATTTGCAATTTTGTTAAATGCCAAATAACCCAAATAAGTTTTAAGGTTGTCGGTGGTGTTTAATTTGTAAAAAGATAAACTATTTGTTAAATAACTTGAATCTAAAATGATTGTACCACTGCCATCGCTTGTTGCAGTAATATTTCCTAGTGCTTTTATATTTAGAGCAAGTTGACCTGATATCATTGTGTCTAAAATACCTGTCAAAATACTTGTGCTTATTGCACCATTTTCGCTTTGCCAAAATCTTGTTATTGAACTTACACTGTCAATATTTTTTATCAAATAATTGCTAACATTTTCTTGCAAATTCCACTTTACTTGACCATTTTGAGTTTCAAAAATATTTATTCTAGAAAGTTTATAAAATGCTATTTCACTTGGTGCAGAATTGATATAAGAACCGCCCGTTCCAATTGCTGTAACCTTTAAAATTTTTAGACCACTGTTTTGATTTAAAATATTTTCAAATTGGTCGTTAACCAAAATTGTGTTTGAAGAAGACAAACAACTTTGGTTGCCATTTGCCAAATTGTAAGTTGAGCAGTTTTCCACATTTGAAAAACTGAAATAGATTTTATCGCTTAAATAATTTTCAGATAACAAATTATTATCATTAGAATAATTGCTTGTGTCAGTTAATGCTTCGCGATAAAATTTTAAACTTGTTGGCGCAGATAATCTTGTTGTTGTAACTTCTTCAATATTGCTTGAAATTATATTATTTGAATTTGGTATTGGTTTTGAATAAGCCTTGAATGTGTAAACTCCTTCTGCCCAATTATCTGGGTAATAAAAGCCAGTTTCTTGGTTGTAAACTATGTTGTCAATATCTAAATTTGAACCATATTTTGCAAATTGTTCACCAATCCAAACACTGAAAATATTTTGGGCGTTTGTTGCTATTGTGCCAGAACCAACAACAAAGTTTGCTTCTGCAAAACTTAAAGTCATATAATTAGGATTGATTGTTATTTGTGGATTAAACAATTTTAGCACAACAAGGTTATAGTCAGCACTTGATAGAGTTGCCACTTTGTTTTCGTTGTTTGATGAACCATTTCCAAAAACAATAATTTTTATAGCAAAATTTCCGCCTTCAAAATTATCAAGCCACTCATTTGTTGCAAAATCTGCATAAGTCAACTCTGTCAAGTTTGTCAAAGACTGACCTTCAACTTGATAACCACTTCCCGATTCGCTTAAAAGTTCCAAATAATAAGTATAACTTGGGTTTAATTGACTTGCGTTTGTCCAGTTTACAATTTTGTCAACATTCATATATCCATAAGTTATTGGGTTAAGTCTAACCACCGTAACAATTTCACTAAACAATGAATTTATATAGCCTGTTGCTTTTGCCAAAATTTTGACTTGGTATGAACCTGAATTTGCAAACAAACTTTGAGTGGTAAAAGTAAAATCAGTGTCAAGTACACCAGCATTAACCGTTGCTTTGTAAACATTGTTGACAAAAATATCATAACTTGTTGCATTTGGAACTGCGTTCCAAAAAATATCAACATATTTTTGTGTTGTGTCTAGTGGGTCGCTTGCACCAACCACAAGCCCCGTTGCTTGGGCAAGCCTTTCAATATCCATTGTAGCAACATTTGATTTTAGTAAATTGTTATTGGTTTCTATATCTGCATTTGTTGTGGCGTAAGTAGTTACTGTAAAGCCATTTTCTTGCCAACTTTGAGGTATTTCAAAAGCACCTGTATAAGTAGCATTTTCTATTTTGATTTCGTCCCCGCTTTGAATAGAATAAACATATTTCAATTTGCCAACAAGACTTTCATTTTCATCGCTTGTTATGTTAATGGTATTGTTTTGAATGCTGATCGAAGGCGTCAAAAATTTGTATGCTTCAATTTCAAATATATTGCTAGAAAGTGTTGCAACTTCACTGCCATTTGAAACACCATTGCCCAAAACTCTGATTTTTATTTTAAAACTTTGCCCGTTTAATGTTTCAAGCCAAACATTGTTTGCAAGCGAGTAAAAGTTTTGTAAAATTTGTGTCGAAGTTCCAAATTCTTCAACAAATTGGTCATTGTTGTCAAAAGTTGCAAAATAATATGAATGGTCATACAACATAGTGGCAATTTGATTGGTTTCAACCCAAGATAAATAAGAGTTTTTGTCAACATATCCACTTGTAATACTATCCAATCTAACAACTTTGACTTGTTCTGAAATACTTGATGTTATATTGCCATTTGCTCTTGCAACAATGCCAACAAAATAGTTTCCTGTATTTACAAAAGCAGTATCGGTGGTATATGAAAGTGTAGGATTTGATAAGTTTGTATTTATTGTTGTAAGTAAGGTTCCCAAAACTCCTCTTGAGCCACTAACAAAAACATCATAACTTGTTGCGTTTGCAACAGTGTTCCAAGTTATTGTTACTTGTGTTTGAGTTAAATCTTCTGCAACTGTTGTAATTGTAGGTGCAAAAATTTGGTCAAGTTTGTTTATTATCACAGAACTTGCATAATCACTGCATATAAAGCCAATTGGCGAATTATTCGCTTCAACAAAAGGTGTCAAAGTTGCACCAATAACATTTGCTTTGACTGAAATTTGGTAATATCCACTATTGGCGGTTATTTGCAAAAGCCTGCTGTCGTTCAAAGACAAATAATTGTTAGTAATATTTTCTATATATGCAAAAGTGCCATCAGGTTTTTCAACTTTTAATGAATAAGAAGTTGCATTTTCTCTTGCTATCCAAGTTATTCTATTGTTTTCCAAGTCAATAGCGGGCGACAAATTAAGTATTTTTACAAATTTATATTCAGTTGTGTCGCTATCCAAAAAATAATTTCCGTTTATGCAACTTTGTGGCATAATCGCAATTAATTTAACAAAAACTGTCCAATTTTCGCCACTTGTCATTGCTGAAAGGTCAATGTTTAAACCATTTATTGTTGTTGTGCTTCCACTAACAACAACATTTAAAACGCCATTGAGATTGATTGGTTGCAAGTTGTTGTCAACCAGTCTTGCGTTTGTTTCCCAAAGTCCAATATGATTTACGCTTGAAAGTTTTGTTATGTTGATAAATTGAGAAATAGAATTTAAGGTTTTGTTACTTATTGCTTTTACACTAACAACATAAGTTGTAGAAAGTTCAAAATCTGTGCTATCAAAAACATAAAAATATTTTCCGTTTTCAAAAAGAGTGTCGCCTTGTGGTTGTGTGATTGTGTAAGTAAAATTGTTAGGTGCTTCAAGCGTTATGGCAAAGTTTGTTCTATAATCTTCAACATCAGTCAATCGCTGTGAATAGTTCCACAAAATTTTTATATCTTTTTGCGGAGTAAGTTGCATTTCCAAATTGCTAACGGTATTTTCTTTTACAACATAAAGCGAAGCAACATTTGTGCTTGGCAAAAGTTTGGTTTGGTTGGCAGAAATGCTTGTCCAAATTGAAGAAAGTTGTTCAAAAACAACAAAGGCAAATTCGGTTTCATAATACAAATCATCAACTTGTGTTTGGTCGGTTATTGCTGGTTCAGTTGTTGTCAAGCCCACATTTATGCAATAATTGTAAACAAATTCGCCAACAAAATTGGTGTCTAATGTATCCCAAAAAACTGTGTTGTCTTCATAATGCAAGTTTTGTGGAACATTGAGTTTTTGCAAAGTAAAAATAGCGGGTTGAGAGTTTAGATAATACACACTTTGGTCGCTATCAAATTTACCCAAATAATAAGCACTAAGCACAATACTTTCGCCATCATCAATATTAGGTATTTCATAGTTATTTTCGCTGTAAGCAATTTGATTGAAAGACAAACCATTCATAATTGATGCATTAAACCCAACAGCAGACAAAAAGTTTGCATTTTTGTTTAAAGTTTCGGGTGCTGAAAGTCTTGTCAAGTTTACACTTATTTCATTTTCTATTGGCAAAAAATAATTGTTGTTCGGGCAAGTCATTTTAACAGAAATTTTGTATGTGTTTGCGTTTTCAAAAAGCGAACTGTCAAATGTGTAAGTTGTGCCAGAAACGTTTTGAATAATTGCAATATCATCAACAAAAATATCATAAGTCAAAACAAGACTTGCGGTGTTTGTTGGGGCAACCCAATTTGCAGAAACAATGCCATTGTCAAGGTCAAGTGTTAAATCAGTCATTGCATTTGCTTGAAAAATCGTCAAGGGGGCACTTGTAAAAGATTGTAAATATCCGGTTTGATTTGTTGAAACAAATTGCCAACTATTCGGTTCGGCAACTATTCTACAAACTTTGTTGCCAACGGTTTCAAAGTAATATTGTGTTGAAGTTGTTGTGTCAATCTTTTGACCATCAATATAAATATGATAAAGACTTGCATTTTGCACTGCGTTCCAAGAAATTGTGTTGGTTTGATAATTGTATGCAAGATTTTCAATGTTTGAAAGTCTTCTTAAATAAAAGTTTGAAACATTGCTTGAAGTGAAATATGTTTTTGTGTTGCCTATGTCCAAAGACCCAGGAATTGCAACAAAATTTGCTTTTATATCCCAAGCAGAATTTGACATATTTGACATATTTAAAGTGTTTGTAACAATGTCGTTTATAACAAATTTGGTTGAAGAAATTGCAAAATTATTCAAATTTGTGTCAGCAATAATAACTGTGTTTCCACTAAGACTTAAAAGCATAGGAGAAGGTAGTTTTTCAACCGCCATTTGAGAACTTACGCCAACAAAAATGGTTGAATTTTCAATTTCTTTGCTGATTTTTAATTCAAAATAGTATTTTTCTGAATTGGTGAACAAGGAGTTTGTTTCGCCAAGTTCAAATTGGTTATTTATGCGTTCAAGGTCCAAATTAACGCCATCTAACCACAAAGAATAGTTGCTGTTTTCATTCAACTCATTGAAGTTAATAAACGAATTGCCATTGTTTTCGCTATAAGCCAAGTTAACATTTTGAAGGTTTTGAATTTTGGTTAAAACGGTAGAACTTTCATCGTTCAAAACAAAGCCCGCAGAAAAGTTGCCATCAATTTGATTGCTTGCATTGCTTGCAAAAAACTTGACAGTTATTGTGTAAATATCAAAATCGGTTATGTTCCACTCAAAAATTGTGTTTTCAATAATTGTTTGCTCTTGCGTTGTTTGGTTTGTTATATAAATTTTGCAAGTGTAACCACTGTTGTTAAGAACAGAAAAGGTGTTGGTTGCAAGGTCAAGTTGCAACTGTGCTGTTCCAATTTTTTCGAAAATATATGTATTTTTTATGCTGTCAAAAATATATTTTGTACTGTCGCCAATCGCTTGAACTTCGGCAACATACTCGCCCACTGCAACAGCAGACAAATCAACTTGCGGGTTTGTTGTAATTATCGGGTCGCCAATCACTACTCCGTTATTTTTTAAGGTTATTTTATAACTTGTTGCACTTGTGATAGAGTTCCAAGACAAAATGCCATTTTCAAAAGAAAGCACAGGGCTGGCAAGTTGAATAAGCGAAACAGTTTTGCTTTTTGCCAAAATATAATTTTCAAGTGGAACAGCTTCAACATACACCGAATAAGTTCCCGCCACACTTGTTGGAATTGAAATGCTTGTTTCGGTTGTTCCGTTAACATCTGCAATGTTGCTTCCGTTTACATAAACTTTATATTTTGTGTTTTCGGGGTTGCCATTTGCACTCCAAGAAAACATTTCAGTGGTTTTGTTATAACTCAAATTGTTTGGCGTACCCATTAGGTTAAATTCCAAAACTTTATATTCATCATTAGCATTTTTGCCATAATCGCTTGCAAGAAAGTTTCCAGCGCTGTTGGTTTTCACTCTTATTTTATAATTTCCAAAACCGTTTAGCAAACCGTAAGTGTTTCCAATCGCTTGATATTCAACAGGCGTTCCATTGTTTTTGGTAATTTCAACTGTGTAAGTTCCAGCAACAACAAGCCCGCTTGCACCTTGCGCATAAACATAGTTCCAAGTTATGCAGTTGGTTGATGTGTCAAACTTAACATTGACGGGTGCGTTTAATTGAATCGGTGTTTCGACCACTTCAACAAAGCAATATGCAAATTGTGCGTTATCATAATAACAGAAAAGGGCGGTTGAACCAGTGCTAACTGCAACAAGTTTGTTTTTTGTGGTAACAAAAGCAACTTGGTTGTTTCCGCTTTTAAAGGTAATGTGAGATTTAGTTCCCGCATCAATTTCTTCATCAATAAAAGAATAAGGGTCATATTCCTGCCCCATTTCAATTTGAATTGTTCTTTCATTAAAACTTGCGGTCAGTGTTTGCTGGTTGCAACCGCAAACAAGCACAGCCACAAGCATACAAGAAAGCAAAAATGCCATATTCCTAATTTTTTTCATACATACCCCATTTATTTCGCTTTTGTTGCAGTATTTTTTTATAAAATGTCGAACTATGTTTCTAAAAGTTAAAAAGTTAAAATACTTAATTATAATATAACACTTTTTGCAACAATTTATCAAATAAATTGAGCAAAAACTTGTTTTGGGTATTACAGTATTTTGCTCCGCGGGCGGAGCGATGCCCCAAATTCTGCGGGGCATCACTTCCGCCCGCTCCAACGCCTCTTGGAACACAAGGGGTAGCGAAGGTCAACTTGGACGGTACAAAATCAGTCAAATTTAGTTTAATCTTTAAAACAAAAAAATAGGAGAATTTATTTCCCCTATTTTTTTATATAATAGACAAAAGTTATTATTTTAATCAAAAACCGGATATCCGCCATTTACTCCTGTAATAATTTGCCAAGCAAGATTTGTTATTCCATTAGTTGTAGGATTTGCAGTAACCCACGCATTAAGATTGGTTAGCAAAGTTGCACTTGTTGTAATTGCCGAGTTGTTTGTCCAAGTTCCACTGTTTGTGCCATAAGGTGTTGTGCCAAGATAGTAGCAATAACTAACTACGCAACCGGAATCGTTTTTTCCAATCAAACTGCCAGTTGAAGTACCGCTAACTGTGCCGGTGTTATAACTGCCAGTTACAGTGCTGGTTGTTTGATTATACCCAACAACTCCGCCAATATTATTACCCGTGCCACTAACCGAGCCGGTGTTGTAGCAGTTGCTTACAGTGCTGGTTGAATAGTTATAACCAACAACTCCGCCAACATTGTTGCCAGTGCCGTTAACCGAGCCGGTGTTATGACAGTTGGTTAAAATACTTCCATTATTTTCTCCAGCTACTCCGCCAACATCATTAGCTGAGCAACTAATATCACCAGTATTATAA